>CAYSQZ010000070.1:0-20529 GCA_964433035.1 uncultured Pirellulaceae bacterium | reverse complement strand
ACCTCGTCCACTGCTCTTAAAGGCAAGGCAGCAAATATATTTGTTTCCGAGCAAGCGATTACGGTGAGAAAACCGGCAAATAATTCAGTGGCATCTGCAAGATGATGCTTCCCATCGCAGCGCCGAATTGCTCACCGGCTTCGCTTGATCGCCACGAACCTCCAGCCGTCTGATTTTTGACAAGCTGATCACGAATCGCCGGATACCACTCGTCCCAGTGCTTTCCACCAGCGTGCCAAACCGCCTGAATGGCGTAGTAGTTGGAATAAAAGTAATGCCCGCCCGACTGGGACCCGCCGCTGGGCTTGTACTTCATCAAATACTCCAGCCCCGTTTCAACTTCTTTACCTTCGTAGATTCCGGCGCTGTACAACGACGTGACGCCGGCAGCAGTCATCGCAAACGTTGTGTGTCCGCCTTGCATCGTGTAGCGAAAGCTTCCGTTTTTATTCTGGCTCTTCTTGACGTACTCAATACACTTACTGCGAACTTCATCAGGAACGTCGATGCCGGAATCACGAGCACCTCGAAGCCCCATGATCTGGCACACGGTAATCGAAAGATCGGCATCGCTCTTGGTAGGTTGGTATCTCCAACCGCCTTGGGCATTTTGACACTTGCAAGTCAGCTTGACTGCCTTACGAAGTTTATCCGCAATCTCGGCCTTGCGAGTCATCCCGTAAGCCTGCGAGAGAAACAACATACTGAAGCCGTGGCCGTACATGTTTTCCCGGGAGCCTCCACCTCGAGTCGCGATATAACCTGTGTCCCGAACGTTGTTCAACACATACTCTGTGCACATGTCGATTGCCCGCCCGTATGGACCTTGGCCCGGAGCATGTCCACCACACATCAAAGCCAAGCCACCAAGCGAAGCAGTCGCTACGCCAGCGGCATATCCGTTGCTTCCAAACGCACCTCGCTTGCGTCCAGTTTTGATCTGGCTGCGCACCAGATAACCCAGTGCCTTGTCGATCGCCTTTTTGGCCGCAGGAGTCACCAACTCGGCCGGCGATTTTTCATTGGGAGAGGCTTTGCGATCAAGCGGAGTTCCATAAACCAAAGAACCAGGCAAAGACGACACGCCCACGGAAGCACCGATTGCGGCGGCTACGCGGCCGAAAGAACGGCGACTGATCGACGCAGCACCCGGCTGAAGTCCGGATGGCCTCTGTTGTGGATTCTTTGGAATCATTTTCTCGGCGCGACGCATATAATCTCTCCTCAAGCGGAATACTCAACCCATGGTAACTGGCTTTCCAAAAACCGTCAAAACCGAATGACCAGCAAGTTGGGCCAATCTGCTCATTGGGCCACGAAATCAAGATTTAACCCGACTTCAAAGCATTGCCCGTCTTCGCAATCCGATGATAATTTTGTCTAATTATGGAAACTTTAAAAACCGATTCAAAAGAACCGATCCCCAACGGCGTGACAGGAGACACTTTGTCGCCGCAGCGTCCTACTCCAGCACTGACCATATCTGGACCGACGACACACCTATATTTACGGCTCAGGTTTTGGGGTTCTTAGTTAGATTCTCGCCATTTTTTGGCTGCAACGTTAAAACGATACGAATGCCTACGATGAGTAAGGCCGATTCGTGCGGGAAGATAACAATTTTCGGATTTTGCCGAGCCAATTAGAACGTTAATTTTTTGACCACCCTGGTCCAGAGGAACACAATGACAGCGTCCGAAATTCAACAAACAGCCATCAGTACCATCCGCACTCTATCGATGGATGCGGTCCAGCAAGCCAACAGTGGTCACCCGGGAACTCCAATGGCATTGGCCCCAGTGGCGTATTCGATTTGGGCCGACCATATGAAATACGATCCAGCCAATCCCAACTGGATTGCCCGTGACCGGTTTGTTCTCTCTTGCGGTCACGCTTCGATGTTACTGTACTCGCTGCTTCATCTGGCTGGAGTTTCAAAGACGGACAAAGCCGGCAATCCAGTCGATGGCCCGGCTGTTTCGCTTGACAACATTCGCAACTTTCGACAGATGACCAGCCCTTGTGCCGGCCATCCTGAATACGGATACGCGGCAGGTATCGAAACGACCACCGGTCCGTTGGGTCAAGGTTTGGGGAACAGCGTCGGAATGGCGATCGCGGGTAAGTGGCTTGCAGCGACTTACGACCGTCCCGATTTCGAACTGTTTGGGTTCGATACTTATACCGTCTGCTCCGATGGCGACATCATGGAAGGGATCGGCTGCGAAGCTGCTTCGCTTGCCGGCCATCTAAAGCTATCCAACCTTTGCTGGGTTTACGATGATAATGAGATCACGATCGAAGGTCGCACGGAACTGGCCTTCAGCGAAGACGTCGCCGGACGATTTGAAAGCCTCGGCTGGCGTGTGATCACCGTGACCGATGCCAACGATTTGGTAAGTCTCGATGCGGCTTATGCCAAGTTCCGCGAAACAACGGACAAGCCGACGTTGATCATCGTTAAGAGTATCATTGGATTCGGCGCGCCAAACAAACAAGACACCTCAAGCGCTCACGGATCGCCACTTGGTGACGAAGAAATCGCACTGGCCAAAGAAAGTTATGGCTGGAAGCATGACAAGTTTGCTGTCCCTGAAGACGTGATTGAGCACTTCCAGTCAAAAACTGGAAAGCGTGGCGCCGAGGCCTATGCGGCTTGGTCAGAAAAGTATGCCAAGTACGCTAAAGCGTTTCCTGCCGAAGCAGCCGAACTCGAGATGATGGGTAAAAATGAACTTCCTGCCGGCTGGGAAAAATCGCTGCCAACGTTTGATGCCGACGCCAAGGGTATGGCATCTCGTGCTTCGTCTGGAAAGGTCCTCAACGCGGTTGCGGGAGCAATTCCATTTCTAATTGGCGGGTCCGCTGACTTGGCTGGCTCAAACAAATCGAACAACGACGCCGAAGGGGCAGGGCACTTTGGAGCCAACGACTACAAAGGAAAGAACTTTCACTTCGGCATTCGTGAGCACGCGATGGCCGCGATTGGCAATGGTATGTCGCTATGTGGCATCCGTCCCTACGTCGCGACCTTCTTCGTCTTTACCGACTACCTTCGTCCGTCGCTGCGGTTGAGCAGCATCATGCATCAGCCGGTTTTGTATATCATGACTCATGATTCGATTGGATTGGGTGAAGACGGCCCGACTCACCAGCCGGTCGAGCACATGGCGGCTTGCCGAGCGATCCCTAACGTGTTGGTGATGCGACCTGGTGACGCGAACGAAGTCGCCAAGTGTTACGAAGCGGCGCTTTCAAATTCAACGCGGCCTTCAGTTTTGGTACTAAGCCGACAAAACCTTCCTACGCTTGATCGTTCCAAGTACAACAGCGCAGAGGGGACGTTAAAGGGTGGCTACATCGTTCATGATTCCGACGGAACGCCAGACGCGATTTTGATCGGAACGGGATCGGAGCTTCAATACTGCGTCGAAGCCGCCGAGACGCTCGCGGGCGATGGCATCAAAGCTCGCGTGGTGAGCATGCCGTGCTGGAAGTTGTTCGATGAACAACCTGCCGAATACCGCGAGTCCGTTTTGCCGGCCGCAGTTGCCAAACGGGTTGCAGTCGAAGCCGGAATCAAGATGGGCTGGGAAAAGTACATTGGTGTCGACGGGGAGTTCGTCGGAATGAATGGCTTCGGTGCTTCGGCGCCTGCTGAAGAACTTTACGAGCACTTCGGCATTACCGCTGCCAACATCGTGGCTAAAGTCAAAGCAATGTAACTCTGTGACTGGGTATTGCCCTGCCAAGCCTGTCCCAACTTGAACCTCAATCTGTCAGCTAGTTTTGGCTCGAGTCTTTCTCGAGCCAAAGCTTGGGCAGGCAAACTATTTAGCTTGACGGAGCAGTGAGTGCCGATCGTTCCGTTAACGCCAACGCGAAGAAGAGAAACCATGGCAATTAAAAAACCATTTAACTTGATGGGCTGGATCGAAGAACACGCCGACGAATTCAAAAAGCCGGTGATGAACAAGCAGTTCTACAAAGAGGCCGACGACGTAATCGTTTTTGTGTCCAAAGGGCCCAACACGCGTAACGATTACCACGTCAACCCGACCGAAGAGTTGTTCTATCAACTTAAGGGCGACATCGCGGTGCGACTAAGACCTCTCGACGGAACTCCGCCTCACGACGTTGTGATCAAAGAAGGCGAGATGTTTCTGATTCCCCGCCACGTGCCACATCGACCGCAACGTCCAGAAGGAACGATTGGCTTGATCGTCGAGTTTCCCCGTCCAGAAGAAGGAACGCAGGACAAGCTTCAGTGGTATTGCCCTGATGATGAGCATCTTGTTTACGAAGCTGAATTTCGACTCAAGAACATCGATCAAGACCTACACAAGATCATGGACGATTTTTGGAACGGTCCGGTAGAGAATCGGACTTGCAAAGAAACCGGCAAGGTCGTCCAACGGGCTGGAAAGTTTGACATCGCCGATGCCCAGACGCTTGATTAGGCCGGACTGGCACCAACACTTGTCGTTGCGACCGGACGGCCAGCTGATGGCCCGTCCGTTGCTGGTTTGTTTTAAAGGGCGAGGAATCGCCGCCCTGGCAACTCCACCTCGTTCCCAAACCCCAACGGGGTTCAACCAAAAAGCCCAGGGTTCTTGAACCCTGGGTAAAAAGACAATCTATCTTGAAACCCCAAAGGGGTTTGATCTCAATAACGCAAAACTGATCCAATCCCGTTGGGATTGTGTGCGCTCGCTGTCCATTGAACCCAAGGTTCAAGAACCTTGGGCTATTGATCTAACGCCGTTGGCGTAAAAAGCGGCTAACCCTGTGACTCGCGTCTCGATGATTTTAGATAAATATCGAGATGCCGTGGAATGGTATGGGCAATGCTGCAGCGGCTGCGACCAGAGTCAGGCCTATGTGCAGGTTCCACATGATCACAAACATGATCAGCAGCGTTGCACCGTACCTTCATTTAATGATGGTACCGGTGCAGTAGCACTGGCAGGGGCACTTTCTGCCTTGCTCCGTTGTTGGTAAAAACGCTCGAATCTAACAATCCATCAATCCTCCCGTGTCTATGCCTTGCGTCTCTATCGCTCTGCGCATCCGCGGCTCTGCGCGTATTCCTTTCAACTAACACGCAAATTACAAAACGCCAAACGAAAACGCTTCTTTCCCAACCGCTCAAAATCGACCGTCGCAGTTCGCTTGGCCCCTTTGCCCGTGATCTCAACAATCAGGCCAACGCCGTATTCGGGGTGTTCGACTTCCATATCAACTTCATAGCTTTCCGGGTGAAGCCGAATATGTGATTGCATCGCTTCTTGCTGCGCCTCAATCTGGGCCGCCGTGACGATTCGAGGAAACGTCGTGGCGGATTTGGCAGACGAACCGCTTGAAGTCCCAGCAGAAAACGAATCGCTCGAATCACCATCGGCTTGAACTGCGGCAATCGACTCGCGAACCACATCCCCAAAATCTTCACCTTGATTATCCTGGTCGTCCTGCCCTTCATGGATTCCAAGTGAAGGCCCCATGTCTTCATTGATGTCAATTTCAGGTAGCCCATCGTGCATCCACGGATCAAGATCAGCAATTGAATCGGCAAGCGCCTCATCATCGAAATGGTGACTGGAAACCGGCTCGAAAATCTGCATCTCTTCGCGTGGTAGTTCCATTAAAAACCTACTGGCGATCGCCGGCCAGTAGCTTCCCTTGCGAAACCGATTCAAACAACGACTAATCTGAAGTTGCTCCTTGGCTCTCGTAATTCCCACAAACAGTAACCTCCGCTCCTCTTCGATCTCATTGTCATCACCCGAACTACGCTCGTGCGGAAGAATTCCATCTTCGAGCCCAACGATATATACGCACGGAAATTCCAAGCCCTTGGCTCCGTGAAGTGTCATCAACGTGACAAACTCGGCTTCTGATTCCCAAATATCGGTATCCGAAACCAAGGCAGCCTGTTCAAGGTATCCCTCAAGCCCACCGTGCTCTGAAGAATCAGGATGATCTCGATCGTATTCTTGAGTTGCTACGACCAGTTCATCAACATTGCGGGCTCTCTCAAAACCTTCTTCACTGCCGTCGGCTGTCAACCAATCCCGATATCCAGTTTCATCAAGAACCGCTTGAACCACCTTCTCGACTTCTTCGGTCGCGACCGCAGCAAGCCGGTCATACATCGCGACAAACTGAGCAATCTTGCCAGTCGGCGACTTGGAAATCGTATCGATCTGCTCGCAGTCTCGCGCCGCTTGCAGCATCGAGATGTTGCTCTGCCGCGCATAATCTCGGAGACGAGTCAGCGTCACTTTACCAATTTTACGCGGAGGAACATTGATAACACGCTCCAACGCAACATTGTCATCAGGATTGTTGAGCAAGTGCAAATAGCCGATGACATCTTTGATTTCTCGACGCTGATAAAACTCGTGGCCGTTAACAACCTGATACGGAACGCCAACCGACCGCAGTGAATGCTCAAGTGACCGAGATAGGTAGTTGGCCCGATATAGAATCGCAAAATCACGCGGACGCCGTTCGCCTTTCTGAATCGCCAACGCAATCGCATCGGCGATATCGAACCCTTCATCCTGAGGAGAAGGAAACGTGACCAATCGGGCCTGGTCTCCCTCCGCGTTATCGGTGACCAGCTTCTTCTCTTTCCGTTGCCGATTGTTGCTAATCAGTTGGTCAGCGATGCGAAGGATGGATTTTGTGCTCCGATAATTTTGCTCAAGCCGTACCACGTTGACGTCAGGATAGTCCTTTTCAAACTCTAAAATGTTGCGAATATTCGCACCGCGCCAACCATAAATAGATTGATCCGGATCGCCCGTGACCGCGAGATTCTGGACCGTATGATTGAGCAACCTGATAAGTTTATATTGAGCCAGATTGGTATCCTGATATTCGTCCACCATCATGTAAGTACACTTCCGGTCCAGCGACTCACGGATCTCCGGCGAATTGGTCAGCAAGTCAACCGCGTGCAAAAGGAGGTCGTCAAAGTCCACACCGTTGGCCAGTTTTAAAAGTTTTTGATACTCCGGGTAGACTTTGGTAACGATCGCATCGAGCGCGTGCCCCGGACGAGGCCGGAAATTGGCCGCCGTCACTCCGCTACTTTTGACGGTACTGATTTGATTGATCAGCATATCGGCGGAGTAGTGTCGCAAGTCGACTTCTGCGTTGGCGATCGCCTGCTTCATCACTTTCTTGGAATCGCCCATGTCGTAGATCGTGAAGTTCGGCTTGAGCCCAACCAGCGCCGCATGTTCGCGCAATAGCCGTGAGCAGAATCGATGAAACGTCCCGGTCCAAGTCCGACTCTCGGGCACCAAACTCTTTAGCCGTGTCCGCATTTCATCGGCCGCTTTGTTGGTAAACGTCAAGGCGAAGATGTTATAGGACGGCACACCGTGGGCAATGATGTTGGCGATGCGATGCGTGATAACCCGTGTCTTTCCGCTGCCTGGGCCAGCAAGAATCAATAGCGGTCCATCGATTTGACTGACGGCGGCTCGCTGTTGTTCGTTGAGCGGGCCGAGAATTTCATCCGTTGAAATTTCACGCATATCGTTTCCTAAACCAAGCCTTCTGTTTTCAAAGCTTTTTAATTGCACCAATTGACAAGAGGCAAACGAAAGAAAAGTGCTAGCACATGTTGTGTTTTTTATTCTACACCAGTTCGACCTCATCGATCTGTTACTTGGATATGTTATATTGAGAACGAGTTGAAGCAACCACGAGGACCGTGGCACGCAGGTTAAATTCGAATCAATTTACTTTTGGGAAGGAACCCCATGGCGAGAACTCGCATACCGCTCAGCGCGGCAGAAGAAGAAACAAGAAACTTGAGAGAGAAGCTGGACCTAAGCACAGCTGAAATTGGCTTGACGGTTCGGACGACAAATTGTTTGGAAGAAAAAGGTATCTTCAACGTTCGCGACTTACTCAACACGACTCGTGCAGAGCTTTTGAGTATTTCAAATTTTGGCGAGAAGACACTGGATGAGGTTTACAAATCTCTCGAAGAAATCGGTTTTTGCCGCCCCGGAAGAGAAATCAAGCCGAGGTAGTTCGCCCCGCGTTTGAACCAAAACAAAAAAACGCCGCTTCATTCGAAGCGGCGTTTTTTTTTGAGAACTTTCGCCGGCACTCGGGCTGAATCGTACGTAATTCGGAAGCGCTTTGAGGGCTGGCGGGCAATGATCGAGTCGTAAAGCAACACCTACTGTTCAATCTTGGCTGCGTCTTCTGCTGAGTCGCCTCGTTCTAGCTTCTTTTTCCTCTTGGGCTTCTTGGCAGAGAACAACTCGTCAGCTTCTTCGGGAGACATCAATTTGGACTTGGAATCGCCAAATCCAACCATCACTTCTCCTTCGACACCAACGCTTTCAAAAACCAATGGTTCATTGAATCCCATCGGAGAACCAGCCACTCCATACCTTATCCTGAAGGGTTGATTATCTCGTGGGCTGACAAACAGTGCATCGATGTTAGACAAATCAATACCAGCTCTTTCGAACCCCTTCTTATTATTAGGGTCAGCACAAAACTCCTTCAGTTCAGCTTCGTTCTTCGGACCTCGATATCCGTTTCTGGCTTGAAAAAAGGTGTAGGTATTGGCTAAGCGCTGCGGAGCTGTCGCGTTGAGGCTTTCAATTTTTGCTCCGACCGGATCGCTACAGCCTGAAACAAAACCAACAAAAAGGCCAACGGTTAAAACGATGCAGATTCGAAACATATAACTAACCCGAGTTAAGAGAGACTATTGATCACTTATAGATCACTAATACCAACAACTTCACCACCTCCTCGCGTGCCAAGCTGATTGAGAACTAATCCTCTGGCATTGCTACTGACGGCGTGGGTTGAAGCGTCGCCTAAAACCGCATTTGTAGTTCCAGGATGAGCACTACCAAAACTAGGCTCGAAAGGAATCGTACCACTCGACGCTCGGGCTGCTGAGTCAGGAGTGATCGGAGGTACATTCATGAATCCACGAACGCAGGGCCAATCAGAAGGCTTGCTGATTCCACCTTCCCAAAAACCACCACTCTCTGCATCAGCTGCAAACAACGTGTAATGCTGAGCGTCTCTTGATTTTTCCATGAACATAATTGTATTGCTCGTACCATCGGGAACGTTACTGACGCGGGCAACTTTGGTAATCTCGTCGTTGGAGTAATTGACGTGAGCATCTTTGACGATAATTCCAGTCCAAACATTTACGCCTTCGTTCGGGTTAATATCATGATTAGCCACTTGCCACTGGAACCCACCCCAATCCGCTGGGTTAGTGCCGCCATTTGGGAATACCCCACCCCAAAAATCAATATTCCAAGACCCAATAACTCCCGCATAATCCATCGAAAACTCTCGAAGCGCACCACCGGAAAGAATCTTCTCAGACTCTCCTCGGGAAGGGCAGCTGTAGAACGGAATCGACACGTCGTAAATTAGATTCCAATCGTTGACAAGCTGGTCTCGCAAATCAAACAGGTTGTCTTGCTCCAGGAAAGGCAGGATCTGGTAAGACCAAGCCGCATTCTCGAAACCGAACTCTGGAGAATTCAGCTCTCTTCGAGCTTCCCACTCAGTCGCGGTTGTCCCACCTGCAGTTGGGAAATGACCGTGGCCCGATTCAAAGTTATGCGCTGCCAAACCAATCTGCCGCAACTGGTTCAAACATGTCGTCCGACGAGCAGCTTCACGAACTTGCTGGACCGCAGGAAGTAGCATTCCAATCAAAATACCGATGATCGCAATGACCACCAACAGCTCAACAAGAGTAAACGCGCGATTACGAGAATTGTTTTTCACGACTGCACCTGTGGAAATGAGGACGAAACTTTGAAGGCAAGGAAAACCTACCTCACGATCTTCATGTAAGCTTTGAACTTGACAACCGCAACGACAAGAGTCCATGTAACCGCTTACATTATTTGGATAATACATTCTTAATCGAAGAATAAAAGGCTAAAATTCAACAAATAAGTGAATTTTTACCTCTTTAACTGGGTGCGAAGTGAAAGATCACACTAAAAAAGGGGATATGCCGTATTTCGCACGGTTCGATCGCTGCGAAACTACTTTTGAAGGTCCAAGTTATTTATCTTCGATTCGATCGAGCGCAAAATTCTCGGGATATAACCGCCACCTCGTTTCGTTTTTCCATCCTCGGTGGGTAAGTTTTTGAGCCGATCTACGAAAGGCCGAAGATCCTCTGCCGCTTGTCGCTCGATCGCGTTAAGCGCGTGAACTGCAGCCATCACGTTTGAGTTGTTGAAATCAGCGAAGTGGACCAATTTTGATATTGCAAGTTGCTTTTGACTTTCAGTGCCGTGCGCGGCAAGTGCCTTCGCAGCCACGATTGCAACAACCGGACTACTGTCTTGGAGCAAGGTACCCAATGATTCGCTGGCGTCATCAAAGCTGGATCCTCCATCGATCAACATTCCCAGTGCCGCCCAGTACCGAACCGTTGGGCTATGGCTTTGACTGGCTGAAACCAACTTGTCGAATCGCTGATCGACAGCGAAGTTGGCCACTTCAAAAATCTCATCCAATGGGAATTCCGATTTTTCCTCGACCATTAACCGGCGCGATGTTTTACCGTCTTTAAAATCAAAAGCGATCGGCTCCGGTACCAATCCAAGATCACCAAAACGATGGTAGCTTTCCTTATGCTCTTTTCTAAAACGCTCTAATACCTCCGCGAAGTCGGGACTGGCAGCAAGGTTAATGGTCTCCTCCGGATCGTCTTTCAAATTGTAAAGCTCTTCAGGTGAGCGCGGCCTAAAGAAATGTGATTGAGTGTCGTTTAGCTTGCCGGCAGCATACAACTTCCTCCACATCGCCGTCGTGTCGGTTTTTGTCTGAAACTCTAAATCCTGACCAGCGGGCAAGTGAGGCATGTAGTTGCGAATGTAAATAAACTGGTCATCACGAATCGAACGACTGACGTCGGGACGCTCGTCCATTCGATCACGAAAACCATACAAGTACTTTGGTGCTTCAGTTTGATGCTGCCCCAGGAACGCATGTCCTTGCATCGTTTGAGTCGGCTTGATCCCGGCAATACTTAGCATCGTTGGGGCAAAATCAACAAAGCCGACGGGGCGCTGGGAATGAATGCCGGGAGAATAATCTTTGGCAGCAAGTTGCTTGTATTTTTTCGGTACATGAACAATCAAAGGGACCCGCATTCCCGAATCACCGGCAAATCGTTTGTGTCGCGGCATGCCGCTTCCGTGGTCGCCAAAGAAAACAACAATCGTACTTTCAGCAAGTCCCTCGCGCTGCAATTCAAGCAATTGCGTGTTAACCCATTTGTCCAAGCCGGTAATGTTATCGTGGTATTGGGCCCAATCGTTGCGTACCTCAGAAATATCGGGCCAGTAGCTCGGCAGATGAACTGTTGCCGGATCGATAATTTTTTTGTGAGGTCTTATTCGAATCTTGCTTTCATGGGTCCCGTTATAATTAAAGACCGCAAAGAAAGGCTGGCCCTCTTCTCGATTACGATAGTGGGCCTTTTTGGAGGATTCGTCCCAAGGCACATTCTTCTTGGGCATGAAATAGTTGTAGTCCTTTTTCGAGTTGTTAGTGCAGTAGTATCCTTCGCTGCGAAGGTAGTGCGGGAACATTTCCACGCCCGGGGGCAAAATCGATTCGCTGCGCATATTTCCTGCGGCGCTGGCGGCGGCATATATCCCGCCAATGATCGTTGTACGAGCGGGCGCACAAACTGGATAATTTGACCACGCAAGATCGTAGACGACGGACCTCGTAGCAAGCTCATCCAAGTGTGGCGTAACCGCGTCCGGGTCTCCGTAACAGCCCAAGTGGGGCCCAATGTCCTCGGCCGAAAGCCACAAAATATTGGGGCGATCCTGGGCCAGCTTCAAATCAGCACTTGGCAGGGTCTCGTTCGCAATGAGCGAGCTTTGTGACGTCAATGGAGTCAACAAACAAAGCTCAAAAACCAATAATAAGGACGAATATAGAAACAGAACGTAAGAAGAGCGAATAAGCATTGCTATCCTGGCAGGTTATATCGGCGGTCTTGAATGAACTCGAACTTTAAGATTATAGCGTCCGGCTTTTAAAACCAGCCATCAACGAATGAAAATGGTGACATTACGAACGCAAAATGAAAAAAGGGCAGCACAAATGTGCCGTCCATTTTCGTTCCAACAGAAGCCATCAGCCCAAAATGCACTACCGCCAATTGTGGTTGTCGTCGAAGAGATCGCCGAATTTTCCGAGTCATTTGCTCTTTGGCCGAAAAGATACGATACGCTCTGGATCGGTTTCAATATACGGACCATCGATTAAATCGATGCAGTATGGAATGGCGGCGAACACGGCGTCCAGGCATTCTCCGATCGCTTTGGGGCTACCTGGAAGATTGACAATCAAAGACCCTCCAGCATCACTGGAACGAATACCGGCAGTTTGTCGTGAGAGAATTGCAGTCGGAACTTTGGATAACGAGACTTGCCGCATCAGCTCGCCAAAGCCCGGCAACATCTTGTCGCAGACGGCACCGGTCGCTTCTGGCGTAACGTCGCGTGGCGCTGGACCCGTTCCGCCGGTCGTAACAACAAGACAACATTCATGGCGGTCACAAAGTTCCACAAGCGTTTTTTCAATCAACTCGACATCGTCGGAGATAACTTTTGCGACGGTAACAAACTCTGTCGTGACCACCTCCGAAAGATACTTAGCTACTGCCGGGCCACCTCGATCTTCGTACTCGCCACGGCTGGCTCGATCCGAAACGGTAACAATTCCAAACTTTGCTGTTTCACTCATATTCTATTCTTTGTTGAGTGCATTCTGACTTGAATCGACCCCGACGGCCTTTCGCAAATCCTCCAGCCCGGAACGCAAGTTCATATCGTAGGTCAAAACTGAAACTGTAACCTTGCCTTGTCGCAAGGCTTCGGCATCGGTCTCAAACGGCGAAGGCTCTGGCTGGGGACGCATGGTTGACCAGAAAAAAGGCCGGCCCTTGGGGTCGCTTCCTTGATCAAAATGATAAGCCATTGGGTTGGTCTCGACAGGCACATAAGCCACTTCAACGTCGGTTGGCTTGCCAGACAAAGCAATCGTCGGAATGTTGATGTTCAATACGCTTCTGGGAGGAAGCGAGAGCCTGTTAAGTTTTTCGATCAACGGCAACGCGACTTCGGCGGCTTTGGCAAAGTCCATTCCATCAGCCGAGTATTCCAAACTCACCGCCATGGCCGGAATATCAAATGTCGATGCGGCGAACGCACCGCCGACAGTTCCCGAATGACAGACATTGATACCCGCATTCATTCCACCGTTGATGCCGCTCAAGACCAGATCAGGTTTCCACGGACAAAGCTCTGAAATAGCGAGCTTCAAACAATCGACTGGCGTACCATTGACGGAGTATCCTCCAATGTTCTCGTCCTGGAGTTCTCCTTGTCCTGTCAGCTTGATCGGAAACAAGGGGGTCAGGAACGTGATCGCTTGGCTCACTCCGCTCTGCTCAACTCGAGGAGCAACAACAAAAACTTCCGCATGCCGGCCAGCGAGTTTGGCTAATTCGATCAGGCCTTGGGAATGAATCCCGTCATCGTTGATTATCAATATTTTCATCAAGCTTCCTAAATTTAGCGATCTACCCATGCGTTTCATTTCCGAAACACGCTGATGCTCTCGCCGATACTTCGGTCTGATATCGTTCCATCGACCTATTTTTAAAACAGAGAGCAGTCGTCACCCAGCCGAAAATACCAAGTGCTTTCAAACTCCACTACGACCAGCACAATGCGAATAAAATAGTCGCTAGAAACCCAAGCGAATTTCCTTATAATCTGGGATTCTCGATTTGAAAAATTTGATTCAAATCAAGCGCCAATGGATTAGGAAAAAACAATCAATGCCGGCCGTTGAAGAAATAGAATCGAACGTGGAAATGAAAGCAACCTCGGAACGCATCCTGGTTCTGGATTTTGGCTCCCAATATGCACAGCTGATTGCACGACGAGTACGCGAGCAGAATGTCTACTGCGAAATCGTACGTCATGGCATCACGCCTGATCAGATTCGCGAACACAAGCCGACGGGATTGATTCTTTCGGGCGGGCCCAGCAGCGTATACGAGGAATCAGCCCCCAAATGTGATCCCGGTATCTTTGAGATGGGAATCCCGATTCTGGGGATCTGCTACGGCATGCAACTGGCATGCGAAAATCTTGGTGGGAAAGTCGAAAGCACCAACACTCGCGAATATGGTCGGGCGATCTGTGTAGTATCCAGCGACGACCAGCTGTTTAAAGGATTTCCTCAAAAATCCGAAGTTTGGATGAGCCACGGCGACCAAGTCCAGCAGGTCAGTGACAACTTTGTTCCGCTTGCTCGAACCGACACTTGTCCGGTGGCTGCCGTGAAGCACACGGAGCTGCCTGTGTATGGTCTGCAATTCCATCCTGAAGTGACTCACACGCCCGAGGGCGCGACCCTGTTGCGGAATTTTCTTTACGAAGTTTGCAAATGCACAGGCACCTGGAAGCTATCAAACTTTGCCGATGAAGCGATCGCTCGAATCCGTGCCCAAGTCGGGGAAAGCAAAGTGATATGCGGCCTTTCGGGCGGCGTTGATTCATCCGTTGTCGCGGCGCTGCTGCACAAAGCAATCGGACCACAGTTGGTCTGCATTCTGGTAGACAACGGTTTGCTCCGAAAAGGCGAATCGGAAGCTGTAGTCGAAGCTTTCTCCGGCCACTTTAAAGCCGACCTCCGAGTCGTCGAAGGCGAGGAACGTTTTTTATCAGAGCTCTCAGGTGTTTCAGATCCTCAGGAAAAGCGAAAGATCATTGGGAAAGTGTTCATTGATTGCTTTAAAGATGAATCGAACTCAATCACCGATGCAAAGTTCCTTGCCCAGGGAACGCTTTACCCGGACGTGATAGAATCGGGAGCTGCCAAAGACGGTCCGGCAGCGACGATCAAACTTCACCACAATGTTGGCGGGCTACCAGAGCAACTTGGATTCGAACTGATTGAACCCCTGCGTGATTTGTTCAAAGACGAAGTCCGTCGGTTGGGTTTGGAACTTGGCTTGCCAGAGCACTTGGTGTGGCGGCATCCATTCCCTGGCCCCGGCCTAGCCGTAAGATGTCTGGGAGAAATTCAAAAACAAAAACTCGACGTGCTGCGTGAAGCCGATGCAATCGTGATCGAAGAAGTCGTCAACGCTGGGTTGTATCGAGAAACTGCCCAACTATTCGCCGTTTTGCTGCCGGTCCAAAGTGTCGGGGTCATGGGCGATGCGAGGACTTACGAAAACGCACTGGTGATTCGCTGCGTCGACACTGACGATTTCATGACGGCCGACTGGTCGCGTCTGCCGTACGATTTGCTGGCCCGCATGTCTACGCGAATCATTAATGAGGTCTCCGGAATCAATCGGGTCTGTTACGACATCAGTTCCAAACCCCCTGCAACGATTGAGTGGGAGTAGTCGCTTCTCGTAGACAGGACTGAATTACCTTCCCTGAATAACTTGCCGGTAAAATGATCGTTACAGAGAGAGCCTTCTCGACGACCATTAAATAGTTCAAAATTTAAATTCAGGCGCCAGCCGGCGCATCTTCAATTTCAAGTCAACTTAATAACAATCAACTAGCTTCCCAGTAAAACAAACAAAGATCATGAGCGGAAAACAATATATCTTCCAAATGGAAGACATGACCAAAAAGCACGGTCCCAAACCTGTCCTGAGCAACATCTACCTTTCGTTTTACCCTGGAGCCAAAATCGGCGTCCTGGGTCGAAACGGTGCCGGAAAGAGTACGCTGCTCAAAATCATGGCTGGTATCGATAAAGAGATTGATGGCGAAGCCCGTTTGACTGAAGGCTTTACCGCTGGCTACCTGCCTCAGGAGCCCAAACTCGACGAATCCAAAAATGTATGGGACAACGTGCAGGATGCCGTCGCCCCGCGACGTGACCTGCTACTTCGTTACAACGAGTTAAGTGCCAAGTGCGGCGAACCGCTCGATGAAGCCGCGATGGAGAAAGTCTACAAAGAGATGGCACGGGTTCAGGATCAAATCGACGCCAGCAATACGTGGAATCTGGATCATGAAATCGAGGTGGCTTTCGAAGTCATGAATCTTCCGCCCAAGGAAGCAATGGTAACCAACCTCTCCGGTGGTGAAAAACGTCGTGTCGCGTTGTGCAAGCTATTGCTTGAAAAGCCGGACCTATTGTTACTCGACGAACCAACCAACCACCTTGATGCCGACTCGGTACATTGGCTTGAGCGGACACTCAAAGATTATCACGGAACGATTGTCGCGGTGACTCACGATCGTTATTTCCTCGACAATGTCGCGGGCTGGATCCTGGAACTGGATCGGGGCGAGGGACATCCGTTTGAAGGCAATTACTCTTCGTGGTTGGAACAAAAGCAGGCGCGACTCAAGGCAGAAGAAAGCCAGAACGAAGCTCGACTCAAGGCGCTGAAGCGAGAAGCCGAGTGGATCAAGATGTCGCCCAAAGCTCGACAGTCGAAGAGCAAGGCTCGGATCAGTAGTTATGAGCAGATGCTCAATGAAGACCAGCGAGAAAAAGAGAAAGAGCTGCAAATTCAAATCCCAGCCGGACCGCATCTCGGTGATGTTGTGATCGAGGCCAAGGATCTTTGCAAAGGCTTCGGTGACAAAATCCTGATGGAGAACGTCAACTTCCGCCTGCCACCGGGAGGTATCGTCGGAATCATTGGCCCCAACGGCGCCGGCAAAACAACGCTGTTTCGAATGATCTGCGGGCAGGAAGAACCCGATTCCGGTTCTTTGAAAATCGGCAAAACGGTTGAGCTTGGTTACGTTGACCAGTCGCGAGATAGCTTGAACGATAACAATACTGTTTATCAAGAAATCTCAGAAGGTCACGATACGCTGGAACTGGGCAAACGAAAGGTCAACGCTCGGGCTTACGTCAATCGGTTCAATTTCCGCCAGGGCGATCAGGAGAAGAAAGTTGGCGTGCTATCGGGCGGTGAACGCAACAGGGTTCATCTGGCCAAGCTCCTGAGACGAGGTTCCAATGTTCTGTTGCTTGACGAACCGACCAACGACCTCGACGTTGATACGCTTCGCGCGCTCGAAGAGGCGATCGAAAATTACGCGGGCTGCGTCGTAGTAACCAGCCACGATCGTTGGTTCCTTGATAGAATCGCGACCCACATCCTGGCGTTCGAAGGCGACGGTTACATTCACTGGTGCGAAGGGAATTACCAGACCTACGAGCAGCAGCGTCGCGAACGCTTGGGAATCAAGGAAGACGAACCACGACGATTCAGGTACAAGAAAATGATTTCGTAGGTTTCGCCACCTGCGTACAAACTGCGGTCCCGACCTGAATTTCAATGCTTAAGAGATACCAATGACGATTTTAAGAAGCGGCACAACCAAAAAGTACTCAGACAATTGGGCAGCCGCTTTCGGCGAAAAGAAAAAGCCCGTTAAGAAATCAGGTGCCAAAGCAAGCGGAAAAAAATCGAAGGCCAAGGCCAAAGCGAAGAAGAAAAAGTGATTGAAAACACAGAGGCACAGAGAAGACGACAAGTAATTTCTCTGTGTCCTCCGTGCCTCCGTGTTTTTCTTTTATGCGATTGCTATCAACTCGATTTTGGCGATTTAGTGCATCAAATCTTTCAATACAGGCACAGGGACTCATAACCTCGTCCACTACTTAAAATTCGGTAAGCCGCGTCGGCGGCGTGGACGTCGATGTCTGAAATCGCTCTGAATTTTCAGTTCAGTGATGCGTCGCCGGAAAAGTGCTGTCCCAACAGCGGCAGCAAAACGTCTTTTCCTACATCATCACAAACCTGCCGCCACAGGGCATCGGGTGAATTGAATACGTGCTCGGGATTGGCTTTTAAAGTCAGCCAGCCACCTTGGGCGATCTCGGATTCGAGTTGCCCTGGCCCCCAACCCGAGTAACCACAATAGATCCTGAATGAGTGCTCTTGTTGCCGAACCAGATCAATCAGATGTTCGCGAGCCAGCGAGATGTAAACAGGCTTGTTTGAGGAAGGACCTGCGGGCAAAACTTGTGTCTCGGCCAGCACGGGACTGGTGTGCAACGCAATCAAGGGCCCTTGGACAGGTCCGCCAACACTCACCAAATCTTCACAATCACACGGCTCGCCGGCCACCTCTTCCCAGACGTCGCTAACCGACGAATCCGATGGGCGATTGAGAATTATTCCTGAAGCCCCCTCTTGAGAATGTTGGAACAACAACACTACCGTTTTGGAGAAATTTGGATCACCAAGATCAGGAATCGCAATCAACAAGTGCCCAGTAAGATTGACCATTAAGTTCTATTCAATTTCAAAACAAAGATTCTGATGACACCGACGATGTGAGCCAGCAACTAATATTTTTGCGTCGACAATTTCGGTTAACGGAGGATACTTCTTTTTGGACCGATTTATCGCTCGTATGTTTCCACAGCGAAAATAACTTCGTCTACGAAAACCGTTCCAGTGTGCATTATATCCATTGTCCAATGAATGTCGTTGGGTCATTGGTAGCTGAACTTGATGTGAATTCTGTAACAGAGCCGAAGCGCAGATACTACTAGACAGGCCGGCATTATTGACCGAGCCCCGGCTTGCAGGCAGTATTTTCCGAACAAGAAACTACATTTTGAGAATTTCCCTGCGGGGAAGTAAGTGGGTGCTATCTTTGTTGCCCGAGTACTGCGAGTCACGGTCCGGCACGATCAATGGGATCTTTTTTGGCTTCGTTTCCAACAACGTTTTTCTTGACGCATTATGAAAATAGTTTGCATCTGCGAAAGCGGCGCCTCGGTCAACTGTGTGGCTTCGGGATTGATTTCTGATCACGAGATCGCCATGGTAATCGTCCCCGACTTTAGCGCCACCAGGCCGACGAAGAAAAAGCCTGCCAAGAAAAAGAAGAAGAAGAAAAACCTGTTCTTGAGAATAGCTAATCGACTATTTTTTAGCGTCGTATCGATGAAAGTTTCACCGGAGAAAGTCGAAGCAGCGATTCTTCAACGGGGCACTGGCGAGCTCAACCTCAAAAATGCCTGTTCCAACTTCAAGACCGTCCCGGCTTACGCGATCAATTCAAAATCAACGGCCCAACTTATCGCAGAGCAAGAGCCTGACATCCTTTTTGTCTGCGGTGCCCCAATTTTGAAAAACCGAATTTTCGAGCTAGCCAAATACGGAGCAGTGAATTTCCATTATGGCTACTCGCCAAAATATAAAGGCCAACATACGTTGCTATGGGCCTATAACCAAGGCGACCACAAAAGCCTCGGCGGCACATTTCTGAAAATTGACAAGGGTGTCGATACCGGAGCTCCGATCGCATTTATCTTCCCAGAAGTCGATCCCACCGATTCATTGGAAGTAATCGAAGCAAAACTCGCTCTCTTGGCACGGGACAGCGCGTCGGAAGCAATAGCTGCGGCTTTGAAAACGCCAAAATCTCTGAAGTCTCACGATGAACCCAACCGTAAAGAATTCATGGTCCGGTTCGCCGATTACAGCTTCGTAGTTCACCTGCGATACTATGCCGAGCGAATTCGTAACAAATTCTTCAATCGCGGTTCAATTCTGCGCGAAGAAGAAGTCAAAATCATTTGATTGCTGCCAAGGGAAAAGGCTCTTTGATTCCAAGTGATTCTTAAGTCGATTTGCCGGAGGCAATTTGGGGTGCTGCAGCAGTGGTTGGTAGCGGACGAGGTAAAGATTGGAACTAACGGGTGCCATGTTTACGCGATGCGTGAGGCATTCCGGTAATTCGGCGCGGTAAAACCATAGTCGCCTTTCGCTCCGCGAAAGGCGACTATGTCTACGCTGCGCCTTATGCCGCCGCGAGTACAAGCACTGGGTTCATGAAGGCGGAATCGCCACGCCGCTGATCGTTAGGCCAAGCTTTGGGAACCGCAGGAAAGACCTGCAACCTCCCTTTTCTTTAACGCTCAATCAATGAGCTGCGAACCCTTTTATTTGCCCGATATGACTAAACCAATCAGTTCAAGCGATACAACCGTGCTCGAAATCCTGTTCGACTGAAGCTCGAAATCTTGTCGACTGAAAAATGACGACGCAATGTTAATTTTTTTTGCAAATGAAAAGAATTGGGTTTCAAATTGGGCTTAGAGCAAACAAAGGTGCCAGGCATGCTCTGTAGAAAAGGTGTTGATTTTCTGAATTGAATCTTGGTATCAGTTCGCGAAAGACAGGTCTTTGACTGCGATCTCGAGATCTAGGCTTTGCGGAAAGATTCCAATTGAATCACAGGTTGGTCGCTCATGAGCTTGTTTGCTATGTGGTTGGGGGAGGAGTATTCAAAAAACGCTCGTGGGCGAACCACGAGCGTTTTTGAATTTGAATTCGTTCTGTCAACCTTGAATTAATTAACGGCGACGCTTTACAGCGAGCAAACCTGCCAAGCCCATGAGAGCAAGCATCGAACTTGGCTCTGGAACAGGAGCAATCTCAAGGACGAGGTTATCAAG
>CAYSQZ010000069.1:18108-20673 GCA_964433035.1 uncultured Pirellulaceae bacterium | reverse complement strand
CGCATCCTTTGGCAGTGGGAAGAGTGGAAACGCGCGGGGCGATGCCGACGCGGCTAAACGAACCGCGTCCCTGCTCGTTTAACCGCGAGAACATCGCCCCGCGCGTCATGTCGTAGTGACTTTAGGCAAAAGCCTAGTATTCAATGACGCTTGCTTTAGCGTTAGACACATCACTACAGATGATGCTTGCCGAAGAAAAAGCCGTCCGGTTTTTGTAGCTAGCACAAATGCGGTTGAGTTGGGTAGCTCATTCCTTTAATCCACCGTGTCAAATTGCGCTAGCCCAGTGGCCTCGAAGCCAATCGGCAACTTCAAACTGACGATCGTCACTTAATCCTCCCGTTTTTCGAGAAAGCACCTTGAATTAGCGACTTAGGTTCCAAGATCGTTTAACGCTGTTCGCAATCGCGAGTAGACGTGACGCTGTGCACCTTGCCAACAACTAATGGATACGAAACTTTCAACCGAAGAATCAGGAGGTCCCCGACCAATGGTCGGGCGATTGATGATTGCGCTGTTGTTGATGACCGCGTTGGTGCTTCAAACCGGTTGCGCGTTTACCCAGAAAATGATGACGCGACGTGCGGTTGCTCTGGCTACGCTTGGCACGCGCCCGATTGTGGAGCTGAAACACGTCAAGCAGTTGGGAGAGGGGAATCCACTTTATAATCGCTTTGCAAAAAAGAGCCGCGCACCCTCGCCGCGAGCCCAGTTATTACTGCGAAAATACGATCTGTTACCACGCTACGATCAGGATCCTGATGCAGTAATCGACTTTTTGAACCAGTTGGCCGTCAGTGGATCGACCCTGGAGGAGATTCATACGCTTTCGGAGCTTGCTGAAATTCAGGCAGACCGTTCACTTGAAATTGGTGACAAAGCCCGGGCAACTCGGCTTTACGCAACCGCGGTACTGCACGCCTATCAGTATTTATTCGATCCCGGTTTCGACGACAGCCGCAACGCATACGACCCTCAGTTTCGCAGCATCTGCGATATCTACAATCGTTCGCTCGAGGGGTTGCTTCGCGAGGTTTGTGCGATGGGAAAGATTCAGCCCAACCACATAATCAAACTGGGAACTGCTGAACAGGGAATCGAGTTTGAAGTCCGCCTTGAAGGGCGCTGGCGAGATGAGCAATTCGAACGGTTCGAGTTGGTTAACGATTATGAAACCAGTGGCTTGGACAATCACTACCATACTTTTGGTTTGGGCGTGCCGCTGATTGCCGTACGACGACAGCAGGAAGATTCGCGACAGGTTCATGAAAAGTACTATCCGCCAGATCTCACGTTGCCAATGACGGCGTTTATGAGCCTGGTTCCTGGTGAGCTTGAATCACTCAATCAAAGCGTGTCGGTTCCGGGGCCAAGCTTTAACATACGCCGGGCAGTATTGTCGCTGTACGATCCACTGGAAAAAACACAGGTGGTGACCGAGTCCAAGGTCGTGCCGTTGGAAAGCGATATAACGACGCCTCTGGCTTACGGATTGAAGAATCCCCTGGTAAATAAGGGAGTCTATGCGACCGCTTCGTTATTGAACGCGGAGTTTGCTCCGGAGTCCTACGGGATGTACATGCTTGAGCCTTACGATCCAACCAAGATCCCTGTGGTCATGGTCCATGGGCTTTGGTCCAGTCCAGCGACTTGGGTTCACATGTTCAATGACCTCAGAGCCAACCAGGACATACGTGAGAACTGCCAGTTCTGGTTTTACTCCTACCCCACAGCACAACCGTTCTGGATTTCAGCTCAGCAGATGCGAAGGGATTTGGCAACGATCAAGCGAGAACTGGATCCAGGCGGCGACTCGCAATCGCTTGATCAGATGGTCCTCGTTGGCCACAGTATGGGAGGATTGATTTCTATTCTGCAAACTCTCGAAAGCGGTGACCACTTTTGGAACATTGTCAGCGACCATTCGATCGACAGTCTTCGTGGTGATCGTGCGACGGTGGACTTGTTGAGAGAAACATTTTACTTTCACCCCAATACCTCAGTCGAACGGGTGATTACGATTGCCACGCCCCGAAGGGGAAGTCAATTTGCAAATCAGGCAACTCGCTGGGTTGGGCAGAAATTGATTACGTTGCCAACAGTTGTGACGAGGGACATCAACGCATTTGCAGAGCTAAATCAGGATAAGCTCAAAGCTTCGTCGCTGCTGACAAGAGCCACAAGTATCGATTCACTGGCCGTCGATGATCCAGTTTTCGGAGCGATCGCGGTGGCGCAACAAGCAGTCGGTGTAAAGACACACAATATTGTTGGGCGGCTTCCAAAAAATTTAGTCCGGAAGCTGGCTGGAACAAAATCGACTGGTTCGGGAGATGGTGTCGTTTCAATCGCAAGCGCCAATTGTGAATCAGCGGAGTCACAGATTTACGTTGCTTCGGAGCATCAAGAAGTTCATCAGCATCCAGGGTGTATCTATGAGGTTGGGCGAGTTCTGCTGGAACATTTGGCCGAGCATGATCGTGTTCGTGTTCGTGAGATCCCACAGTTGCCTGTGATACGCGAGGCGACGAGTTCGGAGCCACTGATTGAGGATCCCAGTCACCA
>CAYSQZ010000069.1:13054-18008 GCA_964433035.1 uncultured Pirellulaceae bacterium | reverse complement strand
AGGAAGTTGGGAAGACCAACAGAATTGGTCGGAGCTTGAATTCGTCCCGAAAAAATTCTAACCGCAAAAAGATTTTGCGTTGACGATCATGGTGTTAGGACGTTTCAAAGCTGCCAGTATCAGTTTGCTACCGCAACTGCGCATCGCTGCAACAGTCTTATTCCGAAGTCATCCGATTGACGATCTCTTTGAGTCGACTGTGGCGTTGGGTTAGAGTCGGTTTATCCTCAAACCGAAACGATTCAAAACGTGATTTGGCGGGAGTTCCCAGCTGGGCTTTGGGCTTGCTGGATTTCGGTTCCGACTTAGCTTGTTTCTCGAATGGTACTACGTCTACCTTCGAAGTCTGGTCTTCGTCAGCGTTGGTGAAGACGATCGTGAAATTCTCTTCGGCATCGGCTTCAACCTGCCCCTCACCAATGACTTCGGATTTCTTGGGGATTTCACCGCGAAGAACGTGAACGTCACGAGGAGCTTCGATTCCTATTCGGACCGAGTTACCTTTGACTTTGAGAACAGTAATCTTGATGTTCTCGCCAATTAATATTTCTTGCTTAAGCTTCCTTGATAAAACTAGCATTACATTCCTTTGCTATAAGATCTGATTGTCGGGCGTTTAGTAATGACGTCCGTCTTTTGAAATTCTTACAATGAATTTCTGAAAAAAGTGCGGTCATGTATTGCCAGCACTTTTAGTGAGGCTTCACAACACAACACCACTTTGCATTAGCTGTGCCAAGAATCCAAGTGAAGTGTCTTTTGACTCAATTCACCAAAGATTTACGGCTTAACTAAAATCTGATAGAGAAATGCATGCACTTTAAGTTCACTGACTTGTTTGCCAATTCATGAAATATATTCTCAAGTTGAAGGTTTTACTCAAGATGTTTGATGTAACTACCGGGAGAATTTTAGCTGTTTGTAAGTGATACGCTGACAGCAGATCGCCGCTAGCTTCGTAGGCTTTTAGAAGATCAATACGGATAGAAAACGCAAGGAAGCAAGTTTTTTTTGCTTGCTGCGTTTTTGATCGTAGTGCTCACTCGATCGTGGAGGATTTCGGTTGCTACACGCCCTGGAGAATTCGGCTAAGAAGTAGCTACATCAGAGTTCAATTCGACCGTACTTTGTTTGCCAGAGCATTGGGCATTTTCGAGAAGTACAACCAACGCTTGAACACAAAAGCACGTAAAAACGGGCTGGGTGGTGCCCATTTTGATTGACGAGAGTGAGTTCAGAAAGCCAATTGTTTTCGATTACGAACCAGAGTGCGCCTACCGACGCAGACAGTTCCAGCTACGGTTTGCGATTGGAGAGTTGGTCTCTCAGCGATGCTGCTAGCTCGTAGTCTTCGTTCAACACGGCGCTGGCGAGTTGTTCGTTGAGTGTCATACCAACGTCGTACTTCTCGCGGAGTCCTTCTCGGAATTCAGTCAAACGCTGAACCAGCTCATCCTCTTCAAACTGCTCTTCGGCATCGTATTCGACAAACAGCGTCTTAAGGTGGGCTAGGCCACTGTTAACTTCCTCAATCGCGTACTCAGCAGCGTCGCGATTCTCTTCGTTCAGCTCATCATCTTCTTCGCCATTAAGGTGTGCCAGAGCCGCGGCTTGGGTGCGGTGGTAAAGCACAAATGGACGGTACTGTTCGTGAGAGATTGTCCACTGCTCATCTGGCGAGTGAGTCTTGCAGAAATCCATCAAGCCCAGAGTGTGGTCGGCATCCTGGACAGCACGTTTGAACTCTTTGAGCTGTAACCAGCAAACACGACGGTGATAGAACTGAACGAATTCCCGATCAATCTCAAGGCAACGGTCCTCATCAAGCTCAAATTCGAGCGACTGCGAGTGCATGCGTTGCAAATATTCGAAATACGTCGTCGCCCCTTGAAAACGGTTGCCGTCGGGGCGACCTTCAGTTTCAAGTTGAAGGATGCCCATGTCGACACGCATTTGAAGAACACTGCGTTGAGCCGAATCAAGCAGGCGTACATTGACGCTCATCGGATCAAACGGCCACTGCTTTAGAATGTCGTCGATGTCTTGCTTGTGATCCATATTTTTCCTCCGCGGCGACTTTGGTAAGCCTTTGTATTTGGTCTCTATTGGGTCTCCGATTCCGTCCGCCACTTTTGTCAATCGTCCTACTGAACTATATCATTCGTTTGAGACCAAAAGTTTAGGCAATCGGCTCTATGGTCATTCACTGGGCCTACAATCGATTCAATTGCCCTCAAAACCGTTAAGATCTTAACGAGGTGCTACCATAACCCAGATGACCGTTTCGTTTTTGTCGTGCAATGGCGCATGAATTTGACGATTGATTCGGAGGTCCTTCTAATACTCTGAGGATCCGGGAAAACAATTTCGTACGCTTTAACGATTGAAAACGGCAAAAAAAACTAGCGGTGCTGGTCGAGGGTTTTTCGCCTTTAATTTAGTGTACGCCCAAACGAATCAAAGTCAGCGCAGACTGCTTGGTGAGAACGCCAGAACGAACGCTTAGTTCTTAGTCGAGTCTCGGGGGCTTTCGAGATTGCTTGGTCGCCGATTTGCGTTTCTTGCTTTCCATTCGTCGCTTCTTGGCCCCCAGCGAGATTCTGGTTTTCTTGCGTTTGACCGGCTCGGGTTCAACCGACAGAATCATGGCGCGAAGCTTTGCCAGACAGTCCGCTACGTTTCTACCTTGATCGCGGAAGCGATGACTTGAAACGACCAGTTCGCCCTGCTTGGAAATTCGCTTGGCATACTTTTGAACGAATCTGGATTTGACGTTCTTTGGCAGGGCTTCTGTTCGGTGTATCGCCCATTTCAAAATAACTTTCGAGTTCACCTTGTTGACATTCTGGCCGCCGGGCCCGGGCGAGCGTGCATAACTGAATTTAAATTCAGTCAAGCGGATTGCGATTTTGTCACTTACATTCAACATGGTAGCTTGAGCCTATTCGTAAAGAATCGACATGGCAACGACCCGGCCCTTGGCCAACGGTCTGTCATTGTTTTGGGTTGTCACGTTTGTCAATTAAAGCCGGGAAAGTCAGAGATATGATGAAGATAAAATTGGCCAAACTGATTTCGATAGTTGGCTTGGCTGTCTTGGTCAGCAATTCTTGTTTTTCGCAGGAAGCTCGCACTGGCCAAGTGCCGGAGCAAGAAGCCATTGCTTTGCCTAAGGGGAGTTTGTGGACTCGTCCCGGAGCTGATTGGCCGGGGTTTCTTGGGCTTGATGGTGACGGAAAATCCAGTGAAACCGGGATTCTCAAAGACTGGTCAGATGGAAAATTAAGGTTGATTTGGAAACGCGAAACCGGCACTGGCTACTCAATGGGCTCGGTGGCTGACGGGAGGTTTTATCATTTTGGTTTGATCGATTCAAAGGCGACGTTGATTTGCGTCAATGCACAGACTGGCAAAGACATCTGGAAGTTCGCTTATGATTCCGACTACAAAGATCTTTTTGACTACGATAATGGTCCAAGGGCCAGTCCGGTAATAAACGACGGTCGCGTTTATATTTATGGGGTCGAGGGGCATCTACATTGCCTCGATGCTTGCAGCGGCGAACGAATTTGGGACGTCAATCTCAGCAAAAGGTTCGGTGTAATTCAGAACTTTTTTGGAGTCGCTAGTACACCGATCGTCTATGAGGATCTGTTACTGGTGATGGTCGGTGGTAGTCCCGATAGTTCCCAAAAGGTACCGCCGGGAGCGCTTGATCAAGTCGAACCCAATGGTAGTGGGATTGTTGCGTTGGATAAAGTTTCGGGCGAGATCAAATACCAGTGCGTCAATGATCTGGCAAGTTATAGTTCTCTGAAGATTGGTAAGTTTCAGGGGCAACCGCTGCTACTGGCGTTGATGAGAGGTGGCTTGTTTGGAGTTAAGCCCGCCGACGGAGAGGTTGCGTTTCAGTTTCCTTGGCGAGCCAGAAAGCTTGAAAGCGTCAACGCTGCAAATCCACTGGCGATCCAGGATCATGTTTTGATCTCCGAGTGCTACGAGATCGGTTCGGCGTTACTGAAGATAAATGATCTTGAAACTGAATTGGTCTGGAGCGACCGCGGCAAGCGAGATGCAGCTTTGAAATCGCATTGGTGCACGCCGGTAGTTTCCGAGGATGTCGTATACGGTTGTAGCGGCTGTAATTCAGGTTCTGCTCAACTCCGTTGTATCGACTGGCAAACCGGAAAAATTAATTGGTCCCAGAAGGGACTCTCGAGAACTTCATTAATGATAATCGATGGGCATCTTATCGTTTTGGCGGAAGACGGCGAGTTGATGCTGGTTAAGGACAACAAGGATCGGTTTGAGCTCGTTACAAAATATCAGTCGGGCGAAAACGGCGTTCGCTTTCAAGAGCCCTGTTGGGCGGCGCCGATCGTCTCGCATGGTTTGTTATTTGTACGTGGCAAGAAAACGGTCGCTTGTTTTGATCTAATTCCTCAATCCAAGTGAGGCCGACCTTTACCTTGCGGCGTTAGAAAAATTCGACGACATCAATTCGATTGGGCGGCATTGAGGCGAAGATTACTCAGCTAAAAGTCTGCAGCAGTTCGGTTAGACTAAGGCTGAGTTTGATTTTCGAGGAAATTTAAGTGTCTATCGCCATCTTGCGCGCAGCGGGTCGCTAACTGTCGACTGCAAAATATTCGGGTTTTCATTAGCCAAACGATGCATAAACTGTTTGTGAGATGTCACACCAGATTGGTTTTGTCGACATCCGGCGCAGTTTTCTTTTTCTAATTCTTAGCTTCTAGCAGGTGGAAAATGCTCTTTGTTCCTTCGAACCTCAAGCCAACACAAATGTCGCTTGGTTTTTCTTCTTGCCTTGTACTTGGATTTTTCAGCTTAATTGTTGGGGTGCAAACTCCAGTCTTAAGCGGGCAAGGCTTCGTTGAGCGGCCTGCTTTTGAGCAGCGGCCCAGCCAGGTCTATCGCGGGCGCCAGTCGTTCC
>CAYSQZ010000069.1:0-12954 GCA_964433035.1 uncultured Pirellulaceae bacterium | reverse complement strand
CGAACGAGTATCTCAATTGACCGCCAGCAACGAAGCATACGTTTCAGAAATAGCTGCTCTCAATGCTCGTGAGGTGGCTCCTGCAGTGGTCGAGGCTCCTCCAGTAGTCGAACCAGTGATCGAACCAGGCGACGAATCAATCACTGATGTTTCTTCGTATGAATCGGATATTTCTCGGCTGACTCGCAAAAATCGAGCACTTACCGAAAGTAATTCGGAACTCGAGAAGCACAATCGCTCCCTGACTCGGAAGTTGGGTAAACTGGAACAACAACCCATCGATTTGGACAGGCGTGAAGTTGTCGCTGAGTCGCCTGCGCTTGTTAAAGATGCGGCGGTTGCTGGCCTGCCTGTGGTTCCCAAAGCTGGAGGGAGTATTCTTAGCTGGTTGCTTCCGTTTCTGGCTATCGGATTGGGAATTGCCTTCTTCGTGATTTTGCGTGAAGAGATCCACAGGCCGCCCACGACCTCCGGTGCACGTTTGGCCGGTGACACTGGCAAGTCGTATTCGAAATCGAAAAACCCAAGACAGGATAACCTGCGTCGGGACAATGACGATCGAAACTAAAAACAGGCAGGCACAGGCGTGGACGCTGCCATTGATGGGCTGAGCGCCACGGCCGTCCGTTTGAAAAAAGCAGAATCAATCGATCTGCAAATGGTCGAAGAAAAGCTGGGCTTGATCGAGAACCTTGAAGTGCTCAAGGTCGTTACGAGCTTGACCGTGGATCTCTAATTCGTATCTGCCAGAGTAGCCGGATTGCTCAAGTTGAGCCAGCCATTGAGCCACTGGGGCGTCCCCGTGACCCAGGGGTAAGCGAGTTCCAGGTTTCTTGCAATTTTGGTCCGCGAGCTGCACCAGCGAAATTCGATTAACGAATGTATCAATTTTCTCTTGCACTCCAGCATCGAAGCCGATTGCGAATAAATCCAAAACCAACCCAAGGTATTGGCTTGGGAAGCGTTCGATAAATTCGAGCGTTTCGTCAAATCGTCGAAAGAAAGTCCAACGATCTGAGAACTTACACAGCATTGGTTCAAGTGCCAGTCGCACTCCATAGTCCGCCGCGACAGGCATCAGTTCATGAAGCGAAGATTCAAGCAACCGCTTCGCATGAGAGTTAATGTGCCCATTTCGTGAACCAGGGTGCAGGATCAAGCAGTCGGCTTCCACGCGGCTGGAAAGTTTGATTGCTGAAATCGCGTCTTCTATCGCATCCTTCAGGCGTGCCCCGTCGCCGGTGAAACCGCCAGCCCAGTGGACGCTTGAAACAGACATTTTATGATCAAAAAGCAAATCAATTGCTTCTGGCTCTCCAAAATCTTCAATCTTTCGCCGCCAAATACCCAGCGAACCAAAGCCATAGTTCGCAAATCTCAGAACATCTTCATCAAAGCTCCATCTAAGTGTAGATAGTTGAGAGACAGAGACACGCCGCTGGGTTTTTGTCTGCATATTCGTACCGGTGTGGGGTCGGAAGATGAAGCTGGAATAGAACTCGCGGAGCGAAACCCAGAAGCAATTCAATAACAAACCGGCCAGTCATGGTTGGTAAAACCATAAACGGTTTAGGGAAGCGGCTATTGAATTTTTTGTTCTCCCAAATATCGCGAGCGACAGTATGCCCATTAACGTGTCCTTTGTAAACCTGCATCCAATCAGCTTGCAGACCAATCTGTATTCGCTATCGCCAATCAACTAGACGATCTCTCGTAGGTTGCTTTGGAGAATAGAGATAGCTCATCAAAAATTTTACTGGCCACGATTTTTGGTTTTGATGCGCTTATGAAGAACCTGCTTTATGATCAGTTCTACTTCTTGAACTTGAGCCCTTTGAAATTCAGTTCAGTTAATAGCCTGTTTCACCTATATCTTCTTGTCTTACACGAACCCACTTACGTTGCGAATTCATCTTCCCTCAATATCGGCTTAACGGGTGATAGCATTTCGGCAAAGATTCAACTTTTTTGTTGGGGATAAGATTTTTCTTTAGTTGAAATTCTCTTAATTGATTATCATTCGGGTGACGATTCGATCGCAAGCCTCATTCATCTTTGAAATATCGTCGCCGACAGGAAAGGACCTCTTGTCTTCGCCTGCCTGCCCGTTAAGACCGCAGGAACGTTTTCAGTTGCATTTTTGCAATCTGACATAAACGCCAAGAGGAAGGAGCGAAAGTGATGCAAGTGGCAAAAGTTCGGATCGAGGACTCCAACGCAGCAGTTCGTCAGCGCGTGTCTAGTTTTCTCCAAAGCCGGCATTTTCCGGCGTTCAGAAACTTCAAGATCGAAGTTGATCAGGGCGAGGTTACTTTGACAGGCAAAGTTCAGTCATATTACGAAAAACAAATCGCGATGACTTCGTGCCAGAATGTTGCTGGTGTCGTCACATTAATTGACGAAATCGTGGTTCAGTTTGAATCTGACGTAAAGTTGCGCGAACAAAGTAGAAGAGGCCAAGGAAGAAAAGGTCACCATACGGAGCTATAAAAGCGGAGTTACAAGCTCGGCTCATCGACAATAGGCATCAACCGTATTTTGCCGAAACCGACCAAACGACTTCCGTTTTCAATTGGCTATCTGATTCTTTGCAGCCGTGAATCAGGTTTGGGGAGCAAGTTCCTTAGATCTGCAATTTCGACTACTTCATCTTTAAGCGAGTTTTCAAGCTGAATTAGTTGAGGCCCGATTTCGTTGTCCAGCTTCTGCAGTTGAATTTCGAGTAATCGGTTGAGTAATTTTTTCCGCGCCTCGGTTGCCAATTGCTCTCTTGAGTTTAATTCCTGGCTGACGGCGTTGGAAAAACGAGTTCCCAAGTCGCTCTTAAGCACATAGTTATAGTCTTCGAAGGTACCGGAGATCTGAACCTTCGATTCGAATTGGCTTAAACCTAGCAGACCCTGATTGATTTTAAGAGCAGCATCTTCTCCACCGGCCAAACTGTTAAGCTTGTCAAGGTGCAGGGAAACGTTTGACCGCCTGAAGATGATTTCTCCAGACAGCTGATTGTCGATCGCATGTATTTCTATTTCGGCTTGAATTCGACTGCGTGGTCCCATCGTAACCTGGATGCTGTTTGGTTCACCCAGAAGTTGAGATTCGCGGATTTCCAGGTCTGGGCAAATGATGCTCAGTGAGTCAACTGATTGCTCACTGCGCCGGTCAAGCACACACTTCACGATGACATGCTGATCGCCTTGGGCGCGTAGCTCAAACGAAGCCGGTTGATCATGGAGATGCGGGTGCGACGACAGGTTGTACGCGGTACCGGCAAACTTGGTGTGATGATTGGCAAATCGTCCTTCCCCTTCGATGTCGATCGACTTGATCAGCAAACCTGGCAGTTTGTCTGCCAGCGGGATTTTGAGATCCAAACCACGTTTTGATTTTGGCAAAAAGTCAACGCGCGGATCGGGAATCGTTTTTCGAAAACGATCGAAACAGCCAATAATTTCGTTGATGTTGTTCTCTTCGGCCTTGGAGAGCAGCACCTGCGTGATCGCATCACCATCGAATTGCGAAACATGGTTGTTGGCTTTGATTTTCTGGATGTCTTGTAGGTGTGCCGTTTGCAGCGCTGTGCGCTGTGTTTGAAGTGTCTGTTTTAATTCCAGAATCCGCTCTGCGATCAAATTCGAGGCAGTCGAGATCTCCGCGTGAACAAAGTTGGAATCGGTTTTCTTGGTGCGAAGCGGGTTGCTCGAATCGCGTGATACCAAACGTTTTAGCTCGGCGGTTCGAGCTTTGACCGCCTGGACGTTGCTCCTCTGGTCGTTGAGCTCTTGGGTCCAAAATTGCTCCAGACCATCGGCGGCGGCACCGATTGCGGTGGATTCAACCGTCAGTTCAGTTTCGTTTCTGACAGGTAGTTGATCCAGCCATCGCAATCCAATTCGTTCGACGGGCTCAAATGTCTTAGGTTTCCAGCTTTCGTATTCACTGGGAGGCAATTCGGTATCGTTCAGAGCTCCAGAGTTGGTTCTCGGAGCACCAAACAAAGCTTGCGAGGTTTGGCCTCGCTCAATGACCACGCTCCCGTTGATTAAGCTGGCAGTATCGAGTTCGATGTAAGCCATATCGGCTTGGAACAGATTCCTCATCGGATCGCGCGGGTTGGCGATCGACAGGTCTTCGATAAACAATTGGCGTTTATTGAACGACGTACGTAGATGGCCGATTTCTACTTTGGCACCGGTCGAGTTCTCAAGGTTTTTAACAATGACTCGACGGATCAAAGGATCTGAACCAGCCCAGATCGCTAACACGATCAGGCCCAGAATGATCAAACGAGGAATTATGTATGTCCAACGCGTCATCGCGCTCTACTCTACTACGAATTGGTTGATGGTGAACCGACGAGCCAACGGCTGATTCGGTTTCGGAAAATGAATGAGAACAAGGGTTTTCCGTAGGCTTGGAAAAACTGTTTACTTAGCGAGTAAACCGGGAAACTCGAAAGTACCCCCAGCATTAGACTGCCCATCACAACGGTGTTCTCAAACCGGGTCCAGGGCATCAGCGGCACCTGGTAAAGCCATGTCCACAACGATTCCAAAGAGTCGAGAGACAGCAGCCAGCCACCGATTCGATGAGTGAACGGATCTGCGACGGGACCGACCCAGGAAAAGAATAGTGCCGAGGCAATCAGCGTTAGTAGATTCGCATTGGTCAACAACGCAATCGTGCCGATCACGTAGGGCAGCAATGAGTCTTTGGGAAGCAGTCCAAAAATCAGTCCCAGTGACACACCTAGCGCGAGTTGCTTTGGCGTATCAAAGCCTTTGACCGAAGCCAGAAACGCTTGCCATAATTCCGTGAGGAAATTCATAATCGTCAAACAGGATCGTGGAGTTTGCTTCGCCGCAGGTTGGCGGTCAAAGCTTGGCTGTAAAGATCTGCTGGTCAGAAGATCTATCTATCACCGTTTCTTTACTGAATTCTTGATTCTCTGTCGATGCGATTCCGAAGCGATTTAGAGAAAGGAGAAATGCCCAAGGTTTTGAGAAGGTTGGGACGGCAGTTCGGGTAATTGGAGGGGGTTGGCTAGTGTGGCGTTGCTGGCCAAGCACTTCCTTTGGAGCTTCCAATGTGCTATCTAGATACCACTGAGGTTGAGCGTTTTAGAAGTAGAAAGCAACTTTAGCTTACCGGCCAACGGGTCCCCAGCGGAATCCGATTCGACCGTCCTGATAAAAGCCGATTTTCATTGTCTTTTTCCGGCCTTCACAATTTCATTGTATTGGAATCGCTCAATCTGACTTAATGGTCAAGTCCTTGGCGCTTTTGCGTCAACAACAATAATTTTCGGTTTAGGAAAAACACATGTCGGAATCAAAAGATATTTTTGCAGACGGAATTGGTGAAATCACGCTTTCTGGCGGTATGGTACGAATGGATTTGGTGAGTTTGGTGGGGTCCCAAAAGGACTCTGAGAACAAGCCCAAACTTGAATTTTCTCAGCGCATCGTTATGCCCCCAGATGGGTTTCTAAGGAGCTTTAGTGCCATGGAAAACTTGGTAAAACAGCTAATTGAAGCGGGTTTGGTTAAGCCACGCGATGGAGAGACAGTGGCTGGAAAGGGTGCAGACAAAAAGTCCCCTAACTTCTAATTATTCCGGTAATTCGGGCTTACCAAAATTTATTGAAAACTTCGTGAAATTGATGGAATTCGTGAGACACGGTTGGCATCAAACTAACTAAGCTGAAATTTGATTCGCTAATTCCGGCGTTTCCACACCCGCGAGGATTTAATGGATAATATAACCACACCAGTAGTTACAGCATTTGATCGCAACGTTGCAATCGACAGCTTTATTTTCGGGGTCGACTTGTTCTCTGTAGCTGATCCCGATCCGGGTCATTTTGTGTCCCTGTTCGAAGTTCAGGACTTTGGTGTAGACGGCGGATTTTTCGCCCTCAACGATCTAACCCTTGAACCGGGTGTTTTTCACCAGATTAGTCCTGCTGAAATTGCTAACTTGCAGTACTTTGGCGACGACGAGGAGTCTTTCGAGACTTTTGGTGTTCGGGTAACTGACAGCGCTGGGAACGTTAGCGGGACTGACTTTGGAATTGTCAGTACCGTACTTGCCGATACGTTCAACGCTCCCACAGTTACGGCCTTTACGTCGTTAGTCGGGGTCAACAGTTCGATTCCCGCACTGTCCATGTTTGCCGTATTTGATCCCGATGAAGATTTCTTTGTCGCCCAGTACGAATTCATAGACTTTGGCGAAGGAGGTGGCTCTTTCTTCCTCAACGGAACGACACTCGAGGCTGGGGTCTTTCATGTCGTTACGCCCGATCAAATTGCTAATCTGGAATACCGTGGCGACGACGAGGTGTCTCAGGAGCTCTTTGGAGTCAGGGTAACCGACAGTGGTGGCAATCTAAGTAACGAGTCGGTTGCAACCGTAGCTACACTGTTCGCAGATTTCTTTACATCTCCGACAGTTACTGCGCTTCCTACAGCGGCGCCGCTAAACTCCAGTATCGATCTGCTGGATATGATTCGGGTGGAAGACCCGGATTTTGGTGCTTCGGTTGCGACTTACCAGATTCGAGACAATGGTGTCGGTGGTGGATCATTTGTTTTAAACGGTCAAGAATTGGCGCCCAACGTTTTTCACGATGTCGCGGATTTTCAGCTTGGAGGTTTGTCTTACGAAACGTCGTCCGTGGAATCCCGGGAGACGTTCACTGTTCGCGTGATTGATGGTTCTGATAACATCAGCAACACATCAACCAGCATAGTTACCAGTGGAAACTCAGCTTCAGTTGTTACTGCGGTCGATGGCCGAGTATTGCCGCTGGAGATTGTTTCTCTGGCCGACTTCATTTCAGTTAGCGATATCGATGGAGATACAGCGCAAACAATTGGAATTCTTGATCGAAACAACAGTTTTAACAGTGGTAACTTTGAGGTTCGCAACGAGATCTTGCCTCAAGCCCAGTTTGCATTTTTTGAGTTTAATGAGCTTGACGATATTCTCTACCGTGGTGGCAGTGCCCCTGGTTCAGAAGAAATCTCGGTTCTGATCTTCGATGGCAGCAGTTTCAGCGAAGAAGTCAGTTTTACATTGACCACATCAGCGCCTCCGGTGATCACGTCAAACAACGAGGTGGTCCTGGAAAATCAGCCTCGATTGGTGAGTGACCTCATTACCTTCTCTGACGTCGATGGTGATACAGCCGTTGCCTACAACATTATTGACCGGCGTATCAACGAAGACGGTGGCTTTTTCGTGCTCGACGGTGTACGTCAGGAGTCCGGTCAATTCTTCAACGTTACCGCTGAAGAGTTTGAACGATTGATTTACGTCGGGGCGTCAAACGGTCCACAATCTGAGAACCTTGCCTTTCATGTTTTTGATTCTGGTGGGCAGTGGAGTGAGTTGATCGACATTACGATCGCCACTGAAACACTGCCAACAGTCGAGGTCGAAAATTTTGCGATCAGACGTGATCAGTTTGTCAACATCGCGACAGGTGGAATCTCTAATGCGACGGGCGCTCAAGCCGAAGGCACACCGTTTCTTGACTTCTTCGATCGTGATGGTGATGAGATTGAGCAGTTGCTGTTTCTCGATCGTCAAGCAAACCTCAACGGCGGACATTTCTTGTTGAATGGTGTCCGGTTGCCTTCAGCTTCGTTCTTCTCAGTTACACCTGATGAATTGGTCAACCTGGAGTATCGAGGTGGAACCTTCGGTCCTCAAACGGAAAACCTCAGCGTCATTGCCTTTTCAAATAGTGGTCAGGCAAGCGAACAAGTAGACTTCCAGATCGTCACGTTGCAGAATGAGTTTCGGCCAGAAGTCGAATTCTTCAGTGCCGGTGGTCGACTTGGTACTTCGATTCAATTGTCTACATTGATCAACTTCACAGATCAAGACGGAGATGCTCCCGTCAGTTTCAGTTTCTTTGATACTGGAGACTCGGCTACCAGTGGCTTTTTCACAGATAATGGAGTTGTGTTAAATCCTCGTGAATTTCAAACCTTCCAGTTTAGCCAAATCGATGACATCCAATACAACTTTGGGAGTGTTGGAGGTTCGGAAGTAGTTCGCTTGGTTGTTAACGATGGTCGGTCATCAAGCGAGCTGGTCTCGGCGACATTGACCTCGATCGATACCCCTGAGTTTGAGGTCACAGATAACTCAATTTCGCTCGACACGATTGAGCGAATTGATGTGTCTACATTGATTGCTCAAACTGATTCGGGACCTGCGTTCACACAATACGAAATTTTCGACGAAAATGCGGCGACCATTTCCGGGCGTTTCGAACTCGATGGTGTCGATCTTCAGCAGGGGGTGTTGCATACGCTTACTGCGGCGGAGTTTGCAAATCTTCAGTTTGTGGGGGCCGAGGCCGATTTTGGTCGTCAGCTCGATCCGATTCTTATTCGGGCCTCCAATGGTGTTACTGGATTTACCGAATGGGAGCGTATCAACATCAATTCGGATCCAGTTGGTGGTGGTTCGCTGACATCAGGTGCTTTCTGGAATCCCGATGCCGATGGAATCACTCGTATCACATACACGTTTATTGATGGTGCGGATCCACTTCCCAGCTATTACGACTGTGGTGCTGATGAACCGCCTGTGCAGTGTGAAGAGCCAACCCCACTTAGTCCTCTCCAGCGAGAAGCAACTCGAAATGCCTTGGAGACAGTCACAAGGTTTGCCAACATTGAGTTTGAGGAGGTTGCCCCTATTGCTGATGCCTCCGATGCCACGATTATTTTTGGTCTTGCCGACCTCGATAGTATAAGCGCCCTTGGTGTGGCGTTTCAGCCTGACGAGGGCGGAATAGATCCTGCCGATGGCCAGGGAGCGTTAGCAGGTGACGTTTTTCTCAATGTTATGGATTTTGGTACGGGTAGTACTGATGTTGGAGTAGGCTCTTTATTCGGGCAAACCCTGTTACACGAGATTGGACATGCGCTAGGGCTCGACCATGCATTCGCATTCTCGGGTAATCCTTCAGGTAATGTGACTACAATTCTGCCGAATGCTTCTGACTTCCGGTACAACACGGTGTTGTCGACTAACGCTAATGAAGGCAGTGTGTTCAATCCGTTCCCGAACGAGAATCCTGAAGACGCCGGGACGTTCCAGATTTACGACGTTGTCGAACTGCAACGAATCTACGGGGCTAATGTAGATTTCAATACGGGTGACAATCAGTACGGGAACTTTTTCTCCGGTAGTGATCCACACTTTGTTGACAACGATACCGCGCATCAGACCACGTTGTATGATGCAGGAGGTCTCGACACGTTCAACTACACCAATCACGTCGCTGACGAAACAATCGACTTGCGTCAGGGAGCTTGGTCAACCATCAATGGAGTTGAAATCTCGGTGCTGATTGCCTACGGGACTGTCATCGAAAATGCTCGTGGTGGCTCAGGTAACGATACGATTCAGGGTAACGAGGTGCGCAACCTTCTCATTGGAAACGATGGTAACGATGTTCTTCGTGGTGGTGGCGGAAATGATGTGCTGCGAGGTTTAGCTGGTGATGATACCTTTATCTGGGACTTGGGAGATGGTCGCGATGCGATTCAGGAACAAGGCGGTGGAGGTGTCGACGTTCTGGAGATTCAGGATCCTTCAGGTGCCCTTGATGCACTTGAGGATGACTTGACGTTCAGGCGGTTGGGCGACAATCTGCGGATTGACCTGACGTTTGAACAGCAGGCAGGGCAAGGATCCGTTACGATCCAGAACTTTGCTGATCCTGACTCACAAGTCGAAATACTCCGCCTTACGGATTCGCAAGGGAATCAAATCGGCGGCGACATCGATTTGGTCGGTATTTTCGATCAAGCGACAAACGTTGGCACTCGGTTTGAGGTAACTGCACTGGAAAACGTGTTTGATACGTACAGTGCGTTTGCGGCTTCGCCCGTTTAATCGGTTAGCCAATCGTCATAATCGGAATTTCAATACCCCGCCGAAGCATTTCGGTGGGGTTTTTTAATCGATCAATCGAACCGCAACTGGCAGCCTAACCCATAATTAGGCTCTCATGGGAAGTACAGTTTGCTTGCATGTCCAATGCGAATCTCCGTACAGACAACGCGTTTAAAACAGAGTTTTCAAACTCTTTCACTTGTTTGACGGTATAAATTAGTAGCTGTTTCCACCTAAACAAAAGACCAGCCTGCCGTCACAATTAAATATACTTTCAAATCCGAAACCGTTTCTTGATGTCAGAAACCAACCACAACACCGATCCTTTCGAAGGTTATCAACCCGATGACGCGGTTGGTTCCAGCGGTATTTCGAACTTTGATTCGGATGTCGAATTTGATCATTCGCAATTTGATCAGGACGACAGTCAAGACGGAGGCAGTGGGTCGGATGACTCTGTGGCCGATGGCAGTTTGGTTCAAGCTGATCCAACATCTTCTGATCCGCAAGACACGTTGCTGAGTTGTTTTGGATGGCTCGCCCGTGGCTATGGGCTGGAAGCCAATGTGACAGAGCTGTTGAATGAATACACGTTTGCAGGTCTATCGCCGTCGGACAGCGAAGTTGGAGAGATCGCTGGCTTGCTTGGCTTGAAATCCAACCAGAAAATTTCAAGCTGGGATCAACTTGATGAAGCCGGATTGCCACTGCCGGCAATCGCACGATTAAACAACGGCAACTTTGTTATTTTCGTTGATCGTCCAAGTCAGAGTGAAGATAGCGCTGCTCAAGTCACGGTGTTTGATCCGTTGGCAGGGACCAAGGACTTTATACGAGTCGAGCGAGAAAAGCTTGAGAGCTCATGGAATGGTGAAGCTTTCTTTGTCGCCAATCCGAGACACTCGGCCCTCAAATGTCTGGCGTTGGTTGCTCGCCATCATGGTCTTGAGTGTAGTTCCGATCGCTTGGCGCACGACTACTCGTTGGCGACCGAAGAACCATCGTTGCGTCGAATTCTGAGGATGGGAAAAGACATTGGGCTAAAAGCCAGACATGTCCGCCTGACGTGGAAGCAACTGGGCAAAATGGACCAGGCGTTTCCCGCGATGGCTCGGCTGACCAATGGTAACTATGTGATCATGATTGGTTTGCGAGAAGTCGCCGATACCAATGGCAAGCCTTCGCAACAGATCGCGATTTTCGATCCAAGTATCAATCGCAAACACTTCGTGTTTCATAGTCGCGAGCAATTCGAAAGCATTTGGAAAGGTGAAGCGATTCTCACCAAGAAAACGTTTTCGATGCTCGATTCCAAGCAGCCATTCAGCTTGAAGTGGTTCATTCCCGAGATCTTCAAGCAACGTACCGCATTCATCGACGTGGCAGTTGCCGCGCTGTTTATTCACCTGATTGCGTTGGTTGTACCGCTGTTCTTCCAGATCGTGATCGACAAGGTCCTCGTCAACTCGGCGCTTGAAACGCTTAAGGTTCTCACCGTCGGAATTTGTATTGCGTTGGCGTTTGATGCGATCCTCGGTTTCCTTCGCAGTTACCTGCTCCTGCACGCGACCAGTAAAATCGACATTCGAGTTGCTACGCGCACCTTCGGGCATATGCTGCGCTTGCCGATGAACTATTTCGAGCATACCACCGCTGGCGTGCTGACCAAGCACATGCAACAAACGAATCAGATTCGTGAGTTTCTTACTGGCAACCTGTTTCTGACAATGCTTGATTCGACGGCTTTGATTATTTTCCTGCCGATTCTTTTGTATTACAGTACTTCGTTGACCATCATCGTTTTGATTTTTTCGGCGTTGTTGGCGGTCAACATTGGTGTTCTGATCGGCCCTTATCGCCGTCGGCTTGAAGCGCTTTATAACGCCGAAGGCGAGCGGCAAGCCATGTTGGTTGAGACGATCCATGGTGTCCAAACTGTCAAAGCCTTGTCCATGGAGCCGGTTCAGCGTAAGGGTTGGGATCAAAGTTCCGCCCAAGCCGTCGCCATGCAATTCAAGGTCGGCAAGATTTCGATCACGGCGACTACGATTTCCAAGCTGCTTGAGAAACTCCTGACTGTCATCGTCGTCTGGTACGGAGCTTCGCTGGTAATCGGAAAGCAGCTTTCGGTCGGCGAATTGGTCGCCTTCCAAATGATCTCTGGACGCGTCACTGGCCCTCTGGTTCAGTTGGTCGGGCTTGTCCATTCATACCAGCAGTGTGCGCTTTCGGTTCGGATGCTCGGAAGCGTGATGAATCATGATGCCGAAGCCGGAATTGGATCGGGATTAAGGCCGGCCATTGAAGGCGGGCTTGGTTTCGAGGACATTACCTTTCGGTATTCACCCACGACACCACCGGCGCTCGATGGCGTCACGTTTAATATCGAGCCAGGAAAAGTCATTGGCGTGGTTGGCCGATCCGGATCCGGAAAGACCACGTTGACTCGGATGATGCAGGGCATGCACACTCCGCAAGGCGGCTTGATCCGCATCGACAATCTCGATATGCGTGAGCTCGACATCGCTCATCTTCGGCAGAATATCGGCGTCGTTTTGCAGGACAACTTTTTGTTCCGTGGAACGGTTCGTGAGAACATCGCGATGGCCAAGCCCAACAGCAGTTTTCAAGAGGTTGTCTACGTTGCCCGCATGGCAGGCGCTTCAGAGTTCATTGAGCGGATGCCTCAGTCCTACGATACGATGCTTGAAGAAAACGGCGCCAATCTCTCGGGCGGTCAGAAACAACGACTCGCAATCGCCCGAGCATTGTTGAAGGATCCGAGGATATTGATCTTTGATGAGGCGACAAGTGCGCTGGATCCTGAGAGTGAAGCAATCATTCAAAATAACTTGAAAGTCATTGCCAAAGGTCGAACCGTGATTCTGGTTTCACATCGACTTTCGACGCTGACCGAGTGCGACGCGATCGTTGTGTTGGAGCGAGGCAAGGTAAGTGCGATGGCTCCTCATAAGGAGTTACTGGAAATTTCACAGGTGTATCAAGAGCTATGGTATCAACAAATGGGCC
>CAYSQZ010000068.1:8949-20930 GCA_964433035.1 uncultured Pirellulaceae bacterium | reverse complement strand
AAGCCACTAAATTCAACCATGAGCCCAGAACCAGGGTAACTAGCAATCCGAAAAGCTGCCAAATTCGTCATGGACGAAAAGAATCTAAACCGTGACGACACGCGCGAACAAAGTCGATTCCGAGGCTACCTCAACCCGGAACTTTCCCATGAAAGACATGTCCCTCACGACCGCGATGCAACTGGCTAACCACCACGCGCGATGAAATCCTCTGGGCCAAAAAAAACGAGAGCCGGAAAACCAGCTCTCGTCACATACCTAACGTCACCACAAACCTAATCTTCAGGTCGACTTCCGTCACCGCACATCATCACGATCCGCGGCATGAACTCTGCGACAATGTCAACCAAATCAGTTTGAGCCGCCATCACGTCGTGAATGTTCTTGTAGGCTCCCGGAACTTCGTCCAAGCCACCCGCAAGCAAACGAACGTTTTTGCGATTCAAATGATCCTTCCATTCTTTCCAATGGAAATTCTGCTTCGCTTTGGTTCGTGACATACAACGACCTGCACCGTGAGAAGCCGAATTCAGACTACCTGGATTTCCTTTGCCTCGTACGACGAAACATGAGTCAGCCATGTTACCTGGGATAACTCCCAAATCACCGACTCCAGCCGGCGTTGCCCCCTTTCGGTGGACGTACATTTCCTGACCATTGTGTTCTTCCTTCCAAGCAAAGTTATGGTGATTCTCGATCGTAGCCAATGATTGTGCACCGGCTAGTTTAGTCACGCGGTTGTGAATGACTTCATGGTTGGCCGAAGCAAATCGCCCCATCAGGTTCATCGCCAGCCAGTACTCCTGACCTTCCTGAGTATCCATGTCCAACCAACACAAATGCCGCAACTGCGGATCGTCTTTGATTTTCGATGGCGCCATCTGTCGCGCAATATCCGTGTAACGCTTACACGTCATCGCGCCCGGACCACGGCTACCGCTATGACTCAAAAGGGCAACATACTTTCCGGCCTCCAAACCAAGATCGTCTTGTGGCAACGTAACAACGCCCCATTCGACGAAGTGATTTCCACTTCCGCTGGTCCCCAATTGACCAACCGCTCGATCTCGCATTTCACGCGTGATCGCCGTAACGGTCCAGTCCTCATCAAGAACTTCATGTTGATGCGGACGCTTGAACTTCTTGCCGGTCCCAAACAACGTTCCTTTCTCCAATGCATTGTCGAAGTTACTGCACTTTGCTGAATCGTTCTCGTGCAGCGTTTCAACCGACATATCCGTGATCGTCATTTTCATCCGACAAGCGATATCGACACCAACGCCATACGGAATGATCGCATTTTCACATCCAAGCACTCCACCAATTGGCAGACCGTATCCCGAATGAGCGTCTGGCATCAACGCAGCAGCTCGTGCCACCGGCAAACGACAAGCATTGCGAATCTGTTGAATGGAGTTCGAATCAAAATCCTCGCCCCAACTCTGGTAATCGATTTCAGACAACGGAACGTCGTTGGCAACGTACTCGATTATTGATTGAGCAAGCTCTCCGTAGATCTCATGAGCAACAAAAACCTCGGGAGTCGCGACAACTTTAGCGATCACTTTCTTTGGCGCTTCGTCGCCTTTGGATCGAGCAGCGATTTGCGCACATGCGATCGCGTGCGGTACGCAGTCAGCCGGAACTCCCAGATTCAACAATTGCTTTTTGTTCATTACTCTTCCCTAATACCGTAAGCGCCGATGGTCAAAGAATAAAACAATTCTTCAAGATATAACACCAGCTACCTTGGGGCTTTGGACACCGAAACGGAAAGAAAGTTCGGTGTTTGCACCGTCCAATTAGAAAGCCGATGGATCACCCTGAAGTCAGACCACAGCAAACAGCGTCAAATTGATATCAATCGCTGGCATCAGGACCAACCAAAGGCAGTCCTTGGCAGCAGTTTCACATGCTCCGAAGTTGAGCGTTCACATACTCGGTGGCAGATACGAGACATCGTTTTGTAACACTGCTGTAACAACCTCTAAAAAACGCTCTACTCTTTCGTTGCTTCACACGTAGACTTCATTAAAGGGCGAACGATTGTTGTTCACGCCTGCTACAAACACTTACCTGGGAGCACGAGAATGAAACGACTTTTCAAATTCACCGTCGGCCTGGCCATTGCAATTGCGATTCCTGTCGAAAACGAAATTTCGGCTCAAGATATAACCATCACTGTCTCCAAAACAGCTAAGGATGATGCGACCGAAGCAGCCAAGAAGAAACCATTCAAGGGCAAGCGCCCCTCGGTCGACGTAGCAATTTTGCTCGACACGTCCAATTCGATGGACGGCTTGATTTCGCAAGCCAAAAGTCAGCTTTGGAATATCGTTCAGCAATTCGCTGACGCCAAGAAAAACGGTCAGACTCCCACACTCCGGGTTTCGGTGTTCGAATACGGCAACAGCAGACTTCCTGCCAGCGAGGATTACATTCGACAAGTCGTCAAACTAACGGACGACATGGACAAAGTCTCCGAGGCTTTGTTCGCCCTGAAAACCAGTGGCGGTGACGAGTACTGCGGGTCGGTGATTAAGGAAGCGATCAAGCGACTGGATTGGAGCTCAGAGCCTAACGCTTACAAGGCTATCTTCATCGCCGGCAACGAACGCTTTACGCAAGGTCCGGTTGGCTATCGCAAAAGCTGCAAGAAGGCGATTGAATCCGGAATTGTCATCAACACAATCCACTGCGGTGACTATAGCACTGGGGTAAATGGCAAATGGAAGCACGGGGCCGAAATGGCCGAAGGTGAGTACATGAATATCAATCAGGACCAGAAATTGGTGCACATCGAGGCTCCGCAGGATGAAATCATCATCAAGCTAAACGCCGAGCTCAATAAAACATATCTTTGGTATGGCGAAAAAAATGTTCGTGAAGGTTATTCAAGGAACCAGGTCGAGCAGGATAACAATGCAAGGAAAAGCGGATTTGGATTTTTTAGTCGAGGTCTTGCCAAGTCAGGCAAAGCCTATGGCAATAGGAATCGTGATCTGGTCGACACAATGGACGAAGATGAAAGTATCCTCGACAGCGTTAAGCCATCCAGTTTGCCCAGCGAAATGCAGAAAATGTCCCAGGCAGGTCGCATCGCTCATGTAAAAAAGATGAAAGACAAGCGGGTAGAAATTCAAAAGAAGATCGTCGAAGCCTCAAAATCCCGTGCGGACTACATCGCGGGGAAACGTAAAGAAATGGCGAGCAGCGATCAAAGCAATACCTTTGGCGATGTGATCAACTCGACCATCAATGAGCAACTTCAAGCTTCCGGGTTTGAGGTGAAGAAGTAGTCGCTCAAACTGATCAACCAGTTTGACTTGGTCGCCTTTGGTACCGAGCGTAAGTGAGTAATAGCAGTGAGCCTCGCTGACGCTTCGGGTTACCATTTGTGCTCAAGCGTTTGAAAAAAGACAGCCCCGAAGCGATGGCTTTAAACAAAAAAGCCGCTCCAATAACTCGGAGCGGCTTTCGTTGTTGACTCACCACGCTTTAGCGAGCGTGGCCGTGGCTCGGGGTTAACTCCTAGCAGCCGAGTTCTTTTTTCTCTTTGTCCCACATCCTTCTGGTTGCATCAGCGCCATCGGCTTCGGGAACTTCGTCCGAATCAACATCGAACCAACCTGGTTGGAATTCGATATAACCGTTTCCGCCTCTTCGCTGCGAATTCGCAATCGCTTGCTTGGCAGTCAAAGCGATCACGGCGTCGGCCAAAGCAACCGGGCCGTTGCAACGAGGCTGGTTCTCAATGTCTCCAGTGCTGATACACCATGCCCAGTGCTCAATCTGTTCCTTATAACCTCGACTAACCGGACCGTATCCTTCGGCAGCCTTAGCTGGAGCAGCGTCGCCGCTGGCTGAGGTATCAAGGATCGCACTAGCGCCTTTTTTCTTCACTCGAGCTTTGTAGGACGTTCCCTTATTGGGGTAAAGCAATACTTCCTTCTCTCGATCGAGCACAAGCGTACCCTTGGTGCCCATGACGACTTCGCCCCAGCCGCCGAACCCGTTTCCGTTGATCGAGGAATAAGTCACAACGACCTTTTTATCATCGCTGACATCGTAAGATGGGACGCCGCCACGATCGCTTGGGAAGTCGTTGATCTTGTCCTTGTACCCAACATCGAAGTTGTAATCGTAACCCTGTCCCGGGAACTCGAAACTACAGTAGACATGATCGTCGGCATCACGATCTTTCGGGAAAATATGCCGACCACCGACCGCGTGAACCGTCAGAGGATGAACATGCTTTCCAGTTTTATTTGAAAGTGCCGAGATGAAGATGCTTGCCGCATCAAGCTGATGGCTTCCAAGCTCAGCCATCAATCCGCCGCCCGTTCGGTCCCAAAGTCGCCAGCGAACCATCTCTTCGATCGCCGAGCGAACGCGGCCGTCAGAGTAAACGTCGTCACGGGAGATGTACCCGTACTTTTCAGCATCGACCGATTTGTCCTCGACCAGCTTCTCCCACTGGGCAATTTGCTTGGCGTACTTCAAACGGTCCTTGGGAGATGTATCCCTATCGTTGTAAAACTTTTTAAACTCCGCCAGTTGATCACCGATCTTGTCGAAAGTGCCATACGGTGTTTGCTCACCGCCGGGAATCGGCAACGCCCAGGAATCTTTTCCCGGAGTGTTGTTTCGGTGCCATTGGGCTCGAATATGGTGGATCTCACCGAGCAAACCCCACTTGATCAGGTTGACCGCATTGTCATAGAGCACGCTATAGTGCCGTTGGTGACCGACCGAAAGGACCTTTTCGGTTTGATTGGCCGTGCGCGTCATCAATTTACACTGAGCGACGTTGTGAGCCATCAGCTTTTCGCACAGCACGTGCTTGCCAGCTTGCATTGCCGCAATGGCAATCGGGGCGTGAAGAAACAAAGGTGTGGCGATGATTACAGCATCAACGTTGGGATCTTGAATCGCTTCTTGCCAGTCTTGATAGACGGTCACGTTTTTTCTGGCTTCGGTTTCGGTTTTCCAACCATAGACACTCATCAAACCCGGGCGAACTTTGATCGTGTTGGGAGTTGACCAGTCACCATGAAACGCTCGATGTACCGAAGAGGGACGGCAATCGCAGATTGCAGTTACCTGAACATATTCAGGGTTGATAGCGCCCATCAGGACGCTACCCTCATCGCCAGTTCCAATGACGCAAACTCGAACCGGTCCGCCGTTTGGCTTGCCGTAGCCGAAATACATTCCGCCAACACCTGCGGCTGCAACGCCACCGGCCGCGAACGACCTGAGAAGAAAGTCTCGTCGCGTGTGTTGGTCGTGAGCCGTAACAGCGGAGTAGTAGTTGTCGCGTCCTGTCTCACGTTCTTCAGGAGTCAAATTTATCATCACTATGCCTCGAGTTCAGGTTGGATTCGTTGAACGGTTTTGTTGGGCCTGCTGAAAAAGAAATCCAGTCCGCCCATTCGTCCAGCACAAGTTGCAAAAATCACAAGCAGTGCAAACAATTCTATGAAGTAAAAGTAAGTCGGTTCAGTTCCAGGGATCCATGGTGGCTGAGTTAAAATTACGGAAACCAAAAATAGGGCCGCCGCCATAGAAGCAAACCGTGTAAAGAGACCAATAATCAACAGCACACCAACAATTGTGTCAAACCAGGGGATAATCTTGTCAATCCACTTTGATTTTGCATTGGCGTCGTCAAAGGGACGATGAATCAGCAATTTTGAACGTTCTTGCTCATCTTTTTGTTGGTCGACAGCAAGTTCATTAATCTGACTCTCGAAGGAGTCCCAGATACTGGTAACTTCAGAAGTCCATTCTCGGAGCTTCTTGGCCCGATCAGAGCGAATTGTGTCGACTTGGCCACGAAGTGAATCAACGTAGACAGCCACTTGATCGCGGTTCTGTCCATCTCGCTGAAATCCCTGCAACCGATCAGCAGTTCCAAAATGTGAAATCAGTTCGACTTCGTTGTAGTCCAGGAATTCGATCAACTGTTGGCGATGATTGGCGAAGATGTCTTCAGCCTGTTCAGGTTGATTCCCAATCGATTCCTGGTTGGCCGCCAACGATTCAATTTTTTCACGCAGCTCCTGGGCCAGTTTTTCGTCGCCATCAGCACGAGCTTTGTCGAATTCCTCCTTCAGGGCTTTGCCTTGCTGGTGGATAGCTTTCGCGAGTTCCTCGCTTCCCAAGCCGTAGTAGTCGAATGTTCGATCGATAAAATCATCCCAAATCGCGAACGTCTGTTCGGTGTCGATCGAATACGAAGTCGAGTCACCGGATTTGTCTTCTTTGATGCAAAGCTGTTCCATGCCATCGGGGTCCTCAAGCATGCCTTTGAAGTAGTGAGCCAGTGGGCCTTTTGCGGCAGACAAAAAGTATTTTGACGTGAAGGTTCCTGATTTGAGCTTGGCCGTCCCTTCTTTGTAGAAGTGGTATCCAACAGCGACTCGCAGAAGCATCAAAAATATGAATGCCAGGCAAAGCTGAAATTTGGTTAGTTGGGAAAACAGGGTCTCGACTCCGAAGAAGTTTAAACTGGATCAATTAGTCATTATGCTTAATCGGTAAAATTTAGCCATGCTTTCTGGCCAACCCAGAACGTTTTTCGGATTATCAGAAGATGGCCGATTCAAACCGGCCAACCCATTCAATTGCACGCGCGATTCTCCACCAATTTGACCGAATTGGGTGTCAAATCCGGGTGTCAAATCCTTAACGGTTGGCTATCAGCGGGACCGTCTCCAAGGCGATATCACTCGAAGCGAGAAACTAAATGGACAGCCTCTAATTCCATCCAGAGACAGGATGCGTGAAGCAATGAACCGATTGATTGAAATCAAGCGGTTCCGAGAATAATTCTATGCGAAAGTTTGCAAGCATCCGTTGCGAAGACTTTGCCAAGTTGTGATTCAAGAGATTTAAGAAAGATCGCTTAGAAAGGGGCGGGTTATTTGAATCGCCGACGAAGAGAGTTAGGGCATTTTCGCTGCGGTGAATTGGATAGCACTTAAGCTGAACCTCCTTTAGTTCACGGCGCCTCTGCTCCGATGCGATGGGTTCGCGCCCAGATCATGTTGGCATCTTGAACGGTCTTAGACGGCGCTGAGGAGTTTGGGGCCGCCGAACGGGTTCCAATTCTTTAGGTCGAGTTCAACGAGAGAACTAACTAATCATGTGAGATAGCGCCAATCGCGGCCTCGAGATGCTTACGTTGTGCTTCATCCAAAAGAGCGAGCTTGCCCTCAAGAATTTCCTTTTGCTCGAACTCTTTGTCTTCTTCCCCGGTCTTCTTGTAGCATTCAATCAAGTGCTTATGAACGTCGATAACGTTAGGAAGTTTATCAGCGGCGACTAACAAATCTTCAATCGCTTCTGGATACCTTCCCAACGAAGCCAAAAAGACTCCACGAGTTCGGTTTAACATTGGCAGATCAGGAAACATCTCAATTGCCAAGCCCATGGTCTCAAGAAGGTTCTTGAATTCGTTAGGACGCTCCGCCCGAGCCACATCCATCAAGTGATTGATGATCACACGGGCATTGAGGTACTGCCGCTGAGCAATTCGCCAGTGCTTCTCGCCTTCCAAAACATTGCCATTGGAAATTTTCTTAAACCCCAGTAAGCAGTGAATGATGCCCGGATTCTGGGCCCCGTTAACCGAGTCACTCAACCACTCCTCATTGATGATGCCTGGTTCAGATGGGATGGTGCCAATAAAGTCCAAAAGCTTAATGTAAATTGCTTTTTCTCTTGGATTCGCCTCGACCGCTCGGGCCAGCGTATGGACTCGTCCACGAAACTGAATCGGATCTGTCAAATCTGAATATTGGCTTGCCTCTTTAAGATAGACCATCGAGGCAATTCCCATAATTCTTCGCTGTGAAGGACCGTTTTTGGCCAGCTGAAATCCGTTCTTAACGATCGCCAATGCTCGTGGATAGTCCTCCATCAAGATTGCACAATTAACCATCGTCACAAGAATATCGACTTCGTCGGGAAATCGTTCGGCCAAGGGCTGTAACCGATTGATCTGCCGGGCAAGTCTTTTTCGTAGCTGAAGCTGGTCTTCTTCAACTTCAATTTGCAATTCGATTAATTTGGGCATCGCCAACAATGAGAATCTTGTAAGACCCTCGGAAGCATCAACGAGCCTTTCAAGCTCTTCAATCGTTTTCCCGGCCAGCTCTAGATACTCAGGGCTATCTTTATCGCACTTTTGCACCTCCCCTAAATGCAACATCGCCAGATTGTACAACGCCCACTTGTTTTCAGGTTCGATTACAACAGCACAATTTAAATGCTGCTCGATCAAAGCGTCGCGAAGCTGATCAGTAATATCCAGAGTTCTTGTTCTTGCATAATAGTTGGAAAGCCAAATATGGGCGTTCGAGAAACCTGGCGTAATTTTTAACTCACCACCCGCTGCCTTGCCATTCAACTGCTCATGCATATTATCCGGAGCCAGGAAATGCATTACATCGTAGGCTTTGGTAGGCTCATTATCAGCCTCGTAAGCCAAGCCAAGACTGTAGATATGTTCCGGCTCAGCTTTCAAATTGATCAGATTTCTCGCAAACATTTCGCAAAATTCTGGTGATTCTCCCATGTGAAAACGGCGATGGCCTTCGTTATGAGCCAGTCTTTTACCTTCAGTGTTGACCAGATCAGCGACCAACAAAGCCCCACCAAACGCTCCGATTGCAACCAGAACTGGCAAGCCCCATAAAAAGGCATAACCATTTCGAGAAGTAGACCAACTCGAAATCAAAAACATAAAAAAACCGAACAAAATCCGAAACGGCAGCGTGAAGAAGCCCATAACCTTTTCGGACATGCTCCTTTCATCGTGTCGAGAACGTCGCTTATCCGTTGTATATTCAACGAAGACTTCTTTGACTGCGTTAAATGGTAACATCAGCAATTCAGCCATAGAGAATTGCCCGGAGCCATTTTGATCTTGTTCTGAATTCATCTCGGTCGCGCTTTTTTTACGTTACAAGTTTGAACCACGGGCACGAATCACGATCGAACCCAACCTAAAACTAGAGCCTACTCTTCCTCGTTAACTTCGACTTGGCCATCATTTTGTTTTCCTTGAACCTGAGCCAAGTGGCGCTCATAAGGACCCGCGTCCATGTCGTTGGCCCGGTAACACTTGATCAAGGATTTCAAAATTGGCACATTGTCGGGACGGGACTGCAACGCAAATTCGAATTCGGCAGCAGCCTCAGAAACCTGCCCCAACAACATCAAGGCTTTTCCACGAGTATCATGAAAATGGGTACGATAACCCTGATTCTCTTCAGTTTTTGGCAAGTACTTCAGGGCCTCGTCAACCAGTTTCAACGCCCGCTTTGGATTGGGAGTATCACCTACTAGATAAGTATAAGAGAGATTGTTGAGAATCTCTGGAGAACGGGGCGTCTTCTTCCTGGCAAGCTCAAAAAACCTCAACGCCTTGGAAACTTCCGATCGGCTCAATGCTTGAGCGCCTTGTTCATTGAGCACCATAGCGGGCGCATCTGTGTGCTGACTAGGATCATAGATTTGCTTTGCAGCAGCAGCGATTTGTTCATTCTCGTCGCCACCCAATCTTGTCAAACCTTGTAAAATAAATTCGTTGCTGGAGTTATAGCGATACGCCTTACCTAAAAGCTTAAGCTGATTGACGGGATCCTCGGGAAACTCCTTCAACCAGTGTGAATATACCGAAGCCAGCAAGTGTTCAGCCCAAACTCGTTTCGCATCATTCCCCGATCCCGAAGACTGCAGTTCAACCTCATCCAAAAGCCGAGCTTCAATCCCCTGATAGTCGTCCCTGAGGAGATAGCATTTACTCAGTTGCTGAAAAATCTGGACGCGCTGCGAATCGAGCAGATTTTTTTCTTTGAGCATTTGGTCGTAAGAATGGTTGGCAATACTTAAGATCTCCAAGTTTTGATCTTCTCGATCCAGCTTTTCGTTGATTTCCACCAAGGCTTGAAAGTAACGAGGGTTTTTCTTAAACAATTCCGAGAACACCTCATAGGCAGCTTTGTACTTCCTATGGAGGTATAGGATCTGTGCCTTAATATTCATCGCCCTAACATTAGTTTTGTCTTTGCGCAAACACAACTCCGCGTGTTGCAAACCCAATTTAACGTTCTTTCTAGCCTCAGTTTTATTGTTGGTCCGACGTTTGAGGTAGTAGTCCGCTAAAAAGAGATGGCCCATTACATGCCCAGGTTCATCGTTTGGCGAAATCGTCTTCAACATCGCCAAGCCACGATTTCGCGTATCTTCTTTCTCAAGACAAGCCAACGCAAATTTGAATTTGTAGTCAGATTCCTCATTATTCAAGCTGATCAATTTTTCGAGGTATATCGACTCTTTGTCGCGATTGGATTCCAAGGCGACCCGTCTAGGATCGTCTTTGGGAATCAACTCCACTCCCCTCTCTTGGCTTGCAGGGACAGCGACCTGTCGGATCCGCAACTCACGCTGCAACTCACGCTGCAACCGCTGCTTCTCGCCGATACTCTGCTCGGCTTGGAAGAGATATCGCTCTTCCAAATTTTTGGCGACACCAAACTCTGCCACACAGACAAGAATGATTCCAATGACACAAACCAAAACAGCAGGCAGACCAAGCATTAACGAACGGTTACGCCCAAAAGCACCAAAAATTTCCATGATCAAATTCTTCCGGATTCAAATCTGAATAAACAGCAAAGTAAATATTGGCGGAAAACCAAAACACCTACAATTCCTCAATTCACCATCACTTATCAGCAATCTGACTACTGGGTTTCCAGAATTAAGAACCATCGTCCGTAGGTATCGAGATCCTGACCTCAATTTTTGGTAGCAGATTGTTGATGATAATCTCCCAATTCTAATCCATCAGACCTCTAACCTCCACTGAACTAAACAATTAGCTGATGTAGGTGCCAACCAGATTGGTCTCCTTCAAAGCCATCTCGACTGGAAAAACCCGAGTTATTCAAGAATCACCGAGAAATCCAGTACCGTCAAACCGCTCACAATTGACCTATTTTAACCCCAATTCTGAGATGATTGGCAGAACCAGATCATAAGGCACATCCAGTAGATATATAAAAATCATCAGAATCGACAAAAGTCCCCAACCAAGAAGGCCGAAAACATGAGTGGGCGTGAATGTTCTCGCCAGACCTATTCTCCAAATGCGTCAAGAGACACATGAATATTAATTTCAAGACGAATCTCGTTGCCATGTTGGCACTTGCTTCAGCGACTGCCTTAGGTTCTGACTCTTGTCTGGGTATGCAAGACTCAGCCAACGTCAATATGGCCGTTGGAACTGGAATAGTAAAACCCAGGGAAAGTTCCCACGCTGGCGCCTTTGGAGCTGTCGCACCAGCTCCGGACACAGGCCATTATTATCGCGCCAACAATCCGCCTCCGATTGTATCTGCACCACAAGAAGTTCAGCAAAGACCTTTAGCAACCAGTTTATCCTCGCCGAATTTTCAGCGAAATAAATCGGTTATGCTGTCTCCAATCGAATCAAAAAAACCGATGATTGCGACTCCTGCAATCGATTCAAACATGGCTCCGCCTACGATCATCAAAGCATCCAACGCGTTTGGCCATGACGCAGACGGTTCGAAGGTCGCACAAGCTGCTCAGTGGGGGCCAGATGGTTACGTCCGAACCGCAACCTCATCGGCCGGTGTTCCGTTGTACCCGCGTTCAGCTCCACCGGCTCCTCCCAAAATCAGAAATCAGCCGCCCAAGGCTGCTTACCACGGTGTGCCTCCGATCATCAGTGCTGACAGCTTATTGGTTTCACCAAACAACAGCATTGCTCCAGTTTCATCCGTTGCAGCGTTACCGCCAAACCCCGCACCAGCCGCAACAACACCAGCAAAAGCAAGCACGATTGATCCTTCTTACGACCCTGCACCGTCAACCTATTCTCAAGGATCTGGCTCAACATCGTTCGCTCAAGGATCCGGCTCAACATCGTTCGCTCAAGGATC
>CAYSQZ010000068.1:0-8849 GCA_964433035.1 uncultured Pirellulaceae bacterium | reverse complement strand
GGCTCAACATCGTTCGCTCAAGGATCCGGCTCAACATCGTTCGCTCAAGGATCAGGCTCAACATCGTTCGCGCAGGGATCAGGTTCCACAACTGGATTTGCTCCTACAGCCGCCAGTCCTCAGTACTTTTCTGGAACGCCAGTGGAGGCTCCAGTAATTTCCGGCCCACCCGCAACTTCCGGCGTCCCGGCACCTTCAGTATGCGGAGACTGTGCGGGTGGTGGTTGCTCCGGTTGTGGAGTAGCGGTTGCACCCGGTGGGGCTGTGACGTCCAACTGCCAATCTTGTGGCAACAATGGCTGCTACAACGCCGGCCAGATCGCCTCGCGTGCAGGAATATCCGGCCTTGTCCCGGCGGCTCGGCGATATCTGATTGCCGACGCACTTTTTTACACCAGGACTGACGGTGACGATATTGTCAATTCAAACTTCGGTACCCTCGACGGTTTTGATTTCGAAGGTGGTCTTCGACTCACCTTTGGTGCCAAAAGCGATTCCTTGCGTGGTCGAGAAGTAACTTACAAGGGAATCGCACCGGTAGAAGAATTCGAAACGCGGACCAGTGCCGGAGGCTTTATCTCGCTGCCAATTTTTTCCACAGGCGGTCTTCCCGCTGCGGCAACCAGTGCTTTCCAAAATGTGACTAATCAGACCGAGTCTCAATCTGCCGAATTCCACTCACTGGAATTTAACCGGGTGACTTATGGCTGGGACGTCATCAAATCGTTCAGCGGATTTCGCTACATCTACGCGGCTGACGACTACCAAACCATCACGCAAAACGCCTTGGGGGAAACAGGAGATTTTCAGCTACAAACATTCAACAACTTATTCGGTGTACAAATCGGCGGCGAAATCTTTTACGACGTTGGACGACGGCTGTCTTACTCGTTCGAAAGCAAAGCCGGCTTATTCGCGAACTTCAGCCAAGTTGACACACGGCTGACCAATAACGGAATCGAATTCATCAACGCAGATGACGACAACGCAACGTTCTCGACTTTGCTGGAGTTCAGTGCACTGGGCCACTACCAGTTGTCTGAGACTGCTCGATTTCGTTTGGGCTATAACGTCCTGTTCCTCGGAGAAGTCGCTACATCACAACGCAACTTCGATCCAGTCCTCACTCCAACATCCGCATCATCGGGTGACGACGGGGACGACGTTGTCTTTCACGGTTTGAATTTCGGCTTGGAAATTTTCCGTTAGTCGAGTCAATTTCAAACAGAGACAAGTAAAGAAAACTCGTAACTCAAAACAACGGCGGTTGTCATTAAGACGAACGCCGTTGTTTTTGATTTTCGACAGACTTAAGTTGCATATCAACCAAGGCGACAACGGATACCCCAGCGCCTTTTCAAAACTGATTCCTGGATAATCGACGAGGCAAACGCAGCGAGGTTGGGGAAACGGGTTGAGGAAACGAGCCCCTTTGCCGCTTGGCCCTTCCGACTTTCAACTGGGCGGCTTATGTTGAAGCCTCCTATAGATAGACAAGAGAGTTCTGATCAACAGCCGCCCAATGAATAAAACCGACAATCCGCTTCAGGTTCGCAGCTTTGACCACGTCACCATAATCGTTGCTGATGTCGATGCTTCACGTCAGTTTTACGTCGACTTACTAGGCATGGAGGAAAAACCACGCCCCGATTTTGACTTTGACGGTGCCTGGTTCGAAATCGACGGCGTTCAGATCCACGCGACCGTTACTAGTGACTTGGCCGGACTAGCCGGTTGGGGCGATCGAAAAGTAAAAGCCATCTCTCGCGGACACCATATCGCCTTTGCAGTCGACAATGTAGACGTGGCACACCAAAGAGTCCTCAGCTTGGGAATTGAAGTTGGGGATGGGCCCAAGACCAGACCCGATGGTGCGTTTCAACTTTACATCTACGACCCTGATGGGCACTTGGTTGAACTTTTCTCTTTGCCTCAATAACGATCTCGGGCAACGTATTTGCTTGCTTTGGTGAAGAGGTTAGAATCTCGCCATGAGCCAATCCAATGACAATTCAGAGACGTCGACTGGCGCAGCGAGCACGACTGGGACGACGCCTAAAAGCAGTTTAGATAGTTCTGTTCAAACTCAACCTAACCCAAACGGTCCCGGTCAGGTTTTGAATCGGATCATCAAGCGTTTCGGTGGGCGGCATCTCATTTTCCGGACTGAAATGGGATCTTGGCGCTGGCTCCCTCGGCCTTACGCGTTGGTTTCGACTTTTCGCGGGCCAATTTGGCTGTTTTACGGCGCCGGACAAGTGTGGCTGACCCACCGGAAGTATCAGGAATTTGACGGTTGGCTATCCCGCGTGCCGCGGCTTCCAGCTCCCAAAACAATTCAACTGCTTGATAAATTGACAGACGATCTAACCGAGTTCACGCACTACTGCAACGAACATGGGCTTGAGGGAACCGTCGTTGTCGAACCCAAAGTCATCGAGTTCCACTGGACGTTTGGTTACGAGCTCGAAAAAGAAAAAATGAAGACCGAGAAAACCAATCTTCTCGACGCGCCTTTCCAAAAACTGGTCGACGCCTATCTCCACGCCAAGAAAGAACTTGGTTTTTCGGTTTAAGTCATCGGCTACCGAAACAAAAAGCAGTTTCAAAAATGAGTTTAAGGTAGTGGACGAGGTGACGAGTCCCTTTTCTACAAGTAGTGCCGCGGGACTCGTAACCTCGTCCACTACGAAAATGTTGGCGAAATCGTTTTGAAACCAGTTCAAAACTCCAGACGGCCTCATAACTTCGAACCGGCATTCTCGCCTTGGCTCAGGCAGACTGCTTTAAAAACTGCGCTCCACATTGAAGCCACTCCAAGCGTCGGTTCAGATCGGCATCCAGCGGAGGCTGGGCAACTCCAAGCAGACGGCGGACCAGTTCGGCACCGGTAAATCCAAAAAGCAACTCCCGCGAAACTTCATGGGAGTACAAATCGCAAACCCGATCTATCGTAGCTGTACCGGCTTGGCTCCCACAGAAGATCCAATGGGCGGCTACGATACCAAGCTCAAACTCACGCGCGCCGCAAAAACAAAACTCAGGATCAATCACTTGAAATCCTTTGGCTGTATTTAACCAGGATCCGGGATGGTAGTCGCCGTGCAAAAGCGGCCCATCGCTCTGAAGGTAAATCTTGCCCAACCGCTCCATCGCCTGGTGCACTGATTCATCGACACGCAATGCCCGACTGGCATCGTTCAAACCATCACAAAAAGAATCCAAATCAGCTACTGGCGGATCCTGAAATGGCACGAAAAAAATGTATTGATGATTGAGTTCCAGCAATGGACGACAGCCAATGCATTCTTCCACAACCGTGTCGCACTGATGCAATTGAGCAAGCCATTCAATGGATCGCTGAAATACCGAGTCCACTTCGGTCGGAATGGTTTGAGAGTTATAAAGCGAAGCGTAATCGCTCGCGGGCCCCAAGTCTTCCAGGACCATCAAACGCTGTGCGGCATCAGAAGCCAGAACCGAAGGCATGGCATCACTCACATCGGGAACGCTTGAGGTGCAACGGAAGAACTCAATTTCCGCGAGTATTCGTTCGGCTGGCGCTGGGATGTCACGATACTTTTCGACCCAGGGCCTGGCTTGTTTGACGATTACTGACTGCCGATCAGTAGTCACCCTCAAAACCAGATTCATATTGCCGTCACCGGCCATGACCACACTGGTAATGGACTCCTTCGGATGACAGACTTCGAGTGAAACAAGTGCAGCGAGAATCCCCGCTGGGTCATCTTGACTGATAAGCGGATAAGAAGTTGGTTGCATGCTGGAGTCTTCGCTTGGGTCTTCGCTTGGGTTACTCGATTTTTAAATCAGAACGAAATCAGAACGCTAGGCGGCTCTGGCCAATTAAAACTGATTCTTAGGATATCGTCGGGGGCCTCGTATTCAACGGGGCACCAACTTGGTCTGTCAGATCTGAATTGACGGGTGCCATGTTTACGCTCAAGCATGCTCACGCAAGCGTGAAGCATGGCACCCGTTTTGCTATTCATTTCAGGATTGACGGAGCACTAGCCACTGTCTGCCAATTCCTAACTACCCAAATACTGCGCGTACAGCTTCCGCGCTACTGCAATATCCTCAGTCCCTGAAACAATTGCCCGCCCATCAGGAAATACTGTCATCACAAACTGCTCGACGTAAAACCGAAGCAAATAAGAATTCACGTCGACCTTCCCAAGCTCTTGCAAACGGTCAGCCAAATCCGTCAGAACGATCCGCTTTGATTCGGGAAAGCTAAGCTGAACCGCATTGCGACCACACAAAATAGCCGAATGCGATCCACGGTCACCATTGAGCCACCCAAACTGATGCTGCCTACACGTGGGACAATCGACTTGATCGCGAAGCTTCGACAAATCCATTTGGCTTTGCGAATTGTCCCACATCCCAAAGACCGATAGCTTGCGACTAATCGCATCTCGATTACCAGACAAAATTTTGATCGCTTCATTGCATTCAAAAGAAGCGATCACATTGATGATCGGAGCAAGAATCCCAAACGAATCGCAAGTTGGCGTAGTCCCCGGAAGCGGTGGACCATCCAACATCAGGCAATTTAAGCAAGCCGTCTCTCCGGGCAAGATCGTCATCGTTTGCCCATCGGCTCCCAGACATCCACCATAAATCCATGGGATCGAATGTTTGACTGCGACGTCATTGACCAAGAATCGAATCTCAAAATTGTCCGAGCCGTCCAGAATTACGTCGGCACCAGCAGCCAGCGATTCGATATTGGCAGCGTCCACATCGGCGACCACAGGTTCGACCTCAATTTCCGAATTGATCTTACGCAGCCGATTGGCAGCCGCGATGGCTTTGGGAAGCCCGCTGTCAACGTCGGATTCATCAAACAAGACTTGCCGCTGGAGATTGCTTGTCTCCAAAAAATCTCGATCAACGATCCTTAGATGCCCCACGCCCGCTCGAGCCAACGTATTTGCGATCACCGAACCAAGCGCGCCGCAACCCACGATTAGCGCCGTTGACTGAGCCAGTTTTTCCTGTCCCGATTCACCAATGTGAGGGAATCGAATCTGACGCGAATACCTTGAGGCAGTTTGATCGGACCGTTGGCTTGTACCTTCAGGGCTATTCATAGTTTCGCAAACTGCGTTTGGATCGGCAAAAAACCAACGTCTCTCAAGTAAGTTGAGTTAATAAAATAAAACCGAATCTACGCCAGACTCTTTTCCAACTGCCGTTTTAAATGCAGCCCCGTAATCGAATCATCACACTGAGCCACCTGTTCGGGCGTGCCCTGAGCGACAACTTCTCCACCATTTTCGGCCGCACCGGGCCCGAGGTCGATGATCCAATCAGCATACATCATCAACTGCAGATTGTGTTCAACGACGATCAAAGAATGACCCACGGCAAGCAAATTCTCAAAACACTCCAGCAAGCGCATCACGTCGCTTCCGTGCAAACCGGTGGTCGGCTCGTCGAGGATAAACAAAGCACGTTTGGATTTTGAAGCGTTCAAATACTGCCCCAACTTGAGCCGCTGGGCTTCGCCAGAGGAAAGCGTCGTCGCCGACTGCCCAAGTCGAACGTAATCCAAGCCGATATCGATCAGCGATTTCAATTTCGCTTGAACCTTGGGCTGGCCCCGGAAAAACAAAAACGCTTCGCGAACTGTCAATTCCAAAACTTCCGCAATACTCAAACCGCGGTACTTAACCGCCAGAACCTCGTCACGATATCTCGTTCCCCGACATTGATCGCACATGATCGAAATGTCCGGCATGAACTGCATGTCGATCGTCATCGTGCCATTGCCCTCGCACTTGTCACAGCGCCCGCCGGCAACATTAAAACTGAACTGGCCAGTTTTAATTCCGTACGTTTTTGCATCGACAGTCTGGGCAAACGTTTTGCGAATATCGTCGAACGCTTTAACGTAGGTTACCGGATTGCTTCTCGCGGAGCGGCCAATCGGCGATTGATCGACCAGGACGACTTCATCAAACCGGCTTTCGCCAAAAATATCGTCAAAGGGCAGGGGAGGGTCGCAGGACTTTTCTTTTCGCTGGCAAATCGCTCCGTAGAGCGTGCGTTGGACCAACGAACTCTTTCCCGCGCCGCTGACTCCCGAGACCACGCACAAGCAACCCAGCGGGAATTCGACTTCGATATTTTTAAGATTGTTACCTCGAGCCCCAACCAGACGAAGCTTCCCGCGCGGCGTTCGTCGATTTTCGCTGCCACTGGCAAACCCACGGCGACCAGCCAGAAAATCGCCAGTCAAACTATCGGGCTCTTCAAGCAACTCTGTGATGGTACCATCGAAAACGATTTCACCACCCTCAGCCCCAGCCGCCGGCCCAATCTCGACCACTCGCTGCGCCACGCGAATCATTTCTTCATCGTGATCGACCACGACCACAGTATTGCCTCGCGCGTTCAACTGCTCAATCGTGCCGGTCAAATTTCCAACATCATGGCAGTGCAGCCCAACCGAAGGCTCGTCCAAGACGTAAAGCATGTTGACCAGGGTCGAGCTTAAGCACGACGTCAGCGAAACACGCTGACCTTCGCCGGCACTGAGCGTTCGCAAAGGCCGATCCAGCGTGAGGTACGGAAGTCCAACTTGACACAAATATCGCAAACGCGAAACAACTTGCGGCAGCAACTGGTGAGTTATTTGAGCCTGAGCATCAGTCAATTCAAGCTCATCACAAAACTCCAAGGCGTCTTCGATCTTGAGCCCCGTCAACTGGGCCAGATTACGCTCGCCAATTTGAAAGCAAAGCGCGTCGGGATTTAAGCGATCGCCATGACAGGACTGACATTGTTCCTGTGAATCAGCATTGGCAACCCCAAGTCCATCACAACTTTCACACGCTCCGGCTTTGTTACTGAAGCTGAACAAACGCGGCTCCGGCTTGGGAAATTCTCGAGCGCAGCCAGAACAGTTTAGCTCTCGAGAATAACGACGCAGTTGCCAGTCTTTTCCACCAATCTCGACGGTACTCTGATCTTCGCCCGGCGCCCCGGCGACAAGAGCCTCGCACTCTCCCCGGCCAAACTGAAACGCAATTTCAATCGACTCGCGGACGCGGGAGACATCAGTGCCTCCGGCTTTCAAGCGATCTACAACCACTCGAACTTCGTCGTCTTGGGTCGCTTGGCCAAGACTCGCCGCCGGATCAGCCAAGTCAATCGTCGTGGCTCCCACGATCGCTCGCGCAAAACCATTACGCTTGGCCTGCAGTAATGCATGAGCCAATCCGTCATCGGAATTGGCACGAAACACAATTTGATACCGCGTTCCAGAGTCAAGTCGCTCCAACGACTGAGCCACCGACTGCGGATCATTTCGAGTGACCGGAACTTGGCAGCTTGGACAAACGACGGCCCCAATCTCAGCCATCATCAACCGCAGATACTCGGTGACTTCAGAAGCCGTTCCGACCGTTGACTTGCGGCCCACCTTGCCTCGAAAGGCTTTGACCGCAATTGCCGGCGGGATTCCATCGATGCGATCTGCATCGGGCCGATCGAGCTGATTGACGAACTTGCGGGTATGAGGCGAAAGCGATTCGATATAACGGCGCTGGCCTTCGGCATACAACGTATCAAACGCGAGGCTCGACTTGCCGCTGCCACTAAGCCCACAAAGAGCGATCAATTGCCCGTGAGGAATCTCCAAACAAACGTCCTGCAAATTGTTAACACGGACGTTTTCTAATTCGATCTGTTGCTGCATGAGGTCTACATTTTGATAATCGTTCGTCCGGCGATGCTGCCGTTAGAAATCTGATCAATCGCGGCGGGAAGTTCGTTCAAACTGATTTCGTTGACAATCGAATCGAGATCCATGCTCCACTGCTGAGCAATGTTACTCCACAGCCTAATGCGTGATTCCCTGGGCACCAAGGCACTGGAGATTCCGCACAATGTTATGCCTCTCAAAATAAAAGGATAGACCGTAATCGAAAGATCATGTCCGGCAACGAGCCCGCAAGCAGTAACGCATCCGTAAGGCACGGTCGACCGCAGCACAGTCGACAGCGTGTTGCCACCAACGGTATCCACCGCTGCAGACCAGCGAGATTTTAACATTGGTTTCCCAGACAAGTCATCCAGATCCTGCCGGGTCAGGATTTCGCAAGCTCCGTTTTGAGTCAACCAGTCATACCGTTCCTGTTTGCCCGTCGAAGCGACGACTTGGTAGCCCAGCTTCGCCAGCAACTTAACGGCAAAGATGCCAACTCCGCCGGTTGCTCCGGTGACCAAGACCTCACCATCATCTGGCTTGACACCATGAGCAACAATTTTCTCTACCGACTGGGCAGCCGTAAATCCTGCCGTGCCCCAAGCAACGGTCGTTCTTAAATCAAAACCGTCGGGCAATGGGTAGACCCACTCGCCTGGCACTCGAACCAACTCCGCCATCGCGCCATGATGTGACGTCCCAAAATCAGCGTGCCCAACCAACACTTGCTGCCCGACAGAGTAACGGGCGTCGGAAGATTCGAGCACCTCGCCGACCGCATCGATCCCCGGGATCAACGGCAGCTTTCTGGCTACTCCTGGATTCCCATTGGCCGCCAACGAATCTTTGAAGTTAAGCGCTGAATACTTCACATCGACGACGACATCGCCCGCATCGAGATCGTCAAACTCAAACGCTTCCACGCCCAAACCGGCTTCTGTTGCGACGAGGGCTTGGAATTTTCTTGGAAGCGACATCGCGACTTTCAAATACTCTGCGGCAAACTCTATTTCTGGTTCGCCTAAGTGTTTGGCTAAGAGCCTATCCCAGAATATCAAAACCCGAAGCGTGAGCGAGGGACGACCCCACGAATTCCCTCGCTCACGCG
>CAYSQZ010000067.1:0-21585 GCA_964433035.1 uncultured Pirellulaceae bacterium | reverse complement strand
TCAACCCGTATGTCGAAAGAAGCGTTTGGGCCGAATTGTCCGGGTTTTTGGCCCCAAAATCGCCTTCAGTGACAACGCAAGCTTAGTTGCCAAGTGACAGAATAAAAACAAATGGAGCGATATCCCCAAAATCCACAACTCAGTCAAAGTGCAGTCCGCTTCTGCAACAAAAGCCTAATTGTATCGTAAGGCATCGGCCAATATGCGAAATCGGCCGATGTGCCCCGGCTGTGACCCTTTCAGGGTCTGCGACACATGCCAAATTAGTCCTGATTGGCTGATAGCTTTCTTTGCCGGCGCGCAACGCCAGTTTCACGAGCCGATTCGGAAACGGCATTGGCGACGGCTTTGGCGACTCGCTTGTCAAACACGCTTGGGATAATGTAATCGGCGCACAACTCCCTTGGCTCAATGATGTCTGCAATCGCCTTGGCCGCAGCCAGCTTCATCTCTTCGTTGATATCAGACGCCCTCACGTCCAACACTCCACGAAACAAACCCGGAAAACACAAAACATTATTGATTTGATTCGGATAGTCTGAACGGCCGGTCGCCATCACTGCCACGTGCTCATCGGCCAGTTCGGGCTTGATCTCCGGATTCGGATTGGCCATCGCAAATACGATCGGATCGTCCGCCATGTTCTTTAAATCCTCGACCGTCAACACATCTGCCGAGGATACTCCAATAAACACATCGGCTTTCTCAATGACTTCCGAAAGCGTACCTGATTCACCATTGGGGTTGGTGCTTTTGGCGAGGTCGTCTTTAACCGGATTCATGCGCTCGGTTCTGCCTGAATAGATCGCACCTTTACGATCGCAAACGATAATCTCTTTTGCGCCCGCGAGCGTTAAAAGATCCGCGATCGCTGCTCCAGCGGCACCGGCACCGTTGACAACAATTCGGATACTCTCAAATGACTTTTTCACCAACTCCAGTGACTTGGTTAATCCGGCTAAGACAACGATGGCGGTACCATGCTGATCATCATGGAAGACCGGAATTGACATCGCCGCGTTCAAGCGTCGCTCGATTTCGATGCAGCGCGGAGAGGAAATGTCTTCGAGGTTGATGCCGCCGAATGTTGGCTCCAGACGCTTGACCGTTTCAATGATCTCATCAACATCTTGAGTGGCCAGGCAAATTGGAAAAGCGTCGACGCCGCCAAAGTCCTTAAACAACATCGCTTTGCCCTCCATCACCGGCATCGCGGCTTCGGGGCCGATGTTACCAAGTCCCAATACGGCGGAACCATCACTGATCACAGCCACTGTATTTCGGCGAATCGTTAACGAAAAGGACGCTTCGACATCTTCGTGGATCGCATCGCATACCCGTGCAACACCGGGCGTATAGACGGAGGACAGGTCGTCACGGTTCTTCACCGGGTTTCTCGAGTTGACTTCGATCTTGCCCCCCAGGTGCAACAGGAACACTCGATCAGAAACCGAACGCACCTCCAATCCATCTATCTCCTCCAGCTCCTTAACGATGGACTTAACGTGATCGACACCGGCGGCTTTTACCGAAATGTCCCGCATAATCTTGCCGTCATGCGAATTGACGATATCAACCGCACCGATCATCCCGTCGGCTTCGCCGATCACGGTTGTTATTTTTCCCAGCATTCCGCGAGTGTTGGCATAGCTCAAGCGAATGGTAGATGTATATGAAAGAGACTGTTCCATTGTTCAGTTCGCTGTTAACAAGTTCGAAAGTAAAATTGCGCTACTCAATCGTCGAGTTCAAACGTTCTCGAACTCGAAAGCAATATACAGAATCTTGTTAGTCGCGACAGTGGAAAGCGAGAATTCTCTGTAGGTCCGTGTTACCAGTGCCAAGTGGCTTTTCGCACCCGCTCGGGCACAAAGTTGCTTTCAAACGACTTGCGTAGGAACAACTCTTCGGTAATCGCGATCAACGTGACCACCTTTTGATACGCGTAATAAAACGGCATCAGCGGAAATACTAATCCGAGCTTTAGATCACGAAGCTTATTGTCGGAGTAGTACAAAACCATCGCCGATTGAAAAACGTCACAAACTGCGTAGATCAGATAGAACAGTATCACAAGGTAGAAGATCACTAGCGGATCAAGGACGAAAAAGAGGTAGATCCAGTACGCCACACTGAGATAGACAAGGACAAAGTTAAACGTCCATCGCTCAAGAAACATGACAAAATCACTGAATCTGAAATGTTTGTTAAATGGGTTTGCGGCGTCTAAATGTTTTCGACATTCAAACGTAATGGCCGCCCACTCCCACCGCCTGCGTTGGCGAGTTAAAGCTGCAAAACTGGTTGGTACGTTGGTTAAGCAGGAGGCTTCGGGCGTGTAAGCGATCTTATAGCCGGCTTTTCGAAATTTGATCGTGAGATCACCGTCTTCACCGGGCCCAACATCCCAACCGCCGAATTTATCCAAAGCCGACTTCCTGAACGCTCCCAGGGCGCCCGACACAATGCCAAGAATATCCAAACGAGCCAGAAGAATTCGACCCAGGAAAATTGACCGGCGATACTCCATGGCTTGTAGCCACGTACAAAGATTGACGAACGGGTTTCTGGCACTGACACTTCCCGAAACTGCGCCGACCTCTGGATCTCGGAAAGGTTGAACGATGTTCCAAATCGCGCCAGGTGCCAAGTGAGAATCGCTGTCGATCACGACGACAATTTCTGACTTAATCAACGGCAGGGGCATGTTCATCGCGGACGATTTGCCACCTCGCAGTTTGCGGCTCAGGACCGTCACGCCAGAATGTGTTTTGGCAAATTCGGCTGCATTGGCAGCCATGTCGTCGGTCGAGCCATCGTCGACAACAAACAATTCCATGTTGGGGTAAGTTCCGTAAACCGACTCCAGCGCGTGAGCGATCGTGTCGCCTTCGTTAAGCCCAACGATCATTACCGCGACCGAGGGACAGTACCAGTCTTCCTCTTCCTCGGTTCTGCCGGTCAGCGCTCTTAAAACCCCAATCAGCGCATCGTAAAGGACCATCACTCCAGTGGCGATGCTGTATCGTACGCCATCAAAGATAAGAAATGGAACCATCATCCAGATCTTGTCATTGAGGGGTATTGATGAATACCAATATATCCAGTTTGTTAACACTGTAGCCAATTATTTCCATTTCAATTGCCGACTCAAAATTGAATCGGTTTTCACAACTCGTACAATGACCAACCAGAATCTTTTGCAGGTTGGCTTCGCCACAGTCCGAGCAAGTATTGGGCCCATCGAGGTATTCGTAATCTGATCCGATCACCATTCCGCGGGTTCGGCATTTTCTGCAGACCAATTCGTCGCCTTGTTCAAACTGATCAACAAAATCAACATTGGCACAAGCGAAATGATGAATCATTTGTGAAGCGCTGACGCTGGCTGAAAAGCAGTGAGCGCAGCCACGCCGCAGCGTAGGAATGCCACCGCACGTGGGGCAGGTTAGAACGTTATCGAGTCCAATTGAAACCGCCCCGCCTATTTTGCAAATTGACGCCATCACAGAATCTGGATAGGGCAGGGTATACTTCATCGTTGCCGAATCGAGAACTGGAAATAACAGTTCCGACTCGAACACTTCGTACATATAGCCGCAGAATTCGACTCCAACTTCACTTGTCGTAGGAGAGGTTCTTCGCGACGAAGCTACCGTCCCGGCACAGTACTGATAGCGACCATTCTTTTGTTCAACACCGATCACAAGCTCCAGACCGAGATTGGGTTGTGAGCCCTCAAGAATGAGCCTGATTCCGTTCGTTCCAATATCAGCAGCTATACCCAGCATCGAATATTCCGAGCTGACCTCGCGGCTTTGGAGGACAGGAAAGCAGACCACCGGGGTGGAAATCTCATAACGATTGGCTCGCCGTTGATTATTGGCGAACGAATTCATTTTTGAATTGTCGATCGGCGTCTGGCGTTCTTTGAGTTCTCTTTTTTCTGAAAGCTCAGCCAGCAATTCGGCTTGCAAGGCTGCATCGGCACCAATGATGGTAGGGGTTTCAAAATTTTCAGGCATGTTTGACATGACTTCAAGAACCTTGTCTAAGTGGACGGCCCAGCTGTTAAAATTACTTCATTGCTTTCCTGGTCGCCCTCGATTTCCGTAAGCTCGATCAGATCGGCACGCCTAAATGCTTCTACTTTTCTAATTGGTTCGAGCGTCTCGGTTGGCAAATCGAAACTATTGATGTTTGGACCGAATTCATTTCCTGATTTGTTCGGCGGAACGATAGCTTCCATCTCAGCTCGCTTTGGATGATTTTGTTCAGGTAGCCATCCTTGGAGCTTTGCCTTGCATTCGGCGTACAGTTTCTTAAGTCCTTTTTGGTATTCGTATGGTCGCTTTACAGTTCCACCCACACGAGCAGCGAGTAAATGCTGAGTCTCGTGATTTGGCGTCAGGTACACCGGCAGCAGCGCCTGATTGATGTGGTAAAATCGTTCGATGCTCGCAGGTGCGGTTTCAAACCTGTCGCCGAAACGATCAACGGTGCATTGAATTTTCTGTGAGTATGGCTCAAGCGAAATCTCGATTGACTTATCGGTTTCGTAGTCTTCGACCACACTTTGAGGAACATAAAGAACCGCCTGGATGGAATTTTCTTCGAGAACTTCGATCACCACTTCGCCTGCCTTGGTTGACTCACCGATCAATCGATGTCGTTTGGAAACTCGGCCGTTGACTGGTGATTTGATCTTCCCTTGCCCGATTTTTTGACGGAGACGTCCGATTTCGGATTTCGAAAGTTCGATTTGGGCAAGAATCGGTGCAAGTCGCGGTGAGCCATTATCAACACCACTGTTGGATTGTTTGCTTCGATACTTCAAAATATCGACGGTTTCAATAAGTTGCTGGATCTTCTTTTTCTGGCCCGCAAGTCGAAAAAAGTCTTCTTCGTATTGCGATCGCGAAACATTGTTTGTCTTGAGCAGCTTACGGGTGCGTTTGAACTTTCGGTCAAGCTCTTTGTATTTCTCTTGTTCCGAAAGCAACTCCCCGTATGTCTCATGGTATTCAGCGATTGTTTTCTGTGACTGTTCGCTTCGCTGCTGGGATTCGAATTGAATCTTGGAAATCTCAGCATCCAACAGCGCTTGATTCATTTTCAACTCATCCCCAAGCGTCTCCAGTTGGTGATGCATGTCGATATTGTTGATTACTGCCAAGACCTGGCCTTGGGTGACTTCCTCACCATCTCTGACCTGCCAGTTGTAGATTGAACCATCCCAGGGTGCGGCGACGGTGATAACTCTTCCTTCAATCACTCCATAGGATTGATATTGGAGCAAACTCGACCAGACGGTGTATCCCAAGGCGATAAACGCTGCAAGGAAAATCAAACTCAGGAATCCGCTACCTTTGCTTCGCTTCTTCATCGGTGGAGCACTTCTTAAAGCAGCTGCCGAAGGCGGCCCAGCAGCGGTGACCGCCTTCGCATTTGAAGATTGCAGTGAACGAGACGGGTGAACTCCGCTTAAATTGGCCGATCTGGATCTGGGTACCGTAGTCTTGCGAATCGGTTGCGCAGAAGGGGCGCGGAATCCGTTTGGCCTGCGTCCAGGCTTGGGTTGGTTTGAATTCTTCTTGTTGGTAGGCATTTTTGGAGCCGTGAGGTGTCTTCCCGATCAGGTAGGTGGGCGAGAAAACATAGATCCTCAGAAGCCGGAAAAGAGGTCTTCGATGCGGAAATACCGCATCCTCGGCAGTTTTTGACCGATAGCAACGGTTGTGCTGAATGCACTGAAGTTATCGCTGTCGAGAGCTACTCGAACTGAGACTTGCCACGAAGAATATGATGATAATGTTGTGCAAAACGATGGGCTTCGTCGCGAACGTACTGCAATAACCGCAAGGAAAAAGCGTGGCGACTAAGCACCAGTGGCTCAGTGCTTCCTGGTCGAAAGATCTCTTCGTTTTGTTTGGCGAGCGAAAGCACAACCGGCGGTTCGATTCCAAGTGACTCAAACGCGGCCATCGCGCTGCTCAATTGGCCTTTGCCGCCATCGATCAAAAGGATATCCGGAAAGACATCTTGCTCATCGTGAAGTCGTTTGAACCTCCGAGCGACGACTTCGTGAATACTTCGAAAGTCATCGATGCCAGAAACATTTTTGATTTTGTAACGGCGATAGCCAGGCTTAAATGGTAACCCGTCAATGAACTTGACCAAACTGGCAACGGTTTCTCCGCCACCGAGGTGTGCGATATCGACTCCTTCGATCGTCCGCGGAGTCTCTGAAAGCTTCAGGACCTTCTTCAATCCGGCCAAACCTTTTTTAGGATCAATATGGAACACCTCTGGTTGAGCATGGGTGTCAAGTTCTCCTCGCCGATCGAGCGAATTGAGCATCTCAATCTCATCTCTAAGCTTGGCGGCTTTTTCAAACGATAGCTCCTTCGAAGCGCTGAGCATCTGGTCTTGAAGGTCTTTAAGCAACTTTTTCTTGTTGCCAGCCATGAACATCTGAAGTTTCCTGATATCCTTGCGATACTCTTCTTTTGAAACCCTCAGATTGCACGGCGCGGTACATTGTTTGATGCTCGCCAGCAGGCAGGGTCGAAACCATTTCCAGCGCTCGTCGTCGGCGTCGATATCGAGAGTACAGGTTCGGAATTTAAAAATTCGCTGAAGCACTTGGACCGCGCCTCGCAGTTCACCCGCGCTGGCAAAGGGGCCGTAAAGTTTGACGCCGCTGTTGGCTGGTTCCCGGGTAACCTCAACTCTGGGAAAATCTTCGTAGGTCGTGATCTGTAAATAGGGAAACGACTTGTCATCCTTCTGGATTTTGTTGTGCTGAGGTTGAATGTCTTTGATCAATCTGGCTTCGACCAACAGCGCATCAACTTCACTTTCGCAATCCATGTAATCGATGTCGGCGATTTCGCCGATCCAACTGGCGGTCCGTTGCTCTTCCGCGGCGGCTTTGAGAAAGTAGCTGCCGGCTCGTGATCGGAGATTGGTTGCCTTGCCAATGTAGATGACCACATCGGCGGCGTTTTTCATCAAATAGACTCCCGGGCTCTGCGGAAACTTTTTGACTTTAGCTGCGGCTCGTTCAAAGGCAGTCTGAGGCTCTGGCGCATTCTCGCTGGCGGTATCTTCATTCTTGCCCTCAGTCGTCTTGGGCTGATTCACGCGGTCGGTGCGGCTAACTTTTTTCTTGGCCATCGCCAATCACTTTTCTTTCTTCACTCGGGTCATTATTTGCGACCCCGCAAGCGCTACACGTCTTATGGTAACCCGAAACGTCAGTGAGGCACCGATGATCACACTTCGAGTCTGTGATTTTTTCCGGCCGTTTTGGCGCTAGCCACGGACGAACAACCGTGATCCGTGGCTAGCGCAAAACGGCTGGTATTGTTGGCCATGTTTCCAAAAATATCACAGCCTTTTTCGGCCTACGCAATAACACGAAGTCTCTAACGGGTCGGTTTCCAATTGAGATCTAAGGAGAAAAAACCGGCACGTAGTTGAAAGGCATTTGGAGGATGATGCAAGACATCGCCGTCCCAAATTCCGAACCTACCCGAGCGTCAGGCCAAGTTCCATCTCGAGAGCGTTTTTCGTCCATGAGTTCGTCCCGAATCAGAGGATACCAAGCGTTCCAGTAATGTGGATTCTTTAATTGAGCGTGCCACATCGCTTGAACCGCGTAGTAGTGGGCGTAGTAATAGTTCATCGGGCTTACCGTTCGGTCACTGGCTTTGCCAGGTCGGTGATCGAAAATCCACTTCAGCGCCGACTCAACTTTTTCTCCTTCGTAGATTCCGGCACTGTAGTAGGAAACTACGCCGGCTGCGGTTAACGCCACCGTTGTCCTGCCACCGCGTTCGGTATAGTGAAAACTTCCGTCTGGATTTTGGCAGCTTTCAACATACTTCACCGTTTTTGCTCTGACCTCATCACTGACTTGAATGCCAGCGTTGTGGGCAGCCCTAAGTGCCATGACCTGGCAGATGGTTATCGAAAGGTCGGCATCATTGGGAACTGGTTGGTATCGCCACCCGCCCAAACGATTCTGAATTTTGCAAGTCATCTCGACAGCTAACGAGAGTTTCTTCTCGACTTCTTTCCGTTGCGACATCCCATAAATCTGACTGAGATAGAGCATCGCGTAACCATGGCCGTACATATTGGAAAACCGTCGCGTTGCGTCGCTCTCGGCAATGTAACCTGACTCGCGAACATTTTTGAGAACGTACTTGGTGCAAGCTCGAATGTTACTGGCATAAGGGCCAGAGAACGGTGTCGAGCCGCTACAAAGAAACGCCAGACCTGACAGCGCCGTGACCGCTACGCCGGCCGCGTAGCCGTGGGTACCAAACGCGCCAGCGCGGGCTCCGGATCGAACTTGCTTTCTAGCTAAAAATCTCAGCCCTTGCCCGATCGCGTCCCGGGTTCTGCGATCGACTAACTCATCGGCTGACTTGACCCGTTCGTCGGAAGGAATTGTTGCGCCGACTCGCCATGGAGAGGCCAACAACTGGTTCCCCAGATTCGTTGCCATAAGTGCCGCAGACGAACCAACAAGAAACTTGCGTCGATCCATGATCATCCTCGTCTAAGTACTGTCGGATTTGCCCTAGTTGATCATAACGGAAAGAGCCCATGAAATCCAATCAGTTACTTGGAATCGGATTATTGGTGTCGGATTACTTACTTTCGGAAGCGACGATGATTCAAATGCGACTAAACCTTGAAAGATGATAGATCACGCTCAATTGCGTCGACCCGATACCCAAACCCAAATCCTTCGATGGTGGAAAGATCCAGGATCCCTTTGCGTCGGCGATAGAGTCCCGGATGAACTGCTTCCTCTGGTTTGGACGCATCGGGATAGAACTGCATCCCGTTTGATTCCACTCCCATGATTGTGCCTGCATGGGCGGCAAGCCGAACATGCGGAACCTGTGCCAGCATTGGGTTGGTCAAATCCTGAACCATCAATGGCATCGAGTGAGCTTTCGCCCAGCAAAGACTCAGCAGCGCTCCAGTCTGCGTCTTGCAAGTCTTTAACGCCACGCCAGACCAACCCAATTCCAATCCGAGCTTAACGAATTTCCAATCGTGAGCGCTTTCATCCAGAAACAGTGGTTTACGTTTGGAGACTGAATGGACATCGATGCGATGCTTTTCCAGATCGTAAGGGAATGGTTGTTCCACGTAGAGAATCTTATCAAACACCGACGGGTTGTCCTTTTCCATCTGGTCCAGAATTTCGTTGACGTATTCTGGATCCTTGACCGTGCAGTTGAAATCGGCGGTCAGACACTCAAGGTTGGTTTCATCGGCGATCTTGCCGATCGCTTCCAGACGGTCGTAGTCCCACTTGGAGTCGTTGCCACGGAGTTTAATCTTCAAGCAATTAAGTCCATCCCGCTCAATCCAGTCGCGCAGCAAAACCGGATAATCATCGTCAGGCTCCGAACCAGTTAGCTCTTCCTTGGAAAGCGGATCAAGGCCACCAACAAGATGCCAAACTGGTAACGTGGCCGGCGCATCGGCAACGAGGAAGTCCGAAGGGAATTTACCTTCGAAGGAAACGCTGGATCCTTCAGCCGGGCTGAGAAAGCTGCTCAAGTCGCGAGACATAAACTGGGAGTTGTATGTCTTATAAATATCGATCTCGTTCAAGACGCCGTAGGCATCGTGGATCGCCTGGTCGAACACGCTGGCAACGACCAAGCCGGCCAGATATGGCATCGACTCGCCGCCGCCGGCAACCAGTTTCTCATTGAATTGATCCTGGACAGAGTGAAGCACTTCTTCCAAAAACGAATGGCCGATCTCCAGAGCGTGGCCAAACTGACCAAATTCAACCCATGCGTTTTGTAAAACTTTGCAAAATTCGATCAGTGCGTCGTGCCGCTGTGAATAAGGTGTTTGGCTGGGCCAGACCCATTGAACTGAGAGAGGTGTTTCCCCCCAACCGACCGCCGTTTTGCCTTCTCGATTTTCTACGGTAACTTTGGCCCTGGCGCACGTCACGCTGGAAAGCGTCTCGGTTCCAAACTTTAACGGAACGCGAGTTTCAACTGGAATAAGGAACAACTCAATGTTTTTGACTTTAACGTCAGTCGGAAGCGTTTGGGGCATCGTTGGTCTCTGGTTCAGTCATTAAAAGTTAGGCAATGTATCTTAAAGGGTTGGACGCGAAGTGGGAGGGGATGCCTGGCGAATCCGCGTACATAGCTGATCTCGCCATAGCTCAGGAGGCTCACAGAGAACAGCAGTTTTTTGAACGAGTCGCGGAGGGGGCCAAGCAGGAACAGTCTACGAAACCCGGAAAATGACTCTCTTGATGATTTGAGAGTTCGCTTGCAGAATTGCTACACGTAGATTTCTTTTGATTCAGAATTTTGTAATGAAACAATCTGTTTGCAAGTTTGCTATACTTTGAAGATACGAACACATACACAAACTTAAAGGTGAAACATGAGTTCTCTCAGGTCATTTCAAATGGAGCTGTTGGGTCGGTTTTGCTTCGTGCTCGCGTTTTTCGCGATGTCGTTTTCTTGCGTCTTGGGCGTAGTCGCTCAGGAATCAGAGCCATTGGTGTCAGTTTCGCTACCAACGGCAGACCAACGCTCGCCCGCGGCAGCGTTTAAAATTTCTCTGGTTCCTACGAAAGGCGATCCTTCAATTGTGCGGCTTTCGGTGGAAGCCACGATTAAGGATGGATGGCATATCTATCCATTAAAGGAATCAGAACTCCATATTCCGACAGAAATAAAATTTGAAACGACCGGCTTGAATGCGATCGACGAAGCTTTCGAGTTGCAAGGCAAATCCGTGGATAGCGAGACACTTGCAGGAAAATTCAGTTGGTATCGCGATTATAAGGTCACAGGTAAAGAGAAACCCTTCTCCGGCTCGGGTAGCATTCGCTTTCAAGCCTGTGACGAACACAAGTGTCTTCCCCCCACGACGTTGACGTTTCAACTTAGTTCAACAACAGCAGAGGCTTTCACTAAGGATTCCGAAACGAGTACGGCTAATAGTGATGTCATCAAACTTGAAACAGAAGCGTGTCAATTGACTCGACCACCAGCCAAATTTGATGTCTCGATGCTTTTCAGCGGTCAAAACGACGATCAGCTTCACCGCAAGTGTTCGATTGAAGTGGAAGGGAAATCTATAAGCATCTACCTTCCGAAAGAAGAAACTTACACGACTAAGAATTCTGCTGACAACAACACAATGGTCAGCAACACGTCGACCTACATTTCGATCGATCAAAACGGCGACGGAAAACTCGACGACCATGAAGCCCAGCCAACCAACTTGCCGATTCGAATTCTCGATTCGATGTATCGTGTTGTCTCGATTGCCGATGACGCCAGCAGTATTTCGCTGGTTAAATCTGACGGACCACTTTTTGGGACGGTGCTCAATCGGAAATGCCCTGAGTTCGCTTTTCAAACTTTCGATGGAAAGCAAACGATATCGAACAAGTCAATTCTCGGCAAAGTAACGCTGCTTGATATTTGGGCAGTCACCTGACACAACTGCTATGAAAAATTTCCGCTGGTCGAGCGGTTACAGCAGACTTACTCATCAGATCAACTTGAAGTCGTACTCCTGAGTACCGATGAATCACGGGCGATGTATGATCGCCAGGCGCCGAGCCTGTTTAAGCGATACGGCGGAGGCAGCTGGCCCGCCGTCTTGCTGTCCGAAGGCTTCAACTCAGTGGATCTCTTCGGCGGCTTTGGTTACGGAATTGTTTTGGTGGATGAAGAGGGAATCGTCAGGAGTATCGGTGATTATGCTTTTGAAAACACTGTGAATAAAATCTTCGTTGCTGAAACCAGAAAAGCGAAAAACGCAGAAGAAGCCGCAGTCGTTGGCGGATATTGGCACAATGGTAAATGTTGGCGGTTCTACAACGACAACTCAATCGATGCCGAAGAAGTTACCGGTATTGTTGACGAGCGATTCAAGCGGTTCAACGATTCGAAGGTCACTATTGAGGATCAGCAATTCAATGTTGATTCCTTTCTGCGTAATGATAGCAATCCAATGAACCTAACGGTGATCTTCAACGGTGGCGAAAAAATCAAGCTGAAGAGCAGCAGACCCAGCAACGGTAAAAGCCAGGCGACGGTTTTAATTGAAGGACATTTCAAAACTGCATCTGATTCTGGTGAATCCAGGATCACTCATACCTCAAAAGGACGCGGCAAAATTCAGTTCAAAGACGACGGAACTATTCTTGCCACAGGAAAACTACGACCGAAAACTGGTAAAGGCGAAAAGCGCCCGTTTGAGATTCGGCTCGATGAATCGATCCTCAGCCTTGGCAACAGTAAACTTGAGATCAAAGGCAACGAGGCGTTTTTGTCAGGTGAACTTGGCGGAAGAACTTATCGCCAGATCAAAAACATGATCGCCGATCACCCCGACGTCAGGACAATCACGCTGACGGAAATTGAAGGTTCAGCCGATGATGAAATCAACATACATACCGGTCGCTTGATCCGTGAAGCTGGCTTAACAACAAAAATCACCAAGGACAGCAAAGTCCATTCGGGTGGAGTCGATTTGTTTTGTGCAGGATTAAAACGCATCATTGAATCCGGCGCTGTACTGGAAACCCAATCCAGGAAAAATAAGTTCATTGGGGACGTTGCCTTTCCCAAAGATCATCCGGCCCATCAGCATCAGTTGGCCTACTTCGAAGAAATGCTGGGCAAAAAAACGGGTTCGGAGTTTTACTTCTTTTCGATTAGGCCTTCGCTGGCTAAGTATGTGCCCACGTTGACCGCCGAGCAAATCAAGAAGTGGAATCTTGCGACTGAGTAGAATCCTGCGATGGAATAGAACCCTGTGAGGGTAACTCAAAACAAAGCCTCTACGATTTTCATCGCAGAGGCTTCGAGTGGTTTTAATTTGCTTCATCGGGAAGATTGTCCAAGCCGATCAAGAATTTCGGGCCGTAAATTCGAAACTACTCTTCTTGTTTTGACTGTGTCAAATAAAGCATCTGCTCTTTGTGCACTTCGATCGCAGCGGCGATGTCGAAGTGTTTCCGAATTAAGATCGCCCAGTCTTGAAAGCTGCGGCGGTTGACGTGAAGCTCCTGCCCGGTGCCTGTCGATTCACCATTGTGAATAGAAAACGCCTGTCGTTGGACCTGTTTCATATTTTCAAACAAACCCAGCACTTGATCTTCGTAAAGATGCTCAATGCAGTCGATACAGACAACGCTGTTAAAATTTCCGATATCGGCGATTGGCTTTGTGATATCGCCAACTCGCATCTCAGGATTTTTGCGAATCTGATCAATTCCCTCGGCTTGTAAGCCTTGCTTGCGCAAATGTTCGACTGTTTGACCACGTCCACAACCCATGTCAAGAATCGGCCCTACCAGCCAGTCCCGATACTCCGGCAAAAGGCGCACTCCTGGGCACCGACCTTCATCCGCGTCACCGTACCAGGGGTTTTCGTCATAGATTTTTTGATAGAGCGAAGCTGTGTTCTTGTCTGGACTTGTTGACTGCGAGGAACTGCTTGAGCTATGGGCCATCGCTGGTGCGGCTTGTAAGTGCGAAACTGGAATGGCCGATCCGCCGATGCCTGTCGTCGTGTTTTGTGTCGACTGACCTTGAGTTCTGGAAGTCTGAACTGTCGCTTGTGTTGGGGCCTGCGCCGACGGTTGTTTTCCAACAAGCGTGTGATGCTTCCAAAGCGACAATTGAATTCGATGTCCGTCGTACTCGGCGCGATCGGGCGCGACTCGCTTTATCCACCAATCAGGCGATTTGACAGTCCGGTGAAGATTGTCCCCGAACTGATCGTTTACTCCAGACGTCCGACAAGACACCGAGCCAAAGAAAACGCCGCCCGGGCGAATGACACGATCGATCTCTTTCAGTGTGGCCTCGATGTCGGTTTCATCAAGATGCTCCAACACATCAAAGCACGTCACCAACGAGAAAAAATCATCCTCAAAGGGAAGGGTCTGATCTTTCAAAACTGAAAGCCGTTGGTTGCTCCCCGGAACATTTTTGAGCCGGACTTTACTCTGTTCGATTGCGTTATCGCTGATGTCGACCCCAAAGGCATTGAAGTCAAACGAGCGACCCGAAAGATGCTCCACGACAAAACCAACACCGCAGCCAATGTCCAACGATCTTCCAGACAACATTTGAAGTTGACCAGTTGCTTGGATGACCGCTCTGAGGCCGGGCGAGTTTTCTCCAAGTTGGTAACGATGGTCCGTGGAGACAATGTGATTGTAGATGTCTCGATAGTTTGGCATCAAATTTCTGAGATTAAGTTTCGTTGCTGGAAAGATATTCCTGTTGGTCGCCTTCGGCCAAGAGGCTGTCGTTTTTTTAAACGCTTGGAACCATGGGTGTAAATGGTAACCCGAAGCGTAAGCGAGGAACGGTCCGACGACCTGCAGCCAACTCCGGGTCATCCCAAAGATTCGACTTGGTTTATAAAGCAATCCGCCAAAGCCTTCAATATTGACACGACGTCTCGAAAGACGTCAAAGAAGGCGGCAGAACGTGGCGAACTGGGATCCGAGAAGAGTGCCCAGTAGCGACAAAACCGGCAATTTACGAAGGGATCGTCCCTTATTCGATATCACCACGAACGTTGACATCGGTCTGCTGATGGGTCTGGACGTACCATTTTTTCCAGGCGACCGGGTCGAATCCAAAATCCTCATCGCTGAGCTTACGCAGCGCTTCACGGACTTTTGAATTTTTAACCACAACTGTTTTGGGGCCACCTGAACTACCCGTTGAAAATCCCTGGAGTTGGCCGTCTCTGCTGAAGCTCGACGTGAGGCGGTTTGGATCCTCCGCTGGAGCAACGACATGCGTGGTTGAGAGTACTCCAACCAGTGGAAGCACAGAATTAAGATCGTCGACCACTCCAATGTTAAACGCTGCCCGTTGAAGAGTAGCGTTAGAGTATTTATTGGGGTCGAAATAGCGGGCTAGGTGACTGGCCACAAGACCGGGTTGGTAATGGTCTTGTAACAAGAGGTCCAACGCGCGGTCACGATTAACGCCTCCTTCAACAGAGAAATAGACCAATGCCTGAGCCGCTCCACTGGAAGCGACCTTTCCGAAAGCTTCAATGTAGATCGCCGCAATCGCCGGATCGGAAACTTTTTTGGATTCTTCAAACAGTGTCGGGACGGCCAGTGCGTCGCAGATTGTAAACAGTTCTTTGGAAAGTTCGTTGAGCGGAAGCTTGCCAAGGCTGACGCTTCTTTTCCAAATGGAAAATCTCGATTTGCGATCACCTAGTTCGGATTTGGTCGAATCCGAAAACTGAGTCACATCATCCTGAAGCGTTGGGACCCAAGCCTTACCGCGGGAACGATATCCTAGCGACGTCCAGTAAAGTTCTCGCGGTACCCAGCGATCTTGCTCTTCAAGATAATCATAGTCAAGCCGATGGCGAACGCGCGTGTCCTTTGGGTCCAGCAGCATGATCCGGTTAAGATGAAAGTCGATCTGATCTTTGTAGCGAACCTTTCCCGAACGCTGTTTCTCACACCACTTCACCGCGCTCCAATGATCTTCCGCGGTGTCGTCCATGATCTTGACTTTGTTGTTGTAAAGTTTGTCGTCAGCGTCCACGATGTGAGAATCGCTGACAAAACGGTTGTTCAGTTTAAAAGTGCTTTGGTTTTCCGTTTTGATGATCGTATAATCGCGTCCGTCACCGTCTTTGCCTTGTTTGATGATTTCCCCGAACAATCGAACACCCGAGCGAAGCCTCACGTTATCACGGATCTTGATTGACTCGCGGTCAAAAGAGGTCAACTGACCGACGACTGTTGCTTGGGCCGACAATAAGATTGCCAAGCACAAGCCCATTTGCCACAGTGCAAAAATTGAATTCAAATGCCGATGTGTCATCTGGTTTTCTCGCTAAAAAAAGTTGGCCGTCAAAACCAACTTGGATAACCTGCTCTTGCCTGTCTCTAAGTTTACCCAAGTGATCCAAAGCTTCCAAAGAAAGTTATGTCGAACTTCTGTTCATTTTTGCCGATAGTGGTCACCGACTTGCTTTTGTGCGATTGAGTTTTAGATCACCAATGTAAAAAATATCGGCAAGAACACGTAGGCTGTTTTGTTTTCTCTGTAAATTGCGGGATTGTCCGCCAGTTCGTAAAACAAAACACCTCAGAAGCAGTATAAACTTTGACCACGGTTAAGATTAGCCAATGAGTGGTTCGTGATTCAGAGGCTGGATTTTTTTCCAAAAAAGCCTTGTTTATGAAAGACATTTTGGACTCAACGGGATTTTAGATGGCCAGGATCAGTCAAAACCAGATGGCAAAATTGTTTAACCGGCTTGCGACTTCTTATACCGCCGGCATTGATCTGCGTACGGCCTACCAACGTGAAACCGAAACTGGCAGTCCTTCGTACCGGATCAAGGCGCAGCAAGTTTGCCAGGGCCTCAAGGACGGCAAGCCGCTGGCAGATTCGATGGCGCTGGCCAACGGCTACTTTCCTGAGCTGGCGTTGTCGGTCGTCAAAGCCGGTGAAGCCGGTGGGCGTTTGGAGGAATCGTTTGCGCGGCTTGGCAAGCATTATGAAAACCTGGTCAAGTTTCGTAATAACTTTATCGCGGCAATCGCGTGGCCTGCATTTGAACTTGTCTTCGGGATCTTCCTTGTCGGCGGATTAATGGCGATTTGCGATTCTGTTTTTCGGACGTTGGAAAAGCAGCCTATCAATTGGTTTTTTATGGGCAGCACCACTGGAAACGTGATTGCTTACTTTTTTTTGGTGTTCTTGTTCTTTGCGACGCTTGCCGTATTGGTGATGGGAACAGCTCGCGGTTGGTTTGGGAAACTGCCAATGCAAATCGCCATGAAGATCCCTTTGATTGGCCCCACGATTGTTGCGTTGGCAATGTCACGCTTCGCCTGGACAATGTCGGTTGCTGAGAATGCCGGCATGAGCGCCGTGGCGACAGCTGATCTTGCGCTGCGAGCGACTGACAATTTTTTCTACGATCGACTTCGTCCAAGCGTTAACAAGACGGTCCAGTCGGGAGAATCCTTTTACCGGGCTTTTAAAAAAACCGATGCAATTCCAAACGATGTTCTAATTTACATTGATAACGGCGAGACTGCGGGAGAGCTATCTGAAACGATGAGTCGATGCTCCGAGGAGTTGCAACAGCGGGCCGAACGGAACTTGAAAATCATCGGGACGGTCGGGTTTGTTTTGATGCTGCTGTTGGCCGCTGGAATGGTGCTCGCGATCGTCGTGGCCGTGATGTCCGGTTATGTAGGAATGCTTAATGATCTAGCCAAGCCGGGTGCTTTTCGGTAGTTCGATTGATAGAGCTGAGGTCAATCAGTTAAACTGCGTCTTCACAAACTTTGGCATCCTTGGAACCCGATTCATGAGTAAACCTAAAAAGTTGCTACCTTATACCGTCGAACCTGGCGAGAAAATAAAGCTCAAAAACATCCCGACCAGTGTTTCCGATTCCGGCTACAACAAAAAGTCGGCTTGCAAAAAGATTGCCAAGAACGCTGTCGTCATGGCCGATTTGGCCAAGAAGCTTTATGCCGAGAACAAGCGTTCAATTCTGTTGGTGTTACAGGGAATGGATACCGCAGGCAAGGACGGGACGATCCGTTCGGTGATGACGGGCATGAATCCGACCAGTTGCCAAGTCGTCTCATTCAAGAAACCCTCGGAAGAGGAATTGGATCATGATTTTCTTTGGCGTTGTCACAAGCAGGTGCCGCGACGAGGGAATATTGGGATCTTTAACCGCTCCCACTATGAAGACGTATTGATTGTTCGCGTTCACTCACTGGTTCCCGAATCAAAGTGGAAAAAGCGATACGAGTTGATCAACGACTTCGAAAAGTTACTCGCTTCGACGGATACGAAGATCGTAAAGTGCTTTTTGCACATCAGTAAAGAGACACAGCGGGAACGCTTGCAAGCCAGATTGGATGATCCGGCCAAGCATTGGAAGTTCAACCTCGCCGATCTCGACGAGCGGAAGTTGTGGGACGACTACCAGGATGCCTACGCAGCTTGTTTGGAGAAATGCAGCACCGATGTCGCCCCATGGCACGTGATTCCTTCGGATAAAAAGTGGTGTCGGAATTTGATCGTTAGCGAGCTGCTGCGAAAGACGCTGGAAGATCTCGATCCAAAGTTACCAGAGCCCGAATCGAACTACGAAGGCGTCGTCGTGGAGTAAAGACGGTTTGGACGGTTTGTGATTCCAGGCAATGAAGTTAGGAATTGATTCCCATGTCCAATTCGATTTGCTCCAGCGGGCGCCCTTTTGTTTCGGGGACCATGGTTACGACCCACAACAGTTGAAGCACCATCATGAAACAAAAGAATCCGAACACGTAGCCAGGATCAAGCAGCTTTACCGCCATCGGAAAGAAGAGCGTCAGCAAAGCAGCGAAGATCCAGTGTGTAAAACATCCCAAAGCTTGACCGTGGGCTCGATGTCGATTCGGAAAAATCTCAGAGATAAACACCCAGATTACAGCACCTTGTCCGACCGCGTGAGCGGCGATAAAAGAAAAAATACAAGCCGGAACGATCCCAAAGCTTTCAGTGAAAAACGCCCACGCACAAAGCCCCAGCGAAGCGATATAGCCGAACGATCCGATGATCAAGAGCGTCTTTCTCCCCAGGCGATCGATTAGCCAGAGACCAAGGAACGTAAATATTAGATTGGTCAATCCGATCCCAACTGACTGAAGTAGCGCCGCTTGCTCGCCCAGCCCGGTCTCTTCAAAAATCCTCGGGGCAAAATACAAAACCGCATTGATGCCCGAGAGCTGGTTAAAAAATGCGATCAGAAACGCCAACAGAATGGGTTTCTTCATGCGTGCACTCCAAAAGGTTTCTGCTTCGCCGGAGCGATTCGACAGCGCCGACGCTGCTGATGTGTTGGGTGCTTGGTAAGGATTGTCGCTTTCGCCTTTGGATTGACTCGCTTGGGCTTGGGCAACAGTTTTTGAAATCCCCACAATTTCGTTGACGCACTGCTCGATCTCCGCGGCCGATGAATTGGGCTGGAGCTGTCGCATGACTTCAGTAGCTTTGGCGACTTCATTTTTTCGGCTGATCAGCCAACGTGGACTTTGCGGCAAGCCAAAACACATGACGCTATAAATCAGTGCGGGAACGGCTTCCACGCCAAGCATCCACCGCCAGGCGTTGTCTCCCAGTCTGCCCAGCAGGGCATTGGAAACCAATGCGATCAGGATTCCGAATACGATGTTGAATTGAAACATGCCAGCAAGCCGACCCCGAGAATCCGCTGGCGCGATCTCCGAGATGTAGAGCGGAGCTGCCACGGTTGAAATCCCCACTCCAATCCCACCAATGAAGCGGGCGATCATAAAAGCGTAGACATCGGTGGCCAAGCCGGACCAAACCGCTGAAGCAAAATAGAGAATGCCAATTCCCAGGAGCGTGGCTTTGCGTCCAAACTTGTCAGTGGGCCATCCGCCGATCAGTGATCCGAGTACCGTCCCCCACAGCGCCATGCTCATCGCCAAGCCATGTTGGAAGTCGCCCAATTCCCAGAGCGATTGGATCTTTTTCTCGGCACCAGAAATCACGACAGTATCAAAGCCAAATAGAAACCCAGCCAAAGCTGCCGTTAATGACCAGACGAAAAGTCGATTCATGCCTCGCTCCAAAACAATGTGATTAGTGTGGCTTGAATACTATAGCGGAACACCAGATGCAGTGCCCTCTGGTTTCCTGACATATATTGAGACGATACAGCCTTGGAGCAATTCCGTAGCAACAGTTCAATCTGAGCTGAAGATCTGCTTTGACTGAAATGCATACCCAACCTACGAGCGGCGGGCTCTGACCACCAACTCGTTGAAACCGGAGATTTGACAAGGCTCTCTGGTGAATGCCAAGGCGCTCATTTCGACAATCACGATCTCGAGCGTGGTGAAAATTGTTGAACCTTCCATCACGTGTCCTCCAATAACGTTGCCTTTCGAATCGGCAACGGACATGTGCAGGTGAATTCCATCTTTTGAGAGTGTGCCGCTAAGCGAAATGATCTCGTGTTTTCCGTCCAGTTCGGTTGTCTCGGGGCGATTGGCAAAGCGAAGGGAGACCTTGGATAGACTACCCACTGCCGAAATGACTGCGGCGGCCTGCAACTCGTGGTCGCTTGCCAGACTGGATAGTTCGGACTTCAGATCACCGCCAGGATTAATCCGAATAGCAGTTGCCTCAATGGGTGACCAATTCAATGTCATGATCAATTCCTTGAACCAGAATCAGATTGACAATCAATTCACACTTACCTCGGAGTTTTACAGGCAGAGGTCCGTTGATGAAAATACGCAATAACCAAATCCTCTAAGCAGCCGATGCGCTTGAATCCGGCTCTGCAAAAATCTCATGCACATTGCGGCGCATCATGTCGGAGAGCTTTTGAGTCGGCAAGTCGTTGGGGTCGACACCGAACGGCATTTCAATTTCTTCAGCGATGATTTCCAATGAAACCAAAACGTAGAATACGAACACAGAAATCGGAATCGCCCAGTATTCAAAATAAGCGACAAATCCAATCGGCAAAGTGACGATGTAAAAGAAGATAAATTTCTTCAAAAAGATACTGTATGAGAAAGGAATCGGAGTATTTTTAATCCGCTCGCAAGCCCCCATGATGTCGAAGAAGGACTTAAGCTCCTTATCAACCACGATCAGTTCATCGCCACTAAGGTAATTTGCCGCATAGAGTTTTTTTGTTTTGCGGTACATCTCCTGAATCATCAAGTTTGGGATATGCTCGCGGTCAGCGAAACGTTGCTTGAATCCTTCCGCGTCTTCGATCTGCTCGAGGTTAATCCCGTCTCGGAGGTGCTCTTTCAGCGCGGTCGGGAATTCTCCGATCATGGTTTGGAAATACTGACGCTCGGCTTGGCAACTACTGGGCAGGAACGCGTTGATTTTGACGGCCAGATTTCGCGTGTTATTGACCAAAGCTCCCCAGAGCTTGCGACCTTCCCACCAGCGGTCGTAAGCTGTATTGGTACGGAACACGACCAGCAGCGAAAGCACAAAGCCAAGAATCGAGTGCATGATCGTCGTATTTCTTAGCGCTTTCTCAATGGAATCGTCTCGGAACTCTCGCAACAAATGAATCTCAATCGCAGCCACGACTGCCGTGTAAAGCGCAACGATCAACATCTCCCGCAACAGAATCCGAAACGTGTCGGTTTTGTGGAAGTTGAGGATGTGCCGAAACCAGACTCTATTGTTGTATTCAATCATTGAATAAGTTGCTCAGTGTTCGTATTCGAGCTTGTCCAAACAGCGAAATTTCCAATCGCTACCGCTAAGGTGTTTTTAGACTAGCGAACCTAGACTAGCGAACCAAGTCGACTTAGTACACCGCTGGCCCGACTTCTCCGTTTCGGTACCAGGCTTTGTTCCTAAAGTCACTACGACATGACGCGCGGGGCGGCGATGCCCTCGCGGTTAAACGAGCAGGGACGCGGTTCGTTTAACCGCGAGGGCATCGCCAAGGTTATAGGCAGCCGGGCCAGGGTCAGAGCCCGCGCTG
>CAYSQZ010000066.1:14237-21648 GCA_964433035.1 uncultured Pirellulaceae bacterium | reverse complement strand
CTTGAATCAAGCTGGTTCCTTTGGGAACGACTTGTCCGATTTGATGTCGCAAGTCGCCGCTGATGATTTCGCCATCGTATTGAGCGCACATTACACCTTGGCTGATTTTACGTTTGATTGATTCCAGTTGAACCGCCAGTGCGTCGACCTCGGCGTTGATCACCATCGCGGTGGCTTTTTCGCGTTCGGCAAGTGCCATGTTTCGCTCGACTTCTTTTGACCTCATCGTTGCCAGAATCGAATCTCGCTCCAACTCCAGATCTCGGGTATCGAACTTGAGTATCGGCTGACCCGCAACAATCTTGTCACCGGCAAACAGGTCGGCACTTGCGATAACCCCATCGTAAGGTGCGATCAAGTGATTAACTTTGGCCGGTTCGATAGTGCAGGGTACTGTCGGGCGATAAGGCAACCATCCCAGAACAAAGAACGCCAAGGCAAGCAACGCAGAAATGCTGACAACCTTGCTTTTGAATCGCTTGACAAATCCGTCGCGGAATTGCTCTGAAATGTGAGTCCGAAGCGACCGGTTGGAGCGCTTCATGACTTTGATTGCTGGACCGAACGATTGAATCGTTTCTTCAATCTTGTCGGCTTCTTCGTCAGTAAACGGTTCAGTCAGGTTTCTTTCGAAACTGAAGATCGCTACGTTCTCACCGTCGATTTGAATTGGGAACGAAGCCACCGCCGCCGCGTTTGCTTGCTGGTGCCAACGCTGATGAATCAAGAATCCGTCGCCTTTGGCCGCTGTCTCGTTGGTCGGTTGCTGGACAATGACGCGTTGATTCTGATCGAGGCATTCTTCCTGGGCCTGGCGAATGTTGACGATGGCGGGACTGTTTTCCATAATCGTTTCAAGACCCGAAATCGCATACAGCTTGACTTGGTTTGCTTCGACCAAGCCGATCGCGGTAAGCTGACAGCCAAGCTTTTGACAGTAGCTGTTGACCAAGGCGTAACAAAGTCCACGGACGTCGTCGTATTTTGCCGCTCCGAGGAACGCCTGCATCTCTCCATTGCGTGCTTTGGATTGAATTCGAGAGTTGGCGTTTGGAACATCAGGTTTCAATGCACAGATGGTTGCAATTGCTCTTTCGACTTCGCGAACCATCTGCTTGGCTTTTTCAGGACTCTCGAGCCGAGTGAAAAAGGTCATCGTGCCCAGCACTGCGTCGCTGTGCGGATCCAGAATCGGCGATGAAATCGCAGCGTAATCGCCCTCACCAGACGGAATGGCTCGTCCTTTACTACGGGCATCCATCTGAGCGTCAACCGAGAGCGTGTAGGCATAGTCGACCAATTCAGACGTGTTCATTTCGCGACTTTTGAATTCGCGCGTAACCGTTCGTCCATCGGCTTGGAATTCCAACAGCCCCCAAAATGCATCGAAGTGCTTGGCAATCTCAGCGAGTGAAGACTCAAACATCTCCCGTCGACTAAGACTGTTAGAGACGACTGACTCAAGCTTTTTTAGCAATCCACCCAGAGTGCGTTCCACTGTTGCCGCTGGAGCATTGGTTGCTGGTACCTTGGCTTGCGGAGCAGGAGAAACCGGGGCTACCGGTGCTGGAGTCTGAACTACTGGAACTTGAGCCTGCGGTACCTGAGCTTGTGGAGCCGGAGCCTGTGGAACTGAAGCCTGTGTTCCTTGAGCCTGTGAAACTTGAGCCTGTGTTCCTTGAGCTTGTGGCACTTGAGTCTGTGGCACTTGAGTCTGTGGTACTTGAGCTCGTGGCACTTGAGTCTGTGGCACTTGAGTCTGTGGTACTTGAGCTTGTGGAACTTGAGCTTGCGCCACTGGAGTTAAAACCTGTGGCGTTCGCGTTGCTGGAGTTGAAGCCTGTGGTGCTTGCGCCACTGAAGCTTGAACCGATGGCTTTGAAGCCTGAACCGGCACCACAACCGCTGGAGTCGGAGTTGCGGAAACTGGAGCTGGAGCCTGGGCCGATCGGCCTGGAACCATTTGTTCTGGAGCCGGTGGCGTTGGGAGCACCTGTGTCGGGGCTGCCGCCAATGGAGTTCCAGTTGCGGACGCTAGAACTGCCGGATCCAGTTTTATCGTTGCCGTCGTTTTTCTAACTGGCACGACAACTGCTGGGCGTTTGGCAGGCGCTGTAGAACTCGGTTGAGTCTGCGTTACTTCTTGATTTGTTGTGTCAGATGACATTTGTTTTAACTGTGCTGGAGTTGAGGAGGGTGAGAGACCAGAATCCACTACGATTGATTGGCTGAACTTAGCCGATGTTCAGATCTAGAGACAACGAGTCGTCTTCCTGGATCTGATCGTTAAACGAAACAGGACTGAGAAAATTCATCCCAACTTCAAACGCGTCCTCGCGAATCATGTGACATCGAACGCAACGGCCAAACGAAGGATCGAAACCAAGCTCTTCGTTCTCTACGTTCATCAAATAGATGTCGCCAACTACCAGTGGCTGAGTCAAAACCAACCGACAACCGCGAATCGAAATGTCACGGCAATTTCCGTTGTAGACCCGTCCGTCTCGCCCAGATACATTTCCTGGAACAAGTACCGCAGGCGAGTTGAGCGTCCTGCGATCGTTACCGCGTCGTGTTGACTCAACGTTCTCCCTGGTATTTTTCGCCAAATCTTCAATCGCAGACAAAAGGCCCTCTGGGCTGGCGGCAGTGTCTTGGTGGTGTGGATGTAATGACATTTCGATGATCTCTTTAGTCTCTTTGTTTGTTAACGCTAGCGTTGGATTCTTCCATGCAGCGACTTCAAGCCACGTTGCACGGACCGCTAAAACTTAGGGCGTAGTTAAGAAATCGCATCAGAAAAATCTGGGACATAAGCGAATGCTGTCGGACCAGGAAAGATCTAACGGTTGTGCGGAATCAACGAGCTTCAAAGCTTGAAAAATCGGCCCAATACGGTGGCACGATCCGGATAATCGTTACAGCCCAAGCAACAAGTAAAACCACGTCAGCATGAACAACCGTCATTTTTCGGACGACCATGCTTGAGTAGCCCTGATCCTTACGATCACCACGACAGGAACAGATAGGACGATCGTTCCACATGTACCTCTGCAGTTCTTTGCAGTTTGTTTTTAACCGAGGCTCTCAGCAGCCGGAGAAACGATGAACCAGACGTCAAGCCCCGCACACTCATCCTGGCTTCCTTCGCCCTTTCAAATCACCATTGCGGCGATATTGCTTGCCGCGACTTTTGTTTTGACACAGGACTCGCAAGAGCTGGCCTCTTCGATCGAGCGAGATCACCCTGATTGCCCTACGTCGATCAATAGTAACCATCGAACTTCATTGGTTGCCCAGGCACTATTCGAAACCGATGGCTCTTCAAAGCCAACGATCGCACAATGCAAGTTTGACGATTCAGTTGCTTGGTCAGCGCCAGTGACCAACCATGAGGTTGTCGGAGCAACAGAGCAAGCTCTCAAGTGGGGCAGCAACGTCGACAACCGAGGCTTGGGTGTGACCGCGCCGCTTTCGATCCAACCAACGCAGCCGGCAATTCGCGTTTCGCAATTGCCGCCGGAACTTGCAACTGACTCCGACGATAGGCCTACAGGTGAAATCGGGGGCTGGGGATCTTTGACGGCTGAAGAAGTCAAGATGATCGAGCGTCAACGCCAATCAGATGTCGGTCTCGACGCTGTCGAAAAATTAAACAATGAACTCCCGCCCGATGACTTTGGCTCGCTGGATTGGGTAGATCCGCTTGCGGATGAACCTGAGCTAACCCCCACGGCCCCATCGCAGGAGCCCAATGGCGATGCAACACAAGAAATTGGTGGCCTGGATCAGTTTGAAAATACCGAAGGTCAGGATTTAGCTGAAGGAGCAAACTCGGAGCCGACAACTGAGGAACCAGGAATTATAGAGCTCGAATTCGAAGAACTTGGAACCGATGAGTTACTGGACACCCAAACCCCGTTGGAGGACGAGCTACTTGCTGAATCGTTGCGAGATAATTCAAACTCGGAAGATTTCGGCAAAGATTTTATTCCTTTGGTTGATCTTCCCAAGGATGAACCGGAGCTAACCGCCGAAGAGAAAGAGCGCAACGAATTGAAGATGGAGCCGCTTCCAGAATTCAAGAAAACCAGAGACGTCATCGGAGAGTTTGACGATCCTGTTGTGGCGATCAAAGCACTTCCTGATCTCAAAGGTAAAAAAAGCAAGCATCCTCTCAAACCATTAAAGCGAAATCACACCAACCCAACCTGGTGGGCCGACAAAATCCATCAGCCTCAGCTTGCGGGACGCCAACCATTGGAAACAACGTTGGACGAGGTGATTTTCATGGCCTTGCGTGCCGCACCACAGATTCAGATCCTCAATACTCAACCTCAAGTTCAACGAGCAGTACGGGACGAAGCTGCGGCGGGTTTTGATTGGTCGACGTTTGTCAATTCAACCTACAATGACATTAGCGACCCAATCGGCTCGACCTTGACCGCTGGCGGAACTGTGGATCGCTTCATTCAACGGGAATGGGTCTTCGAATCCGGGTTGCGAAAAAGATTAGTATCGGGTGGCGATATTTCGATCGGTCAAAACTTTGGAACTCTGGACAGCAACTCAACGTTTCTGGTTCCAGACAACCAGGCCAACTCACGATTGGTGCTTGACTATCGACAGCCGCTGTTGCAGGGTGCCGGACCGTCGTTCAATACGTCTCAAATCGCATTGGCGAATCTTGACCTCGAATCGATCAGCGGAGAGTCGCTGGCTCAGTTGAACAACTACCTCCTCGAAGTAGTAGGCGCCTATTGGGACATCTATTTTCAGCGAGCGATGTTGGTACAGAACCGCCAATCCGTTCGATTGGCGGAGGAGTTATACCGGCAACTGGAAAAAAGAGAAGGGATTGATGTCCGCAACGACCAACTGCTTCGTGCAGAAGCAGCGGTGGCCTCACGCCGCTCGGAAATGATTCGCTCGGAGTATGACCTGATTAATGCCCAGGACACGTTGATCAATCTGGTTTTGGGAGCAAAATCAGAAACGGTTGATGAGATTGAGTTGTTGCCCGAACCGATGATGTTGCCGATGGGACTGCATGTCGAGACAGAGCAACTGGTGCAAGCAGCGATCCGAAATCGACCTGAGGTTCGCTCAGCAATTGCTCAAATTCGTTCCAGTGCGATTCGAAAGCAGGTCGCTGCCAATCAACTTTTACCTAGACTCGATGCAGTGCTTTCCAGCTACGTGGCAGGATTGCGTGGCAACCGAAACATCGGCGGCTCGTTTACAGATCAATTTAGCATTGGCGAGCCGAGCTACACGGTCGGAATCGAGTTTGAAGTTCCAATCGGAAATCGTGCAGCCAAAAGCCGACTTCAGAGAAGCCAGTTGGAAGCACAGGTTTTGCATCGGCAGTTTGAGCGTCAAGTTGGCGATGTCGTGCTCGAAGCGCGTATCGCTGGTCGCGAGATCGAGCGTTTGAATCGCGAGAATGAAAACAATTTTCAAGGACTTCAAAAAGCGGCCTTGGAGCTGGATTTGATCCAACAGCGACAACAACTCAATCTCGACGACGGAAAAACCGGCAGTCTTTACATCGAAGATCTGCTGGCCTCTCAAGCTCGCTTGACGGCCGCAGAAATTCGCTTGGCTCGAAGTCAGACCAGTCAAGCGATCGCTTTGGTGGATGTGAAACGAGCTACCGGTGAACTTCTTAGCTCCGGCGGGGCAGTGCATCAGTCTGTAATTTATGAAGCAGTTCCTTTTGAATCGGCTCCGTTTGATGGGGTCATTGTTGAGGAGCCTATTCTCCAGCCGACGCCAGCTAACTTTAACCAGGAAACTCAACCAGTCAGTAGCGTTGACCAACCGTTTCTTGGCTCGACTTCTACTCCTCAAACGCTCAACCATCCTGGTTCGCTCAATGCATCTGGGAGCGAAGTCAATTTTCAGGGAGCGTCAATCATCCGAGAACCGCTTGTAGCCGATTCGCATCCCGGTACTTTTGCCCAACCGCGTTAATATTGCCAACGGGTTATCACCGCTCTCAAATTTTGTGGCTCAATCCAACTAAAAAAAGTCACCCTCTCCCTCTGCGTGCTCTTCGTCAAATTTCGTGGCTTAATCCAATCGAATGAAGTCACCTCACTCTGGAAGGGTCGAACTCGCGATCATTCATGATGGCGCCAGTCGGGGAGGGCACGCTCGTTAACAGCGCGAATGGTAACCCGACGCGTCAGCCGCGTCAGCGAGGAGAAATTGAACCAAGATTCTAAAACCCTCCCCGTCCAATTCGCAAGCGAATTCTCCAACCCTCCCAGAGGGCCCAGAGGGAGGGTCGCCCACTAAACTCGATGAAGAGCCCCAAAGGAGAGTGGCTTTTGTTGGCTTTGCTAGCAACTCTTGCTTCTACTTTCCAAGCTGGCCCAAGCGCCCGTTGTCAAACAATGCATTGTTATTGGCGACGTTGACTCGTGCTGGCAACATCTCTAACATCGCCGGGCTTACCTAAACTGGGATCTCGTTCTTTCACTGAATTAAGGCAAGAAACTATGCCGACTATTCCGATTATCTGATTACGAAGAGTTTTTGGGCTTTGCGAATCGAAACCATAGCCCAAATGAAAGAACGTTTCTGAGAGCCCAGTAAAAAGTTGATAGGTTGATTCGATTTTTTTCGAGTGCCAACCAGTTGGATTTGATTTCATGAATGTCACAAAAAACAAGACGCTCATTTTACTTGCCAGTACTATTGCCATTTTCGCAATCGCATCGGCTGGCTGTTGCTCTGGCGGTTTAAAGAGACCAAATTTGGCAGTGCTCAAGTTTTGGGAAAACTCGGATGCTGTTGCGACCAAAACACCTCCGCCACCGGCGCGCTATTTCGATCCCGCTCCAATTCAAGAAGAACAAGTCGCGCAGAAAGCAGCCGAAGAAACTCTCGAGCTCAACGGCCAAGGCTTGAAGAACACGCTTGATCAAGCCATCGCCAAGAACGCTTTGCCCATCGGCCAAGGTAATAATGATTTCAATTTACCTGGCAAAATTAAAGCAATTCAAAAAGAGCAAGTAAAAACACCTATTGAAACGCTTCAAAAGGAACTGCAAACTGCCATGCAAACCCCGGCGAAAAATAGCGGCTCAAGCACTAAAGCCGTAGATTTGCCATTGAATTTGAAATCACCAGGCTCAAAAACTCAGCTGAATCAATCCCTAGCGGGACTCAATAAGTCGATTTACGACGCCAATGGAAAACTGGTCAACAGTACCAGCGAAGTCAAAGAATCGATCCTGGCCAAACTCGATCCAGCCAGAAAGAAAGCTCTTGCTGGCAAAGCTCTCTCTGGCGAAAAAATGAATGAATTCATTGCTCAGGCCAAAAACAAGGTCGCCAAGGCTGCTACGTCAAACTCTAATGACTTTGACTTCAAAGCTCCAACTGGCTTCAAAGCTCCAAC
>CAYSQZ010000066.1:0-14137 GCA_964433035.1 uncultured Pirellulaceae bacterium | reverse complement strand
CGTCAAACTCTAATGACTTTGACTTCAAAGCTCCAACTGGCTTCAAAGCTCCAACTGACTTTAAAGCTCCAACGCTTCCCAAATCGGCACCTCTTGCCAACACGTTTGCGGCAGCCAAAACCAAAACAATTACCAAAAACATACCGGTCGCCGCGTCGTCTGGTTCTTCGGCTGAACTCAAATTGGTCCAAGCCCAAGTCGCTGAAGCGAATCGGCAAATCGAACAGCTGAAGCAACAACTCGCTGCATCAAGCAACAAGCCTCAGTCACCACCAGTTGCCACCACCGCTCCTCGAGCTAAGCCACAACCTTTAGCTCCATCAAATTGGCCTGCCGCGACTCCCCAAAGAGATCCGGCTGAGGTCATTGCGCAATTGAAGACACCTCGATTTGGAACCAGTAACTACTCTGCAACAAGTAACTCCAAACCCGACAACTCGTTTGTGAGTGCGTCCCCAACCAACATCCTTCGTGCTTCCAAACAATTTCAGCCGTCTCAGCCGACTCAACCAACGGGCTCCGCTGCCCAGACGGGTTTCCCGTCAACGCCACACGGGAACTTCTCGCCGGAAGGGAAATTTGGCTCAACCTTGTCGCCGATACCAAGCCCGCAACCAGCAAGACAATTACCCAAGGCTCTGGCCCCTCAACCAGCCAAAGCAGTTGATTTCCAGACAACAGCTGACAACTCGATGACTTTAAAGGCTGCGACGCCGTACACACGAGTTCAACCAGCCGCTGGGGTACAGCAGATCAAAAGCGACTTTTCTTCGGGTGACATTCCAGCCTCGATTCTCAACAGTAGCGGTTCCTATGCTCCAGGAAGCGTTCGCCAAATCGGACAATAAATCTGTGGGAACGTAGCTTGGGTTTTCCACCTTCCTCCACGGCAGATGTGCTTCCACTGCGATGCGACGTCGCTTTTCGAGTTCGATTAACAAAGCTACGTGTTTGATCTACCTTGCAGACGCTTTATATAGACCAAAGCGTTTCTTCGGTGCAGCTAGAAACATTGAAGAGGCGCCAATGCACTACGGCCCCGAAGCACTAAACAATTCGATTGGAATCGAAACTACGGTGACCAAATTCTCGTTCCGGCACCAACCCTATAATGTCATACCGTAATATCATGCGGAGATACCGCAAAATGCCAAACAAAGAAAACGAAAAACCTCCTCAACACTGGAATTGTTGATCAACAAATGCGAGAATCAGTGTGTCAGGTCGGGCAAACCATTGATGCCGACGATTAAGATTGCTTGCGGATAACTGATCGGTATCGGCTGACCTGCGAGTGCTTCAGCAATTCGAGATTACTTAAGGGGACTAACCATGCCGCTTTTTGAAGTAGAAACAGACGCACACATTATTATCACTTGGGCCGACAGTGAAGGCTCTGCGACTTCGGTTGCCAGTGATTCCTACCCCGGCGAAAACATCGTTCGATTGACCAAGCGTCCTCGAGACAGTTGGGTTATTTCCAAAGGCGTGTTGGGACTGACTTCTGCAACTGACCCTTGTGGCGTTGCCAGAGATTGTCTAGCCAAAGCCGCCGGCGACAAAGTTCACGCGATCCGACTCTACATGCAAGAAACCGGCAACGATTTGGAGCAAGCCCGGAGAGCGATTGAATCAAACATGGTCATGGGCTGGTAACACATCCCGACTCAGAGCTTATCTTTTAGAGTCTTGAGCCACCCATTACCTTCGATCCAATTGCAGCCCACCTCTTAGCCAGAGAATTTTGTGAGCAGTCCATCTCTGGCAGTAGGTGTCTTGCGGAGTCGTCAAAGCGCGAAGCTGTCGATACTAGTTAGCGCAGCGTTTTATCTATCGGTACGCTCGTGGGCACCTTTAACTTCAATAACGCCTGGCTACAATTAGGCGACTAGGAGTCCTCATCTGTCAATCGTACGATTCTAAAACTTCATGAATCTGATTTCACTCGAAAACATCGTCAAGAACTACAAGACGATGCGAGCACTGGATGGAATTAATCTGAACATCCAACCCGGAGTGACAGGATTGCTTGGTCCCAACGGCGCTGGAAAATCGACGTTGATAAAACTGCTACTGGGCTTGGTCAAGCTGACCACGGGAAGCGGAACGATCCTTGGCCAACGACTTGGCTCGCACGGCCGACAAGTCCGAAACATGGTCGGCTACATGCCCGAAGACGATTGCTACATCGCCGGGATGTCAGGTGTTGAAGTTGTCCAGTTCGCTGCCTGCCTGTCGGGAATTCCAAAATTGGAAGCGTTGCGGCGAGCCCATGAGATTCTGGATTTCTGCGGAATGAAACAGGAACGTTACCGCGTGATCGATACGTATTCGACAGGGATGCGACAGAAGATAAAATTTGCCTCGGCGATCGTTCATGACCCTGAGTTCCTGATTCTCGATGAACCCACCTCAGGTTTGGACCCTGAAGAACGGACGGCTTTGCTTTCCCGAATTCGAATGTTGTGGACTCAGTTCGGTAAATCTGTCCTGATTTCGACGCACATTCTGCCGGACGTTCAAACCACTTGCGATGAAGTGGTCATTTTGTCCCGGGGTAAAATTCGGCTTTGCGAGTCACTCGAGAAACTAAGCCAAACCGAATCGCCTTCTTTTAGCTTACGAATTAAGGGAAACGAAACCAGATTTCTGGAGCTCATGAGAGACCAAGGATTTGTTTCAACCTACACCGCCCCAGGCGAAATGGTTTTCCAAAGCAACGATCCTCAATTGGCGGCGACCATTTGGCAAACGGCGAGTGAATCGGAAACAAACATTGAGTCGATGATCCCGGCCAAAAATTCGCTTGAAGAAATATTCATGGCAACCGTTCAGGAGGCTGCCAATGCCAATTCATGATGTTGGATATCGTACCTGGAATGAAAAACGAACTTCGCAACTTTCACGTTGCTGGATCATTTGCGAAACCGGTATCCGACTAGCCACGAAATCTCCCTGGGTTCGCAGGATACTGTTTGTTGCGTGGTTGCCCGTCATGTACTGGGGCATCGGATTCTTCTTTTTGGAAAAAGCGATTGAAGCCGATTCTGGTTCGATGTATGCGTTAGTCGATTCCGACGAAACCGATTTCCAAAACGAGTCGCCAAGACTAAAGCTCGAAAAGGGAAGCCAAGCCGCCGGGCGAATTGCGATCCGTAATGCCCTGCGCGAGAGATTCGCCATGTTCCCTCACGCACAGGACCTTGCCAAGTCACTCGAAACGGGCGACCCCGATGTGATTCGAAATGACATTTGGCGCTGGTTGCTGATGGTATTTTTCCGCTACCCACAGTCACTATTGATTTTATTTTTGATCGGATCGATTGCCCCTTCGTTAATTTCGAGAGACCTCCGCTCGCGGGCGTTTCTGTTGTACTTTTCCAGACCGATTGGAAAACTGGAGTATCTGCTAGGAAAGCTCGGCGTTCCGGCGGCTTTTATTATCGCCGTGTCCACCTTGCCCGCGCTGGCGCTCTACCTGTTTGCGATCATGATGTCGCCAAGCCTGTCAGTATTCTGGAGCACCTGGGACATTCCCTTGAGAATTCTCGGGGCGACCGTTGCAGTCGTTCTTCCAATGTCGGCGATCTCGCTAATGCTCTCATCGCTGACCCAGGAAAGTCGGTTCGCCAATTTTTCCTGGTTCGCGGTCTGGGCGCTTGGCCACGGGTCCTGGTTGGCAATCTTACAGGTGACAGCCAAGGTGATGAACAAGTCTCCGTTTCACCCCAACGTGTTGGCCAGTAACCAAGTCCAAAACTGGTCCGTGCTTTCCCTCTACAACTGCCTTGGCGATGTACAAGAGTTTATTTTTGGATTCGAACCATTTGAAGACGTTTGGCGCGGCACGGTGATGCTAATCTGCATCACGCTGTTCTCATTCTGGATTCTCTACCGCCGAGTTGCAGCGCCAGTCAAAGTTTGAATTTTGAGCCACCGATGATCGAGTTTACCAACGCAACGAAACTCTACAAAACCGTGATCGGGATCAATGACTTGAACCTGAATCTTGGCCCGGGCACGTATGGATTGCTTGGCCCCAATGGCTCTGGAAAAACAACGTTGATCAATTTGATTCTGGGCCAGCTTCGGCCGTCGATTGGAACGGTGCGGCTATTTGGCGAGAACCCGTGGCGAAAAAGCCAACTGCTGCGGCGCGTTGGATTGTGCCCGGCTGTGGAGATGACTTACCCGCGCGTCAGCGGGCTTGAATGGGTGACTTACATGGTGCAACTACACGGTTTCGGATACACCGAGTCAGTTCAACGAGCCAAGACAGCCCTCGATACCGTCAAAATGACCTACGCCATGGACCGCCCCATGCGTAACTATTCTCTGGGGATGCGACAACGAGCCAAAATCGCTCAAGCCATTGCCCATGAACCAGAACTCTTGATCCTCGATGAGCCCTTCAATGGACTCGATCCGGTCGGACGATTCGAAATGTCGCAGCTACTGCGAACCTGGGCAGGGCAGGGGAAAAGCTTGATCCTGGCCAGCCATGTTCTTCATGAAGTCGAAGCCATCAACCCTTCGTTCCTGTTGATCTCCGGCGGGAGATTGCTTGCTTCTGGCTCGCCACAGGAGGTTCGTGCAATTCTCGCCGACTCTCCATACTCTCCTTACACGTTGACAATCCGGACATCAGATCTCAATCATGCCAGGCGACTGGCGAGCCTGATGCTTCAGAAGTTTGACATTGAATCAGTCGAGATAACCCCCGACGCTTGTATTATCGTTTCGACTCGATCCGCTTCCCAAGTCTTCGATCGTCTGCCAACTTTGCTTCTGGAAAATAAAATTTCAGTCACCGAGATTAGTTCCCAGGACGATTCGCTCCAGACTCTTTTTTCGATGCTGATGAAAATTCACCGAGGAGAAACGAACCGAGGTTTTTCATCATGAACCAATGGCTCAACGGCGCTTTGGCGACTTGCACTTTTGAACTTCGTCGTTCGTTTACCATTCAACGGACCGCAGTCTCGGCGGTGCTGGCTCTGTTTCCTCCCTCCATATTGCTGATTCTGATTTTGGCGGCCAGTGTGTCGGGAAATTCTGAAGCGATTTTGGATTACACAAGGCTGCTGACCGTCTTTTTGGTCGCGTTGGTCTGCCTGCTCACTGCACTTTTGTGGGCAACACCTAATGTATACTCGGAAATCGAAGGCAAGACCTGGGGCTTTATCGCCAGTCGGCCTGGCGGTCGGATTTCGGTTTTTCTTGGTAAGTTTTTGGCGTCGTTTTTTGTTTCTTTTGGTGTCTCGGTCGTCGCAATTTCGTTATGTATCTTCCTTGCCGACCGAAGCCTCGGCGTTCCTGATTCCCAGCGGCTTTGGGTTGCGATCTGTGGAGTATTTTTGTTCGGCAGCTTTGTCTACTCGGCAGTTTTTTCGATGATTGGAACCCTGTTTATCAAGCGTTCCATGGTCGTGGCGGCAGGTTACCTGCTTGGCTCCGATGTTCTTCTGGCTTCGATCCCGGGGGCGTTGATCAGCAAGTTGACGATCCGGTTTCATCTTCAGGAACTTGGGATAGCCTGGATCGGCTGGTTCCTGCCATCGCCATCGACCGAAGCCGATTACCGGTTGATATACGGTGACGCCCTTCCTTTCTGGATCCACATTGTCGTCGTTGTCGCTATCGCAACTTTGACGCTTGTCGTAGGCAGTTGGACAATCGTCAACCGTGAGTACATTACCAAAGACGATGCGTAGTGCACTAAACGCTACCCAAGCCATCTGACTCAATTGCTAAGCTCTATTGCCAGGGCTCGCGATTCCAAGATTTCATACTCACGCCAGCCCGATCGATTTCAAACCGAATCGCTCCATCCTCGTCGGTTCGCCCAATTCTTCGGCCCGGAGCTTGAAACTTCTCAACCGTAGTATCGGAAACACGTTTTTGACCACCGCTGATCGCGACGAACTCAGGAGTTGACCATTCCATAAACTCGATTGGTTGACTGTTCTTACTTCCGTGGTGAGCTGCGATAACAACGTCAAAGTCGATTGCCTCCTGCTGAAGCAACAAAGACAATCCTTCGCGTTCCAAATCGCCGGGCAACAGGACCCTCTTGCCCAAATATTCGAGCATCAATACGACACTATCGGAGTTGTCGTTGCCTCCGGTTCCATGAATCGGTGGACCAAGCACCTTTGCACTGCAACTCGTACCGACCAACAAACGATCGTTTGCTGCGATCTCTCGAACCGGAATTCCTTTTTCATTGAGAACCTCGAACATCGCTACAACAGCGCTGGACTGACTCGCCTTCATTTGACGGGAAACATAGACCACACCGATTGAAAACCGTTTCGCCAACAGAGCCAACGCGTTGAAATGATCAACATCGGCATGTGAAATAATGACTGCATCAACATGCTCGATTCTCTCCGACCAAAGCACACCGGCAATGTTCCTCAAGCCGTACTCGGCCGACCCAAGCGCGCCTGCGTCATAGATCATATTCCTGCCTTCGGGAAGCTGAATCAAAGCACTCGATCCGTGCCCTACATCAATCACGGTCAAACGCAGCGGAGCATCGCTGTTTTGTTGTTGGAACCATTGACTCAACTGATCGGGAACGAACCAGCTAAACACTAACCAGACCGCCGTTAGCGTTAGCAACCAGCTCCCTGCCAATCGGGTTGGCGGGTAAACCGCAAATAGAAAAACCCCAAGATAAAACAAACCGATCGAAACTTCAGTTGGCCCCGCCGTCCAAAAATGGCCCAGTGGAACTGCCTGCGCTGCCGCGACCGTGGCTTCGATCCAGCTGAGATTAACATGGCAAAACCAACCGAAAAAATCAGCCAACGAGGGAGCAGTCCAGCCCAGCAGCAGAACTCCCAGACCGCCATAAAGAGCCCACGCGATCGGTACCAACAGAATCGGATTGATGGCCAGCGCAACCGGAGCGACCAAATGGAACCTGAATGCGACCAATGGCATGGCTACCAACCAGATCAGTGCGCTGACCAGGATCGCCGCTCGAAGCTTGCGCCCGAACCAATTGACTGTCCTGACATGAATGGGGCGCGTGCTTGCAACCAGTCGTTTGATAGGGTCCTGAGACGGAGGCCAGAAGACCCAATCTTTGCCAAAGGTCAACGTGCCAACGGCAAGAAAAGAAAGCTGCGGTCCGATTTCGAAAAGATCAGCAGGATTAATTATCAGTACAATCAATCCCGCGATGGCAAGTAAGTTGAAGGAAAACCCACGTTCGCCACAAAGGCGCCCGATGCAAAACAACACGATTAAAATCGCGGCTCGAGAAACTGGAGGACGAAACTCAACGAGCCAGGCATAAAACAAAACAAAAAAGATTGTCGCCCAAAGACATTTTTCCCGGCCCATGACACCTAACCTAAATAGCAGGAAGAATGTCCCAGCCAAAATCCCGACGTGCAAACCCGATATCGCCAACAAATGCACTGTCCCGGTTTCGAGAAAACGATCGCGACGCGTTTTTGACAATTGCTCACGGTTGCCAAGCAAAATCGCCGACGCCAAAGCGGCTTGGTCCTCGTGGACATAAGCCCAAGTCAACTCGTTCAGTTTTGCCCTCAACGTTGAAAGCACCTTTGCACCAGCCCAACCAGCGGGCTCGATGACTTCGACTGAATCGACACAATAAGCGTGCACGAACGCGAGTCTTGACTTGGCACGGTAGAATTTTTTGAAATCATACTGCCCCGGATTGGTCGGAGACGAGCTTGCCACGAGCTGGCCAAACACACGTATACGGTCTCCCGACTGAACGTGTCGAGTCGGCTGATGGATGACAAGGTCTGAAATCCCCGAAACATCGATCCACTCAATCCCGTCGCGAATGCGTGTTACGCGAATCGAAATTTTAGTCCGAGCCTCCTCGTCTTTGAACGAAGTCTCGTCGACCTCCATTGCCATCATCCGGGGCTCTGAAACTGCAACCGCTTCGATGCAACAGGGCTTGGCCCGACCGGTCGCAAATCTGCCAATTTCTGATTCGCCAAACCAGTTCCATCGTCCGTGATGCCAAAAAGCTCCAACCCCAACCAACCCAATCAATAGCAATGTCGAAGCAAGTGCAGCGCAACGTTCGCGGTTGGCTCCGCCGTTGTTTAATCCAAACGTCAGATAGAGCGATTGCCATCCGACGAGACAACCGCAAGCCAGTGCCAACCACACAGGCCAGGGAATCGAGAAGAATCGGTCCAAGCAAATGCCGCTACCAAACGCAATCACTACCAGAACCATTGGCTGGTAGCTTGGCCAGCGAGAAAGCTTCGTGTGATTTCCTTGCGATTCCAAAGACACAACTGTCCTCCTGAATCAAGTATGACGGTACAGGAGTAGAAAACCAGCGGTGACAGCAGTGAGCGTTGAAAACCGATCAGCAGTCTCGCCGCACATCAACCCTCCCCGATTAAAGCCGAATTCATCGTCTTTTTTCGACCCTCCCAATCTTGGAAGGGCGACTCTGTTTCGCTAAACCGCTCATCTTAAGTAGCTAGTGGTCCAACCGACCTGAATTGACCGGAGGCTAATCCGGTTTGCTACGTCATCTCCAGATCGAAATCCTTGCATGGACTGGTCAATTCAGTTTTGACGGACCACTAGTTTGAAATAAAATCAACGTGGTTCAATGGTGCCTATTTTTCAAGTTGACAAAACCTGGCTTCAATCCAGAGCGCGGCCCTGGTAACCAAGTTCCTTCAAAAGCTCAAAGTGAACCCTCAAGCGTTTTTGGAAATCGGCCCAATCGCCTGCGCCCGATTTTGGTCGCCCCCAAAGAACTTCCGCCAAAGCGCATATGCGAGGGACGACCATGTATTCGACGTTTTGGGGGTTGTATAGCTGGCGCTCGGTCCAGATATTCGCCTGACCGCCAAGCACATGCTTGGCCTCAAGTGCATTGAGTTCGCTCGGCACCGGTTTGAAATCGAAAACGTCACGCAACGTGTTGACGCCATGAAAACCCATTTCCTGCGGATCGTCTGCCTGGCGATAATCAAAGTAACAATGATTTGTCGGCGCCATGACAACATCGTGTCCCATTTTTGCTGCAGCAATTCCACCCTCGTGCCCTCGCCACGACATCACCATTGCCCCCGGAGCGAGCCCTCCTTCCAGAATCTCGTCCCAGCCAATGGCGCGCCGTCCACGATCTGCCAGATAGTTAACCATCCGCTCAACAAAATAGCTTTGCAGATGGTCTGCATCACGCAAATTCTCACTTTGTATTCGTGCCTGGCATTTAGGGCATTCTTCCCAGCGAGTCTTGGGGCATTCATCTCCACCGATATGGATGACGTCCCCGGGAAACAATTCGATTACATAGTCCATGACTTGCTGGAGAAATTCGAAAGTCGCCTCGTTTCCAGCGCAGTACACGTCATCGAAAACTCCCCATTGAGTTTCGACAGCAAAGTCACGTGGTCGGCACGCCAGCTGGGGATAGGCTGCCAAAGCTGCAACGCTATGTCCCGGCAACTCAATCTCCGGCACCACCGTTATTCCGCGTTCGGCGGAGTACTGAACGATTTGCTCAATATCATCGCGAACATAGTAACCTCCGTATTTCTGGTCATCCTGCTGACGCCACGCCGAGATCTCGGCCAGCTTTGGGAGAGACGGAACGTCGAGCCGCCAACCTTGATCTTCCGTCAAATGCCAATGGAAACGGTTAAGACGATGCAGTGCCATCAAATCCAATAGTCGTTTGATAAATTGAACATCGAAGAAATGACGACAAACGTCGAGATGCAAGCCGCGCCATTGAAACTCTGGTTCGTCCGCTATCGCTACACATTCTAACTCGTTGCCCCCTTGCCGTTTCAAATCCCAAAGCATTTGAAACAGGATCAGCATTCCGTACTGCCAGCCAACAGTGTCTATACCACTGGAAGCAATCTCGATCCGATCAGGCAGGACCACTAGCTCAAAGCCTTCGACCGGTATTTCTGGTTTGGCTACCAAGACCACCTTGGCTGTGGTGGCATCGGTGACCTCAAACTCAATTTTTGTTTTCGCAAACAGATCGCGTTGGCAAAAACTTCTTAGCCAGCTGCTGTGTGCAATCAACGAATCCTGCGCCGATCCATCAGGTTGCAACACGACGCCAACCGGTCGCTTCGAGTCAACTTTAAAGCAGCCTGTCAGAGGTTGATTTTGTTTGGGTACTGGCAGCAGAGAAATCATGTTTTTACGACCGGCTCTTCACACAAACAGTTTCGCCAAATATGAAAGAATCCCGCAAGCATCATTACCAAATTAAGGGCCGCCCAAAACCACAGGCCGAATACCGAATAACCAATAAAGAATAAACCGCCCCAGACAAAAGCCATACCGGCTACGAAGTTCCAAACAAATCCTTTTGCCACCGAGGGCAGGTTCGTTTCCACCTGTCCGGCAATCGGCCCCCACCAACCGCCTGGTTGGACTCTCGCGTAAAATTGCCGTAAATGTTCTTCAGGCTCTGGTCTGGTAACCAGCGTAACACTAATCCAAGTCAGTACGCTGCTACCAACGATAACCAGTAATTGGAGATGAAATGGAAACGGGTGGCCCAAGAGCTGCGGGTCTTTGGAAAACAGTTGGTATCCGGCGCCCTGCTGATAAGCGCTTAGAACCTCGAAACCGCATGTGATCAAGACCGAAACGACCAGCGCTGAAATTTCAGACCACGCATTGATTCGCCACCAAAACCATCGCAGAATCAAAACCAAGCCGATCCCAGCTCCCATCGCCATCACAAACTTCCAGGCTTTCTCGACGCTGCTCATTTGCGTCGCAACCAAAGCAGCAGCAATCATCAAGCCCACCGTACAGATTCGGCTGGCCATGACATAATGTTGTTCACTTTTGCTTTTCGCAATAAACCGTCGATAGATATCGTGAATTAAATATGATGAGCCCCAATTCAAATGCGTGTCGATCGTTGACATAAAAGCTGCCAGAAAACTGACTAGCAACAAACCACGCATGCCTGAACCGAGGAGCTCGTTCATTACCAGCGGATAGCCAGCCTTTTCACCCAGCTTGTGATCCGACAGGTCTTCGAACATGACCATGGACACCAACGCAACAATCACCCACGGCCAGGTACGTACCGCAAAGTTGGCAAAGTTGTACCAGAGATTGGCCAGTAAAGCGTGGTTCTCATTTTTCGCCGCCATCGTCCGTTGACAAAGGTAGCCGCCACCATCGGTTGCATGATTCGACCACCACATCACGACGACAAGAACGACGAAGTTGAAGAAACTCGAGTTAAGGAACTCAAACGAAAACAGCGGAACGTCTTTTGGAAACTGCGGAACGACTCGGGTGACTTCGGCGGCATCGCGTGGCAACTGTTTGAGTTTGAGTTTCAGTTCATCATTCGCATTTTCGAGAGAAGTTGCTTTCTCTGAATCCTTATCTTCTGAACCAGTGCCAGCGGGCCCAAGCGTGGCCAAAATCTGCTCGTTTTCATCAATCTTTTCCTGAAGCGTAGCCGCTCGTGACGCCAACGTCGTGTCCAGTTTTTCCATCAACCCGTCGACTCCTCCAACGTGATTGAGAGCAATAATCGCCAATGCGATTGCCCCAACCATCGAGATCACGAACTGAATCACGTCCGTGATGACGACTCCCCAGAAACCAGATAACAATGCATACACGACGGAGACAACGACCAGGATCCAGATCATTTGCGTGTGTGAAACCCATTGTCCACCATCGCCCAACATCACGGCCATAATCGAAGCCATACTGTTGAGCACCCAGCCCATCACGATAAAGTTAAACAGAATGGCGAAGTAACCTGCTTTGAAGCAGCGTAGGACTGCTGCCGGTTTCCCTGAGTAGCGTAGCTCAATGAGCTCGTTTTCGGTGAGGATATTTGCGCGTCGCCACAACCTGGCAAAAAGAAAAACACCGAGGAGCCCATAGAGAAGACCGTTCCACCAAAGCCAGTTTTCCCAGATCCCTTTGCTGCGACATATCTCTGTAATCGCCAGTGGGGTATCGGCGGCGAACGTCGTCGCCACCATCGAAGTCCCCACGACCCACCAAGGGAGCGTGCGGCCAGCGAGAAAGTACTCTTCTGAATTCTTGCTGGCCCGGCGTGAGTAATAGATCCCGATGCCGAGTGCAAAAAGCAAATAACTCGCAATGATGCCCCAGTCTAATGCGGATAGTTGCACAGAAAACTCACTCGGTACATGAATTAAATTTTAAGTCCGGCCCGTCTATTTGGTATTCGCTTGAATTCCAATCCAATAGTGAGCCGTGACGACGAGCTATAGTGTAGCCGCGAATCGGCGCCGATGTCGGGGGGGCGTGCCTCAAATCTGTTCTTTGGATGCGGTGACTTACTGAACTCCGCGAAGAACCAAAATCCAGGGGGGAAGGCCGAGCTAATTTATGTGAATCCTGTAGCGTAATTGCAACACGCGTAGGCAGCTCAAGTGGTGGCTACGCATCATTTGGGCTCAATTCATCAGTAAAAACACGGCAATTCTGTTTGGCCTCGGGTGTGCTTCTGCTTTGTGGAAACACTCTTTGGAAAACTACGATGCACGCTATTGAATCGATTCAGCTTGTCGCGATCCTATCTCAACCAATCGTTGACTTAGTGCCTTTGGGTGACTTGGCAGCTCGCTTTTCCAATTCTTACTGGGGGCTTTCCAAATGCCGTGAACAACGCTGGAAGCGAGCTCTGGCTGAACTACGTCCGCAGCTGCCGGAGCTGGAGAAGACCGGAAACGCCTGGGAGCAATACACTCAACTCGCCGAAGAAGTTTTCATCAGCGAAATGTTGACCCGTGTCTGGCTCGCGAAAGTTGTCAAAGCCTCATCCGACTGTGAAGATGTGGCTGCAATCTCCGACCTGATAATGAACGAGCACTCTCGCTTAAGGAATGAAACCATTCAGCTGCTGGATAGACTGTCGTACTACGAAAAAGCGAATTTGAGATTCGCTGACAGGATACGAAAACTTCAAGCCAACGTTATGAAGAGCACAGACATGCTTCTGGCTCACATGAATGACAATCCAATGGCAGAACGGTTTTCATTTGACAAGAGTTTTTATTTGAGCATCCATCACGAGGCGCAGTCTCACACATCAAAATCAATGGTGAACATCCGCCAGCAGATTGGCGTTAGCGTTTACCGTATCCTCGCACCAGCAACGACTGGAGTCACTTATACTGCTGACCTTAATAGCCAGATCTTTAATTGCATCTCTGATTGTTTGGTACACGAACTGGCGGTTTAAATTCAGCGACGTTGAGCTCTAAACTGATTCAATCTGAGTTGACACCAATCTTGGCCTCTAATCCGTGGCTTTTTAATTCCAACAGATCCATTCAGTCTGAAGCAGTTTCAAAATAGGCAAAGTCTGGCTTCCCATAGAACCAGGCTTACCGTTTGTTGCACTAGCAAGATTGCTGGGCTGTAGCTCCATCAACAGGGCTAACGAGCAGACGGCTTCTCCCATCCTCACCTCCGAGGATAGGCAAGAGAGCGAAATTGCAAGTTTTCCAAAGACCACAGACGTCTCAAGCCAAGCGAAAGTCACACAATACGCCCCCTAAGACTGAGTAAGGAAAATGCTCCTGCTATCTACATTCCCTCGAACCCGTGAGCAGGTTAACATCCCTGTCTCTTCTCTAATCCAATCGGAATTCTCGATGAATAAAAATAGCACCCAAGCCTATACTCGGACCCAAACCAACGTTTCCAATAAGACCTTTCTGCTGGTTGACGATGAGCATGTTATTTTATCTTGTATCTCTCTCTTGCTCGAAGCGCGCGGTCATCAGGTTCTTACTGCTGGATCGGTCACCGCCGCAATGCAAGTCATGAAGCAAAAATCGGAAGCGATCGACTGTTTGATTATCGATTATTCGCTTCCTACAACAAACGGGCTGCAGCTGCTGAATCAATTTCGCTCCATTGGTTGGACACAACCGGCAATTATCTGCAGCAGCTTCGAGATCAACCTCGAAGATCATCCCAACGCTCAGTATTGGCCAGAATACGTACTGGCTAAACCCCTCGGCTTCGATCGGCTTTTGAAAGCGATATCGATTGCCCTGAAACTTTTAGACTAGCGTCTGTCAGATCTGAATTGACGGGTGCCATGTTTACGCTTGCGTAAGCATGCTCA
>CAYSQZ010000065.1:0-21704 GCA_964433035.1 uncultured Pirellulaceae bacterium | reverse complement strand
CGGTCACCGTTTCGACCGGAATGCTGATGCTGCCGCCAACGATGGTGAGTTTCCCACTCAAGCTGATTCTATTTGTCTTGGTTGATGGTTGGAATCTTGTCATCGGGATGTTGTTGCAAAGTTTCACCTGATCGTCAGTGATGAGTCATTGATGACTGAGCTGAATGATGAAAACCCGCGCTGCGATCCCAACTCAATTTTTTTAAACGCTATGAACCCACAAGAAGCAATTGATTTTAGCCGTGAAGCGATCAAGACCTGCATGTTGGTGGGCGGACCGATTCTCGCTGCGAGTCTGCTGATCGGCCTGATCGTTGGTGTCTTTCAAGCCATGACACAAGTGCAGGATCAAACCGTGTCCTTCGTTCCCAAAATCCTGCTGTTACTGTTGATGATTGGATTGTTCCTGCCCTGGCTGACTCAACGGATGGTTGATTTTTCAACCGAGTCGTTCTCAACCCCGATGACGCATTGGGGAAACTCGCCGATTGCGGCAGAGCAATTCAGTCCTCCGCAAGCTCCGACACTCAAGCAGTCTCCCAGCTCCAAGCTACCATTCAATACGGCGTCAATCGCCTTGCCTTCGCTTCAGCGGGCTAAAACTCCGGCCAGCAGCGCTTCGTTTGTTCGGCCTGATCTGATTAAGCCTTTGCAGCTAAAAGGAGAAGCAGGCGTTGATACGTTTGGTCCAATTGAAATGGGGCCGAAACAACCGGTCGAGACGACTTCCCCGTTTATTTTGCCGCACTACCGATTTTCCGAAGCCCCCTCACCCGATATCGAGGGTTGAGGTCGATGGAGCTTTCAGACACAACCATCGTCGTATTCTTACTCGCCCTGGCGCGAATCTCTGCGGCAGTGATGACTGCCCCGGTTCTAGGCAGCCGGACGGTGCCAATTCGTTTTCGTCTTGTATTAGCGTTGCTGTTGACGATGGCGAGTTTACCTTTGATCGGCGCCGGCGATCTGGCGATTGATGCAACGGACGCGCAGTTCGACTACGTCGCCATGATGCTATCGGAAGTCACCATCGGGGCGATGCTGGGCTTTGGAGTTTTGATCGTGTTCTCTGCTGCGCAAATCGCGGGCACCGTGATTGGTCAAATGGCTGGCATTCAAATCGCCGGAAATTTTGATCCGCAGTCAGGCGAATCAACTTCTTCAGTCAGCCAATTGTTCGGGATACTTTCGCTAGCGGCTTTCGCGTTGATCGGTGGCCCCGAACTGGTGATCACTGCAACCTTGGATACATTCGCCAACGTTCCGATCGGAACGAGTCTTCATTCCACAACTGTGTTTCCGCTTTTGGGCGACTTGCTACAACAGAGCTTCATCCTGACACTGCGAGGTGTCGCACCGGCGGTGGCGGCGTTGATGATTTCGACGCTTGTGATTGGTTTGGTCAGTCGAACTTATCCGCAGATGAATCTGTTGGGACTGGGTTTGAGTTCAAATTTGCTTGTCATGTTCCTGGCGATCTTTTTTACGCTCGGCGGATGCGTATGGCTGTTTGTAGATGACCTTCAGCAGATCATGGCCTTGATTCAAGATTCAATCTCACAACCTCAATCCGAATTCGAGGTGGTACGCCATGAGTGATTCGGCAGACGATCAAATTCATGAAGCCTCGGCGACCAGAATACAACAGGCTCGAAGCGAAGGCGACATCGCCAAGAGCTTTGAGCTGGCCGCGGCACTGCAAATGCTAGGGGCTCTTGTGGTGTGTTACCTGCTGTTAAGCAATCTCGGCGCCTGGATCCAAAATTGGACTTCTCAAATCTGGTCAGGCTCTCGGATCTCGATTGAGGCAACCGAACTAACGTCAATGCTGCGCAATCTGACCGGGCTGACGTTTCTCGCTCTGGCGCCGTTGATGGTATTGTTACTGGTCATTGGGGTTTGCTCACACTGGATCCAGACCGGGCCGGTGTTTCTTCCCCAAAAAGTGGCGCCCGATCTGGAGCGATTGGGCCCGGGCAACTGGCGCCAAAAGATGTTTTCACTTCAAGGGCTGGCCTGTTTGTTGGTCGGCATTCCCAAAGCTGTTATCGCATTTGGAGTCTTGGCCGCCAGTAGTTGGTTCCATCGGAATCAGTTTTTCGAATTGGCCAGCTATCCGGCAGACATGCTGGTCAAGCAGCTCTTTTCGCTGGTTCTCACGATCGTGCTGCATGTCGCGCTGGCGTTGTTGTTTACTTCGTTGTCAGATTATTGGTTGAGGTATCTTGGGCATCGGCGTCGGCTACGCATGACCGACCAGCAACTTCGCGATGAGTTGAGAATGCAAAACGGTAATCCACAAGTCCGCGCTCGCCAGCGCGAGTTTAGACGCATTTGATTTTTTCGCGCCGGGTCCCAAGTGCAATTTCACACTTATGCACGTCATTTGGGTGACCTGAATCACTTGAGACATAAGTGTAAAGCTTATCTCAACTAATAATTGCTAAGAGGCGTTCTCTTTCTGTACTTTTGACTTATGATCATTGCATACGATGTTTCTGAGTTCATAACGTCAGGTTTGAGGTCTTTGGTTTATGGTTGTTAGGTTTTTTCGTCTTTTCTGCGTGGTAGCGTTTTTATTTGGATGCCGTTTTGCTGTCACAGATGATTTTTGGCGAACACACTCTGCACATGACCGAAGCATGCGGAAACCAGAAAGCGCCGCTTACTGTAACATCACCGCGTCTAAAGACGACACCTGCAACTGCGACACTTGCAGCTGCGGCACGTTCAGCAATTTCATGCTTGGCAATACTACTCCGTGGCAAGTTACCGCTTCTGGTCCAAGATCCGGTATAGGAATACCGGCAACGATTACCTGGAGCATCGTACCCGATGGAACGATCGTACCTGGAGGAGGTTCGACATCTGCGGGCCCCAGCGATCTGAACGATTTTTTGAGCAGCGTGTTCACCGGCGGAGTCACTGGCGAGGCGCTAATTGAGCAATCGTTTAATCGTTGGGATGAGCTCAGCGGTGTGTCTTTTGTGCGTGAATCTAACGACGATGGAAGCGCGCTTAGTTTTTCCGTCTTTAATGGATCGTTGGGTGTTCGCGGCGACATTCGAATTGGAGGTCAGGAGCTTGACGGCCCAAGTGGTACTCTCGCCTTCAATTTTTTCCCTGATAATGGTGGGGATATGGTTCTTGACACCAGCGAATTCAACTTTTTCCAATTTGCAAACAACAACAACCGAGCCTTCCGCAACGTGATCATGCATGAAGTGGGGCATGCGATTGGTATTAATCACGTCGAATCTTCGAGTGATCAGTTGTTGCTTGAGCCTTCCATTGATCTTTCGTTCGATGGACCGCAGCTCGACGAAGTCAGGGCTGTTCAGCTCGTATTCGGTGATGCGCTTGAGGAAACCAATAACGGTCTCGGGAATGAAACGGTAACGACCGCCTCGGACTTAGGCAGTATCTCCCCTGGCGGTGTGCTCGCGATTGGAACAGATGCAGATGTTCCCACGCAGGCGATCTCCCCGACAGCAACCGATTTCGTCAGTATCAGTGGCGAAGATGATGTAGACGTCTATTCGTTTACCGTTACGAGCTTCTCCAGTCTTGATATCGCTTTGACTCCTCTGGGTGGAGTGTTTGCACAAGGTTCTACAAACAATTTTGACGCAAACAGTCGTGTCGATCTGGCCTTGTCGGTTTTCGATTCTGATGGTCAAACTTTATTGGCGTCTTCCGATTCTTCGGGTCTCGGAGGAACCGAGTCCCTCTCATCACTCCTTTTAGATCCGGGAACTTACTATGCCCAGATCACAGGTGTCCAGGACACAATTCAGCTCTACTCGCTCGATCTTACCGCAACGTTGAGGGGAGATGTGGATTTAAACGGAGATGTGAACTTTTTAGATATTTCACCGTTTATCGTGCTCTTGCAAAGCGGTGCTTTCCAGGCTGAAGCTGATGTCAACGGTGACTTAACTGTCGATTTCGGAGATATTTCTCCATTCATCTCCATCTTGGCAGAGTAATAGCTTCCTCCCAGAGGAGCGCGGCGGCTGAGACATGCTTGAGCTTTGGTGAAGCAGAAATTGGCGTTCGTGTTCTGCTAATCTACCGTTCTACTGGCTTTGATAGTCAAACGCTTCCATGTACTGACTCCAACTGGAATCAATGTCTGAGCGAAGCGCCGAATCAAGCGAAAACGGATTCGTCTTGTGGTTTTTACGCTGCTCAAAATACGCCTGCAACTGAGGTTGGATTTGATCAAACTGATCTAATCCAAGCTGATCGTAAACTCGCTTCATCTGGGCAACAGGATCCTCAATCAATGATTCGAATTTGACCTCCACCAATTGATTGGATGGGATCTCGGAACGCTGCTCCAGATACGCGGAGTACATCAGGTTCTTACACTCAAAAATGTAATTCTTCAGCCAAACATCATCGTATTTCGGCAATTGAAACCCTTGAAGCAAATCAAGTAGCTTCCACAACTTCATCGTCGAGGGCACAAGACGATATGGATGGCGCGACATGTGGATGAATTTGGCACCAGGAAACCATTGCGATAATTGCTTGAGCCGGCCGGTGTGGGGAGGCGACTTCAACACCAACTGCGAATTGTACTGGGCGGTCAACATTTTGAGAAAGTGTTCCATCGACTGGTGTACCAGCTGCTGAGTCTGTGGCGTCGCCGAAGCTAAATCCAGATTCAAATGATCACGGCTGGAACGATTCGGAAATGCAATTCTACGGTAAGGAGTTGGGGCACCGTAAACGCAAAGCGCAAAATCGTCTTCTTGGGGCAATTCAACTCCCATCTTCATGTTGTCCATCGGCCGCTTGCTGGGCATCAACATTTTGACCAATGGATAGAGGACGGGCCGTGAAACCAAAAAGTGATGAGGCAAGAAAGCATCGAAGTTGTTGGGGAACGCCAACCGCTCGTCCATCGACATCAACTCGTGCATCAGTGTCGTACCGGAGCGCCAATGGCCAATGATGAATATCGGTGGCTCGGTCAGCTCAACTGCGGCGACTGTACGCCCATGAGTCAAACGCTGGACGCGAGACAGAATTGAATTCATGGTCGAACATCCGGCGCCCAGAATCGTCATCGGGTATTTGGTCGGGTGGATTCTAAAACGGTTCTCTCGCAAGAGTTTCCAGTAATCGCCCAGCAGCATTCCATTCCAAAACCGTGGCGCCCATGGTGGATACCAATTGGATTTGGTCTTCTCGGGTTGGGAAGTTTTGGGCATGGCGCGATTACAGGCAAGTTGATGGCAGAGTTGAACCAGCGGATATCAAGCCGCGTTCCTGGAGCCACTTTCGGTGTGCGGGTTAATCTTACCCTTGGGAGTCCTAAGATTGAACAACCCGAAGATCTCATCGCGCGAGAGTCCACGACGCCCGGGCTCATCTCCATCAGAGAGAATCTCGTTGAATAGCTCTCGTTTGGCTTCGAGTATCTCGTGAATTCGCTGTTCGATGGTTCCAGCCATGATCATTCGCGTGACGGTGACGCTTCCCGCGGCTCCGATTCGGTGAGCCCGATTGATCGCCTGATCCTCGATCGCCGGATTCCACCAACGATCGAACAGAAAAACGTATCGACAGAACTGCAGATTTAACCCAACCGCCCCGGCTCCATAACTCATCAGCAGTACGTGTCGATTTGGATTATTCTTGAACTCATCAAGAATTGGGTCGCGTTGGCGAGATGGTATTCGCCCGTGATACTCCAGCGGTTTGTAGGGAAGCAGCTGCTGGCCGATTGTCTTCAGTGCGCCAACCCATTGACTGAACACGATCGCCTTTTGACCGCTGGCGGCGACCTCTTCCATGTCAGCTTTTAAACGATCGATCTTGCTGCTGCTGCCAGTCGCTGGATCGAAGTTGCAGACTTGCTTGAGCCGTAACACCAGCTCGAAAACGTGTTTGATTGTTAGCTCATCACCCATTTCGTCGAGCCGCATCACTCCGTCTTTTTCGGCGCCGTCATAGGTCAATTGTTGGTCCGGCGAGAGCGCCAGCTCAGCGTCGCGCATCAGACGCGGAGGCAAATCCTTCATCACCAGGTCTTTGGTGCGGCGCAAAATCAAGTCCTTCACACTCACGCGAACTTCGCGTGGTGTCATGCCACTGGTGACCGCTCCTTTGGCCGCAAACTCACAAATTCCAACCAGATCTTCGATCCCGTTCTCGATCGGAGTTCCCGTCAACGCCCAACTGCGTTTGCGGGGAATTCGATGAACGACCTGACTGGTGGCATTACCAATGTTTTTGATCCGCTGGGCCTCGTCAAGAATCACCAGGTCGTACTGATGTTCAGGATCGGTCACCCATTTTTCGTCTCGCGTCAACAACTCGTAGTTGGCAAGCTTGACCATCGCGGCGTCGGAATTCCAGTGCCAAGCCCGCTGGTGCTGGTTACCCTTAACGGCAGCCACGGTAATCTCGGGAGCCCAGGCTTTAAACTCTCGCTGCCAGTTTGTTACCAACGGCTTGGGGCAGATCAAGAGCACGTTGTTGATGTAGCCGGACCGCAACAGCATCCTCACGGTTGTGATCGCCTGCATCGTTTTGCCAAGTCCCATCTCGTCGGCCAGGATCGCGCTTTGCCGGGGAAACAAAAACGCGATACCAGCGTACTGGAAATTAAACGGTTCAAAGGGAAACTCAAGCGTCTTGCCTCCCAACAGATTTTCTAATGGCGGCTGAAGCAGATAAAACAGCCTGTCTTCAAGCTTAATGATATCCTGCGGTGGTAAGATTCGGGTGCGCTTGGCGTCTGAGAATTCTTTTTTCTGCGGCTGTTTGCTGTCGGTGTCGTCTTCAGTCGAAGCAGTATTGGAAGCTGCGTAAGGATCAAACAATGAGCCGCCGCGTGAGCGGCTTTCTGTCTGTTCAGCGCCGGTGGCTGGTTGAAAAAAGAAGCTGCTGGTTTTGATTCTTCGCGAACCAATTTTGGCCGAGACTACATGGGGCAAGTCAACCAGTTCGGCTTGCCAAGACGTTTCCAGCTCAACTTCGGTGTCCCCGATCGCGCGATTCCAATCAATTTCATTGGGGGCTTGATGCATCAGGATTCCGTTTCGCTTTTCATGGCTTTTCTGGTCTATGCCGATTTCAAAACCTGATTGGCCTCAAAAATTGCTTGGCGGATTCGCTCAAAAGGTTCTTCAAAGGGCAGCGTCTTGCTGAACTGATTCGCGTAGTACTCAATCGTTGCACGTTGATCGCTAGAAGCGTTCAAGCAATAGATCGTTTGCCCATTAACGATGAAGTGCTTCAGTCCACGCCCATCAAAGGGCTGTGATTGGATCGTAGCTTCTGCTGACGCAGGGACCAGAATCAATGGCGTGTCGATCAACTCGCAGACAGGCAGCATGTCGGGGCAGTCAGTGACGAAAACGGTCGGCAACTGTTTGGTCTTGTCAACCAAAGCCGCTCCGATTCGGTCACCACAGAGAAAGCCCGGATAGGTTCTCCCGTACATGATTTCCTGAGCGCGATTGGAGCCGACGGGCGTAGTAAAATGAAACTCGATGGGCCGACCGATATTGGAGACTACAAGCAAACCTCCACAGTGCCCCAACGATGCCACTTCAACCACGGTTAAAAAACCGAAGCTTGCGGGAGGCAAATTAGAGAATTGATTCGTCTGACTCACGAAGCAAGGTCCTTGCACTTCGATTGCTGTAAGAGGTTAAAGTTGAACCTCACTTGTCGCAGCAGTTCACCTGTTTGGGGTTGTGCAACAACAATTCAAATCCGCGCCTACTTTATGATGTGGCATTTCGATTGAAAACAGATTTGTTTCAACCTGGGTTTGAAGAGTTGCAAAACCTCTCCGGCATACGCTTCAAAAATCAGATCTGTCAATAACTTTTTTGACGATTTTTGAAGAGTATCTTTCTGCTTTTCCATCCTTGGAATAAGCGACGTAGATGACATCGGAGTCGGCAGGAAAGGACTTGAGGCTGCCCATTGGCAGAACTTTGTGCCGTTCAAACCTGAATAGCCGTACAAATCGTTAAGTCAAACACTCGCTTGAAAAGCTTTGACGATAGATCCTCTTTTTCACTCAAACGTTTCCTGCAAATTGATGATTACACAATCAATTGCTCGACACCCGACCAAGCTCGGTTTATACTGAAGGAGTTCTCAAAGGAAGTTACTTGGAGTTTTAAAATATGCCGCACGAGTCCCAAGATATGTCACCCGTTTTTCGCATCGACGTATCTCAAAATGCTAGCGAAAATCCAGTTTCTCAGCCCGTTAATTTACAGTCTGAAATTGTGACATTGCTGCATCAGATGGTCGAAGGCCAGGATCGCCAGAATGAATTGCTTGAGGAAATGGTTGAGCAGATGGGCGCTTCACAGCGGCAGCGAAACAACGAATTGACTCAGTGGAAAGATGCAAATCCGCTTCTGGCACGAAGGTGTCGAGCTGCTGCGGAAGCACTTTCGCAAGTTCAAACCGAATTCCTGCAAAATATGACAGCGGATGTTAACGACACTTACGAAGGTATGATGGACAGCGATTTTGTCCTCAATGAATTCGTCGATCGTTACGGGCCCCGGTTGGCTCATCTTAACGGCGTGCTACAACTACTGTCTCAGCTGAGCGCTCAGCCGCAACAAAACCAGTGATCCATATTTTGGGCCCACACAGTGGTCAGGAATAGTTGGTTCAGTGGTTGCAACGCAACAATATTTGTACATAAGAAACGCTGCTTCATTTCGAAGCGGCGTTTTTTCGTAGCCTCTCAGCTTCCAAGCCGACCCACGGTTTTCTGATTCGAAACCACGGGCTTTATACGTGGGGCAAGATGTTTTTCAGCCAGGCGCCACATTGAGATATATGAGTTTCTGTTTGAAGTTATCGCGCGCAAGATCGGGATCGCTGGTTAGTAACAAATACCACGACAAGAATTTGTGGACGGGTTGCCTGAATGGCTTGGCGCACTGGCCAAGCTGCGGCTTTTATTTCGGTTCCTGACATGTCGTTATTTTTTTTGTATGATTTGCAGCTTACTTTGAACGGACAAAGCGTTTGCGATCACGGCTGCAAAGCCGAGAAAAGAAGGGGGAGTGCCCGAGGGCAGTACATTTTGTTGTACGATCTGAAATCCATCTTCTGTTTTAAAAACCCCGGTTAAGCAAGGCTCCAGGCCATTGGTCATCGTGCCGACATCGGGAACCTTCGCCAATCCATAGCTCACCAATAAGCCTGAGAGTCCGTGCCCCGTTTGCAATATCGGCTTGGGATCTACCTCGAATAGCAAATTCGGCTCACCCAGTTTTTGGTCATTCGCATACTGGTACAAACGGTTGACTCGTTTCGCTTTTACCCAGCGCTGCTTCTCGTCCAATTCCTCGGTGAAAAGAACTTTTTTGAGCAATTTCAAATTGTTGACAACGACAAGCTGAGAATTGTGGAGGGCAAAATAGATTTTTCTCCAGCCTGCGGATCGCCGTTTACGCGTAACAAGATAAACTTTGACTTCCTCAATGACTTTCGTTTCGATGGTGAAATTCTCGGTATCCTCGGAGACTTCTTTGAGGCGTTTGGCGAACCCTTCGATCGTATCGAGAAACCCCATTTCGTCTTTAACCTGAAGGCAAAGCCCGCTTGGATTGGTATTGGTTCCCCACAAACCGAGGCTATGCGCCTCACCAATAACAAAGATGTTGTCACCGATGTTGCTCATCAATTCATCTTTGAGTGTCACGCCATCGCCGAATGCTTCGAAGTTTGCGATTAATTCTTCGAACATTGGATCGTTGTTAGAAACTGACTTGACTGCTTTGAACATTTCTTCTTTGGAAATACACGCAGTGGCTGTGAAAAGATTTCCGGCAGGCATCTTCTCCCAAAGCTTCTTTTCAATCGGGCCATTGATGACTTTTGCGAATTCCGATTCATCGCCACCTTCAATCCAAACCCTTCCCAGATAACCTTCATCATCGAGCCCATTGACGAAACCAATGGTTTTCACGTCCGCTTCAAGGCCTTCAAGGGCACGCACTGCAAGCGGTGTGTTGACGTAGCCAACCGAAGCGCGCCTTGGGACGGGCAACTTTTGCTTGATTTTCGTCAACCACTTAGGTTCGGGAGTGTCTTTGTTCTCAAAGAAGGAACTAACATTTAGTTCGCATTCTCCCCCTGAAAACCCAATAACAAGATAACGTTCATGAATCCCGATTTTCGTTTTCAGCGATGGAAGCAACCACGCATCTGCATCGGAAACCAACCAGTCGGTTCCGTGTTCATGGGTTAGCTTGATAGACTCTTTGATTGATGCTTTTGCTTTTTTCAATTGCTCGGCGATTTCGTCTTTTCGCTCACCCAGATTAATCACCAAGACTCCACCATAGTCTTTGCCGTTTTTGGATAATTGATCGATGTAAAACCCACAAGGTTGGCGGCAAAGGAGCTTGGGCAATTTGAGACTCAGCGCATAGAGCTGCCCGAGCGCCGGATCGTCATCAGAGTTTTCGATCGCGGCTGTCGCAAGCTTTTGTAACTTGGTGCCCATATCCGTCCAGAATCGCTGCATGTCTTTTTGCGCAATCCATTTCTCAGTCGCATTTCCGTCCGGGTCGGCCGCTTGAGTGCCAGCCCAGGACGCATACATTAAGACTTCTTCGGGCGCCATTCGCATCAGCACGGGATCTTCTTCCCCGGGGACGATCCCCATCGGAGCGCCTATACCCAAAAAACAAAAAAGTATCGTTACCCACTTGAAATTGTCTTTCATGATCTTTCTCGAAATCTATTGAGCCAATAAGAAAACAGCTGCGAGTTGAAACGACTCTACCAGAAGCTAACCCGGCCCGTGGGAAGAAGGTTTCAGATTCGGTGAGATATCTGGAGGAACATGCAACTAGTCTTCTTTGTCAGATTTTTTTTGCGCGGGCAGATCGTTGTTCGCTCGCGATCAATCGGGGATTTCTCGCAACACAGAGCCCCTGACGAGGATCGAGATGACATCCCTGAAATCTATCGTCGTAAACCACGCCGCTTATAAAGACGATTGAGGACGGTGGCAATCAGGTAGAAATTGATTTGAGCAGTTAAATAAAACACGGCGAAACAACGCTGCCGCAAGTGTTTCCTTTGAGCTTCAGTCGCCGTTTTACACTCTGGGCGTGTCCAGTTGGGCAGCTTTGGCTCTTAGCCGAATGATCGTGACGATCCAGAAACTCATGATCACAAATGGCATCGCCATCATGAACAGGATGCTGACCGCGTAAGCGAACGCCGTCCCATCTCCGTGCAATCCATCCTTACAAGTCGGACAGGCTGCCGCGATGCCGGGTTGCAGAAACGCGAACTGAACCAGCCCACAATACGCGGCCGCGAAGATTCGTGTTGGACGGAAAGTTAACATGAACTTATTGTAGCCAATCAGATTGAGCGGTTCAACGAAACAAAGTCACCAACCAAGATTGGTCGGGGAGGGTTGATGTGATTCGCTTGCAAACCCACCCCGGTCGTTTCGCGTCGACGAAACTAATAATACGGTCGCAGCATTAGATAGCAAATCGGCCCTGTCACCGCGACATACAACCACACCGGGAAAATCCACTTTGCCATCGATCGGTGTTTTTGGAACTGATTCGTGAACCCATAAACCCAAGTCAACAAAATAAACGGCAAACTGATCGCCGCCAGCACGATATGCGAGATTAGCAGAAGGAGATAGCAGAGCTTGGCCGTTCCTTCTCCGCCGAAACGGGTTTCCTCGGTCGTGAAGTGATAGGCGACATAACAAGTCAGAAATAAAGCCGAACAGATCATTGCCGCTGAAATCGCAAGCTTGTGAAGCCGGACATTGTTACGCTTGATCATCACCACTGCCGTAACCAAAAAGATCGCGACCAGAGAATTCAACGTTGCGTGGACCGCAGGAAGAAAGCTCAAACTCACTCCCTCGGGCAGGGTGAACTTCTCGGGACGACGCATTGCGCCAACCAACGCCCATACCAGAATCGTCAAAATCCAAACCGCGATCCTCAGTCGTTTGCCTAAGGCTGGATTGGCAGGTTGTTGTACATACTCGGGGCGTTTCATTGACTCTCGCCCTTCATTGAATCGTTGCCCTCTGGTTGGTCCATGTCGTGAGGTGCCTTGCGCGGTGGATCAACGGGGCGCTGAGGGCGATCTTCGGCTCGCAGTTGCTCAATCAGCTTGAGCATCTCGATTTCCTGTTTTGGTTCTTGCCAATCGAACTTGCCTCGTACGTCGCCCCAGCGATCGACAACAAATAGCTCTGACGAATGGTGGCCCGCGCTGGAATGGGCTTTGAAGAACTCCGCACCGATGCGCTTGATCAAGTGACTATCGCCAGTGCAAAATAGCCATCGCTCTGTATTGGCGGACAGCGTCTTGGCAAAACCTCGCAAGTGTTCCGGCGTGTCATTAGTCGGGTCGGTCGTAATGCTCACCACGCGCGGCGACTTCTCACCCAATCGATTCTGCAAGTCACGAAGGTACTTGTTCTGGTCCTTGCAAATTCCCGGGCACGAACTGAAAAAGAAGCTCCCGATCCAGACTTCGCCTGTTAGGTCCCGAGAGAAGAACTTCTGGCCACTTCGCTCGGTCAGATGAAAGTCTCGAATCCACGGAACATTGGCTAAATCAGGATGCTCGTAGCCAGCCAACACGTTCCGCGTTTCAAACGACTCATTGAGTGGCGGATCAGTTTCAGCGGCGACTTCTTTGGCGACCCGCACGAATCGCTTCATGTCAGTCGGTTGATCCCATTTGAAACGATCTCGATATCGTCCCCATTTGTCGACCAGGAGAATATTGTCAGTGTGCGTATCCCGATCGACGACTACATTGAACGTGTGTTGGCCGATCTCCTCGAGTTGATGTTTCTGCCCTCTTAAAAAAGCCCAACGATCCGGTTTGGCGTCATAACCTTGAGCGTATTGGCCCAGTTTTTCAACCGTGTCATTTTCGGGGTCGACTGTGATCGTCAAAAATTGAATGTCAGTGTTTTTGAGAGCATCGTTCACGCGGTCGAGCTCATTATTAAGATCGCGACAAAAAGACGGGCAGCTGGCGAAAAAGAAACTTACCACATACGGGCGACCGACCAAATCAGCGCTATCAAACTTGTTGCCGTTTTGGTCGGTCAACTTAAACCGATCCACATCGGGCAAGTGCTTCCACGGGATCGACACGATGGCGGCACCTTGAGGAACGTCTTTGCTGCTGGGCTCAGTTGTCCCAACTCCATTTGGGCTGATCTTTAAACCTCGGCCGCGCTGGCCGTCAGGTCGGTTGAAAAAGAAAACCGCCAGACCGATCGCCACGAGGGACCAAAGGATTACAGGAACTGCGTATCGCATAAAGTTTCTCGAATTTTCCCAAAGGAATTTCAGAAGGAATTGCTTAGTGTTTGACCGGCTCAGTTGGAGTAGCTTCGACCGAAGGCTCCAACGATTTCGTCTCGGCCGAATTGACTTCTGCGGCAGGGGCGTTGGCTCGCCGCTCGTTGGAGTAAGTTTGCGTGCGGAACCCCACGTCGGGAACCAACAGCAATACTAAAAGTACACCCATGATCAGCGCTGGCACCGTTAGCACATATTTCCAGCGCTTTTCCCACCAGAGATGCATGAAGAACAGGATGACCAGCATCGCCTTGGCAGCTGAGACGGCCATCATTGAACCCCAACCAACATATTTGTTTTCCATCAGATGGGAATTGGCAATCCAGAACGAAAGCCCCGTCAGCAGGCACAGCATAACGAAGACCGCGATGAAAACCCCATTGTGGTTTCCACCGGCATTCGAATCGTGTTGGATCGGTTGCGGCTGATTCATATTCAAAACAGATAGAGCAATGGGAACAAAAAGATCCAGACGATGTCGACAAAGTGCCAATACAGTCCAACATTTTCAAGAACACCCGCACGACTGACTCCCAGTCTCATCGGAAGCAGAATGAGAAAAGCGATCAAGCCGCCAAGTACATGCAAGGCATGAAACCCGGTTAGCAAAAAGTAGGTATTGGCCCAGGTGTTACCGCTGGGAATCACCATTGGCAAACGCATGTGATAATGCTCGTTGATCCCGTCTTCGACAAAACCGAACTCTTCCATTGCCGCAACGCGATCCTGCAGTGGCAACAGTAGGTCAGTCAGCTCGCTGGCGGCAGCGGCGGCATCAGTAGACTCCTGCGTTTTGGCTTCGAGCTGGGATTCCAGTTTTGTTTTAGCCTCTTCATCTGAGGCGTCTTTTATTTTCTGATTTAGGTCGTCAATTTGCTTTTGCAATTCGACGACTTTGGCTTGGGCCGCATCATTGTCGGCTTTGGTTGCGGCCAGTTTGGTTTTGGTTTCTTTAAGCTCGTCAGCAAGGTGAGTTTCGATTCGCTCGTCTCGACCGCGCGGATAGATCTGATGGGCGAGGCTTTTAAGCGCAAGCTCCCGCTCGATCGGGCTTTCCGATTGACCAACCTTGTTTTGCGTCCATCCAATCAACCCGGACTGGATTAACTCCAAACGCTCCTTCAGGCCTTCGCCATGGTCGTGAGCATGATCAGGCGAGTTTGATTCAGGAGTTTCTTGGCCCGCCTCTGGGAAATCGGATTGTCCTTCAACAACAAGCAAATTCAATTGCTGATCACAATTTGCTTTTAAGCCAGCGAGGTAGTTAACATCGGCCCGGTCGTAAAGCAAACTTCGCGGTGCTGCCGGGTGGATTCCATGATTGAACTTTGAGTTGTACTCAAAGGCTTTGATTCCCAGGAAAATGCATCCCAGGACAAACGTTAATACCAGCCACTTTCGCGCTTTGTCAGCCACGTCGCGCTTGGCGGCTTCCATCGCAAAGACAATCGTTACGCTGGAGCAAATCAACACAAACGTGTTCAATGCGCCCAGCCACTCAACAACGCGAACGTCATGAGGCGCCGGCCAACTTCCTTGAGGCGCTCCAAATCTAAGAACAATGTATGTCCCGATCAGCGCCGTGAAGAACATGATCTCAGTCGAGAGGAACAGCCAAATCGCGAGCTTTCCTTTAGATACTGGAACCGCCGGTTGGTACTGCAGCTCGATGTGCCCGTGCGCATGAGATTCCCCATGGTCGGACTGATCCGTTGTGCTGGCCGTCGAAGTCATGAACTAAACAATGTTAAAAGCAAAAGGGTAACCGTCCCTAAACCGCTGCCAGTGGTAATTAGGTCAAGCAACCTATCAACAACAAAATCATATACAGAGGCAGATACAGTATCGAAACTCGCAACAGCTTTCTGGCAATTGGATCAGTCCGCGATCCGTTAAATGCGATCGCGGCTTTAAGGTAAAACAATCCCAGCATGACAGCCAGAATTGAAAAGATCCAAATATGCGCCGAAGTTCGCATCGCCAGCGCCGGAATCAGACTCACCACAATCAGCAGCACGCCAGTAATGACTGCTTTCCGGCCAGCCGCCGCGCCCGTCGGCTCGGTTACCGTCAACATCTTCAACCCGCCGCTGCGATAATCGTTGCGATACATCCACGCGATCGCCATGAAGTGCGGAAACTGCCAGAGAAACAGAACGCCAAAAAATGCCCAGCAAACCAGTCCAACCGAATGCGTTGATGCCAGTGAACCCATTACCACTGGCATCGCACCAGCGACAGCACCAATCTCAGTGTTGAGATGCGTCTTTCGTTTTAAGGGAGTGTAGATGAAGACATATAAAATCCAGTTCGCAATTCCACAGACCGCAGTTTCCCAGTTGACCAGCGCCAGTAGAAAACCAACTCCAACCCCAAACGAAACCGCGCCAAAAGTTGCGACTTCGGTTGCCGATAATCGCTGAGCCGGCAAGGGACGTTTGGCTGTCCGCGGCATCAGGAAATCAGAATAGCGCTCCAGATACATATTCATCGCATTGCCGCTGGCCGCGATCGCAAGCATGCCTATCAACGCGCCGAGAAATAGCGTCACGGTCATTGTCTGGTCAGCGCTGCCCGCGGTTCCAACTGCTAGAAACGCCGCCGCGGCAAAGGTGAACAGGACCATCACCGAAATTCGAAGTTTCGTCAGCTCGATGTAAGCTTGAACACGTGACGTTTGTTTCGGATCGTCTGTTGAAGCATCCTGGTTGGTTGTAATCGTTGACATGCGGTTAGCCCGATGTTGATAAAGGTTGAGGTGATAAATTGGTGGCTTCTGAGTTTGGTGTGGTCGTTTCAAAGTCGCTGTCTTGGCAATCCGCACCGTTGGTTAGGCCTTGTTTGTCCGTATCAGCTATTGGGAGGTCAATCCTCGATCTCAGCGAGCACCGACATCGTAACATGTGAACCGTCCAAAACGCCAAGATCAAGGATCCAAAGGCAACATGTGCGGTAATGATATTCATCTGCACAAAAGTTTTCTCGCCCACGATAAACGAAGCCGCAAAACTCTGTTGGGCAAACCAAACTGGCCAGCCGAACTTCACGACCCAGGTTCCCAATCCAAGCATGATTTGAGCCAAGACTAGCAGCATCAGAATATTAATTGAACCGCGAATCCCGGCATCCTTGAACCTCGGTAAACGGCTGTTAATCCACTGCGCCGTCGTACCCAGTAAGATTGCGACCGCGATCATGATGTGTAAAACGACAAGGCCTCGATAGATATTTGCTGGAGAGCTAACGTCGATGTGTCGCAGGAAGGCGCCAACGACTAACTGACCGAAACTTGCCGCGACCATCAGCGTCGAGAGAAAAATTAGTCCGTAGCCGGAAGTGCCAGACTTGCGCTGTGGCAACGAAGCCTTCAGAGAGCGAACACTTGACTGGTTCCACCACCAGCGCGAGGTAACGACAATAAAGCCAGCCACGCAAGCGAAAAAAGCAGGGCCAACGCAGCCGTGGACTTTTGCCAGCGTACGGGCATCCAATAAGACTCGCATCCCGCCCAACATTCCCTGAGCAATCACCAAGATCAGCAATAAAATCGAAAACCGTCTCACCGATTTTCGCGGCTCGTTTCGCATCGTGACAAACACCAGCCAGATCGCCACCAGCCCGGCCAGCGAACCAAGCAAACGGTGTCCGTGTTCAACGAATAGATCAAAGGGCCCGAACAACCAGGTCTCGATTGGATACAGGAACATATTGTATCCGTAGGTTCCGGGCCAATCCGGTACCGCCATTCCAGCATCGATAGTCGTCACCAAGCCGCCAACCCAAATTAATGGGAACACAATCACAGCCAGAACGATCGCGACACGATGCGGCCATCGACTGGGAATGTCTTTCATGTTTTTGGTTTGGGTATTAATCTGTCTAACGTTCTATTGGTCTAGTGTTCCGGGTTTTTTGTTTGCGGAAAAAAATCTTCTTCGGTATCCGGGTGACTGTATTCATATGGCCCACGAAAAACGTAAGGCTGGACGTCAAAATTGCCATGTCCGGGAGGGCTTGGCGCGGTCCACTCAAGCGTGTTTGAATTCCAGGGATTGCGCCCCGCACGCTTGCCAAAGAGCATGCTGCCGAAAAAGTTGAGCACAAACAGGATCTGCACGGCACCCATCGCAAACGCACAGATCGTCATAAATTGGTTCAATGGCAGAAGGTCTTTAAGTGAGTCGTTGATGTAAGGGTCAGCAATTCGTCGAGGCATTCGGCTGAGAAAGTGCATCGGAAAAAAAGTGCCGTTGAGAAAAATGAAAGTCAGCAAGAAATGGAGCTTTCCCATTGTCTCACTCATCATCCGTCCAAACATTTTCGGATACCAAAAGTAGATCGCGCCGAAAACGCCCAGCACGCTACTGGCAAACAAGACGTAATGCAGATGAGCGACAATATAGTAAGTATCGTGAATCACGATATCTACCGGCGGCGCCGACATCACGATGCCCGAAAGACCTCCAATCACGAACATTGAAACGAATCCGATACTGAACAACATCGACGTCGTCAAATGCAGTCGGCCGCCCCAAAGTGTGCCGATCCAGTTAAATACTTTAACTCCACTGGGCAGAGCAATCAGCATCGTCGAAACCATGAAGCTCATCGCCAACGTGTGATTCATCCCGGAGATGAACATATGGTGCCCCCACACGATAAACCCCAGGCCAGCAATCGAAGTAATCGAGTAGACCATCGGCTTGTATCCAAACAACGGCTTGCGTGAGAAACATGAAATCATGTCCGAGACCATCCCCATCGCGGGCAGGATCATGATGTAGACAGCCGGGTGTGAGTAGAACCAAAACAGATGCTGCCACAACAGGACTTGCCCACCGCCGCTGGCCGCGACCGCATTGTCCACGGCGATGTTTTCGGGCAAAAAGAATCCGGTGTGCAGGATTCGATCTGAAAGCTGCATCAACAAAGCCGCCGTCAAAACAGGCAAAGCAAACGCCTGCATGATTGCCGTAATGAACATTCCCCAGACCGTCATTGGCATCCGGAACATTGTCATCCCGGGGGCTCGCATCTGAATAATAGTCGTCAAGTAGTTGATCGAGCCCATCATCGAAGAGACGCCAACGAACACCATCGCCAGCAGCCACATTGATTGGGCGTCTCCGTTGAAGACGCTCAGCGGCGGATAAGACGTCCAGCCTGCCGCCGCTCCGAATCCGGGCATGAAAAAGCTGATGATGATGCAGGCAAACGCTGGCCACATGAACCAATAGCTAAGCATATTAAGTCGAGGAAACGCCATGTCCTCGGCGCCAATCATCAGCGGAATCAGGTAGTTGCCAAACGCACCGGCCAGAACTGGAATGATCACAAAGAAGATCATGATCGTCGCGTGCATCGTAAAGAGCATCGTGTAAAACTCGGGGGAAATTTGTCCACCTGAATCAGCGAATAAAGCCCGCCCGACGATCGGCATGTCGGTCCAGGGCCACGCCAACTGCCAACGAACGCCCAGGGCCAGCAGGCCCCCAACGAAAAACCAAATCAATGACGAGAATAGAAATTGCAAACCAATGATCTTGTGATCAGTCGCAAATACGTACGTAAAAACGAAGCGAGAAAGGATGTTTCCTTTTCGTTTTTGGTATCCTAAATTTTCAACCGTCGCTTCGGCCATCACTTCTCAATCTGAATCGCTTTACGTTTGTCGTTTTCCAGCATCGCCACCTCGGGCTTGGTCTCTGATTCCTCTGGCTCTTTGAATTTGGGCGCATAAGACGCCTGTTGCTCGGCAAGCCAGGCATTGAACGTGGGACGGTCCACCAATCGCATGTCCGCAACCATCTTGTAATGCCCCCAGCCACAAAGCTCAGTACATAAGATCTCGATATCGCCGGTTTGATTGGAATTAAACCATGAGAACTGAGTCATTCCCGGAACAATGTCCTGCTTTAATCGCAGTTCGGGAACAAAAAAACTGTGAATCACATCGCGCGACTCCAGTTGCAAGACGATGTCTTCGCCGACCGGCAGCACAAGTAGATTCTCGATGTAAATGTCGTCCTGAGTTTCAACGATCCCGTCGGCGCCCGCGTAGTGAAACTCCCAGCCAAACCGCTTGGCTTTTACCATCACCATGGGTGGCACAACCATCGTCTCGCCATTTTTTTCAACGACAGGCCGCTCCATCTTGTTTTCGGTCCACGACTTCATTTGAAAGAAAGCCAGGAACACCAGGATGATCGCCGGGATGATCGTCCAAATTACTTCCAAGGTCGTGTTGTGATGAAAGTAAGCTGCTTTTGTTCGATTGTCATTTCGATGGTCGAATTTCCAGATCGCCCAGCCGATCGTCAAACCGGTTCCCAAAAGAATCACAGCCGAGAGCAAATGAATCCCGTTGAACAATTGATCGATCGTCTCACCGGCAGTGGAGAACGATTGGGGCAGCCACGCATGCGTCAGCGGCCAAACTCCAAACATCGCCATCAGGAACGTGACGATCCCCAGAATGGGCACGCAGAAAAACAGGATGCTCCAAAAGCGATTCATTGCCTTGAGATTTCCTTGTCGTTAACAGGAAGCTCAACTTGGTCGCCAGATTTTTCAAAAGGAAGTGATCGCACGTAGGCGACGATCTTCCAGATCTCGTCCGAGGACATCGCGGCCGAAGCCGGCATCGGCGTGCCCTCGATTCCATTGGCCAGTCGCAAATAGATGTCAACCGGACGGTCACCGCCGCGATAGACGGGCAAGTGAAGGTTGCGAGGTTGGATTGGCCGAGGGGGCAGGGCACCGGCGGCGACAAAGTCCGCATAGGTTTCCGGCTCGAACGGATCCACGCCAGCCGATTTGATCCAGTCGTTAGTCCAGTCGTCAAAATTCCCCAGTTGTCCGTCGCCAATTCCGGTTTGCCCGTGACACTGCATGCAGTTGCCTTTGGAGAAAAACAGCTCGCGCCCTTGCAGCACAAAGTCTTCATGGTCGGGATGGGTCGGATCAAACATTGCTGGCGCCGGCGGGATCTTGCTGATCTTCTTGTCCGGATTAAGCCAACGCTCGATAATCCCTTCCTGAAGTCCTTCGCCAATAATTGTGTACATTTGATCTTCGAATTCATCAACGTCATCGTCCGAAGGTTCATCGGCTTGGTCGGCTTTGGCGATCAGAGTCAGGTCGATCAGGGCGTGACCATCCAGGCCGGCGACTTCAGAAATCAAGTAACGTTCGTACTGTCCTCGAATGGTCAGGTATTTGACGTACTCTACCAACGCTTCAAGTTCTTCTTGGGGAAGCGCGCGAAACGAAGGCATCGCGGTGCCTGGTATTCCCCTTTTTAAAATCGTCATCAAGTCATCATCGGTCGGTGGCTGTCGCAGCGGAGTCGATTTGAATTTAAACTTGGACAGCCGAAAATCGCGCGGGTATGGATTGACGACCTCAGCCGTTGGCCCGGCTCCATCGCCGGTAACTCCATGGCAGTGGGCACAGTGTTCGCGGTAAAGCCCCTGGTGCTTGCCCGTTTTGCCGCTCTTGACCGCTCCTGCTGCAAACTTGAGGTTCTCAAGGCTGATGATATCGTGCGCCGGATCGTCTTCGCCGAGAAAATAAGGAAACTTCGGGGCGTCAGGTGTTCCGAACAAAGTCGTCAAGATCGAGCCGATTTCCTGTTTGTAACCTTCGTCAAAACGGTCATCTCCAGATAGGTGAAGACGCTCCTGTTTGAGCCACTCAACAGAGTTGAAACGAAAGTCGGGCGGCGGAGATTTCTCGCAACCTGAAACTGCCAACAGACAGGTGAACAGAGCTATAAAATTAAGGGTCTTGGAAAACAAAGAACTGCCAACAAAAAGTTGGTCCTATGGCCGTAGAGAGTTTGAGCTGTGCCCGCAGAAGTAAGTCGATATTCTCGTTAAAAACAAGCTTTTTGTCGACCGGACAAATTGCCGCAGGTATCAAGAAAACTGTTCTTAAAACTGTTCTTACAACCGATTTAGACGGTGGATCTTAACTCCGTCTACCGTTGCGGTTCATCTACGCCAACGGCGTTTGAACATTAGCTCGCCAAGGGCGTTTGAGCATTAGCCTAAGGTTCTTGAACCTTGGGACAAAGAACCAATTACACAAGCAACCCAACGTGGATTGGATCTGCGACTTGGGTGCAGTGACGAAACCCTTTGGGGTTTGAGGAATGATTTATTTATCCTTACCCCAGGGTTCAAGAACCCTGGGCTATTGATTAAGCCCCCTTGGGGCTTTCGAATTCGTAAGGCGGTTTCGAGGATCTTAAAAAAGTCGGTCGAAAGTAGCCCGACGCGTCAGCGAGGAGCCTCGATGATTCCTCGCTCACGCTCTTACGCATCG
>CAYSQZ010000064.1:3001-21723 GCA_964433035.1 uncultured Pirellulaceae bacterium | reverse complement strand
GCATCGATAAATGGTTGGATATCAAAGAAGTCCACCATGCCATTGCAGTCCACATCCGCCGCTGTCTCTTCATCTGGAGTTCCTCCTGCGGACAAAACGTCGATGAACGGTTGGATGTCGAAAAAGTCAACCGCACCATCCAAGTTGACATCGGCCTTCATCACGTCTGATACAGCAAGCGATCCCATGATTGACGTGTCGTCAATGAAGAGGGCTCCAGAGTTGGAGTTGGAGCCATCAGCACCACCACCGAACGACTGGACCGCAATCACGGCTCGCAGGGCAGCTGCGTTAGCGGGAGCCGTCCTGGTTTGCATGAATGTTGCGTACGAGTCATTTGGAGCAATGGCTTCGTTATTGGCGAACTGATCTCCAAGAAACGCCCCATTTACGTCTACGAATTCAATTCGGAACTCTGCGTCGATTCCTTCTAAGTTGGCGCCTTCACTGCGAGCATTAAAGGAGAAGGTATAGTCCTCTCCGGGGACGATGTTGCCGACCTCCTGAAAAAAACCAGCGAACGAATCTTCGTCTCCAAGAATTGATGCCACAGCGTGAGTCGTTCCTGTCAAAGGGTTCGTCATGGCAGTAGTGCCGGAGGTGTTACCACCATTGTCAAACGGATTCCACTGACCGGGAGTTTCCTCTTGCGGCTCACCAATTGGATCCTCGAACGAAGGGTTAGATACCAGTTCCATCACTGGGCCGGGCATAGGAGGCTCACTGTCGTCAGGAGGAGTACCAATAGGTGGTCCCTGGATTGATGCGCCGTCAACAAAAAGAGTTCCGGTGTCGGAGTCAGATCCATCAGCGCCCATACCGAATGACTGGACCGCCACCACGGCTCGCAGGCTAACTGCCCCAGGTGGAGCCAAGCGGGTTTGCGAGAACATCTCGTACGTATCACCTGGGTTTACTGGTTCGTTAAAATCAAATTGACCGCCAACGAACTCACCGGCTGCGTCGAAGAATTCAAAGCGGAACTCTCCATCAACTCCTCCCAGGTTAACGCCTTCGCTGCGAGCGCTAAAGGAAAACGTGTAGGACTCTCCCACGGTGATTTCGTTGATCCGATATTGAAAACCTGCAAACGAATCCCCGGTCGCATCAATTGTCATCGCTGCATGAGTTGCTCCGTCCAAAGGAGCGATGGTATTGGTGCCGGCGCCTGCTCCAGCCCCCTCGAAGGGATTCCACTGATCGGGGGTGTCTTCTCCCTGCATACCAACTGGATCCTCGAACCCAAGGTTAGTTGCGAGTTCTACATCTTGAGCGTTTGCGAGCGACGCAAACAGCGTTGCAGTGACAATAGCGATGCTCTTCACCAAATTGCCTATTTTCATTTTGTACTCCGGAAGGTTGAATGACTCAAAAAATTCCTAGGCAAGCCGAATGGGTTAGCAGATCGGATTGCGTTATCAAATGGATCGATTGCCTAAGTGATGTCGAGCCCTGCCGGACAACGGGAAAGATGTTGTTCGCAGTCATACAACAACAACAGCACTTAAGAAACCGCTTACATTATGGGCTTACTGCGTTTTAGTTCAAGTGGATTAAGCGTTATTCTTTCAGAAAGGTCAGAATTTCCCCTTATTTATAAAACCGGCCATTTTCGCTTTAGATCCAGCGTATGGGCATCTCCGACAACCACGTGAGCGACATCTTCGCAGTCCAGGGGATAGCGACGCGAAGCGTTTGGTAATGTTTGTTTGTAGTACCGCCTTTTAGGCGGAATCGAACTGCCTTAGTTGCTTGAGATTCCGGCTAAAGCCACCCGAAAAGGTATCCTAATAGTGTTACCTATGTCCCGGCACATGTGTTACCCATGTCCTGACACTGTTCACTAAAGCCGGTTTTGATCGAACTTACGTACTCTATTTCCCAAAAACAAATCATGCGATTCAGCCTTCGATTTTTGATACTGCTGGTGGCCCTGTGTGGGATTGGGCTGGGAATCTATGCACGTGAGCGCCGAATGAAGACGCCGCGGATCATCCCGGTCCGGTATCACACCTACAAAAAGGGCGTTAGGCAAAAGGGTACTCCAGAGACATTGCTCGCTTATCACAACCCGCGAAGAGCAAAAGCCATTCGCAAGAGCTCTGATGAAAAGCATCTCATTACTCCGCCGCAGAAGCAATAATTCGTAGTCAAACCGCAATTTTTGTATAAAAAAAGGGACTACAATGAATGCAAAGTTCGCTTTTAGCTAGTTCCAATGTCGTGCTGGATAATTTCATGAAGCGCTCTAACGTTAAACCTCCTGAAGTAGATCTCAGTGTGACTTCCACGGAACTACTTCGCCAAGCCCAGGCCAATAACCAGACGGCTTGGCAGCAATTGGTAACGCGGTATAGCCGACGAATCTATCGTTGGTGTCGTCGCGCCGGATTGCAGCCGACCGATGCGGCAGATGTGACCCAGGACGTGCTTCATGCGGTCGCTCGGAAGCTGGGAGATTTCCACCGAGATCGCCCAGGGGACACGTTTCGTGGTTGGTTGCGAAGAATTACAAACAACAAGGTTAACGATCACTTTCGAAAACAAAACAAAACGGCAGACAAAGCGTCTGGTGGATTTAATCAAGTCGAATTTCTGGCTGCTCCTCAAGAGGCACCGGGAACCTGGAACACGTCTTTGGTTGCGTCAGACATTTCATTCGTTTCATCATTTAAAAATCAACGCATTCAAACAGTTATCAAAAACGTCCGAGCCAACATTAGCCAGCGCGACTGGAAGTTGTTTTGGCGAATCGCCGTCGATGGCCAGTCAGCTGCCGAGGCAGCAAGAGAGTTGGGCATTACCGCCAATGCGGCTCGGTTGGTCAAAATGCGAGTCCTAAAACGACTAAAAAACGGACTCGCCGATCAGCCGGACTCATAGATAGAAATTTTCGTGTGGGATGAAAACAGATCAACCAAATTCGAAAGATTGTTTCTCAAGCTGCCCATCTCATGATGAAATTCAAAGCTGGTTGACGGGAATGTTCGACGAACCGAGAGTGAGTCAGTTGCAGCAACATTTTGAGAGCTGTGACCAATGCGAGCAAACGCTTGCGACGCTTGATATTCCCAGTGACGAAGTGATCCAACAGCTTTCTGAGCTTCCATCGCTTGATGAAGACGAAGCCGACTATCAACGATTGCGGAAACAGTTGTTGGCCGCGCCGGTTTCGTTCCCCGACGACCAGCTGGCCATCAACTTTCTCGAACAAGCCCGTCGATTGGCCGACCCACAGCTGGGGACGCTGCCCTTCCGGTTGGGTAGCTACGAATTGATTGAGTGTATTGGTCGAGGCGCCTCAGGCGCAGTCTATCGAGCCCAACATTTGAATCTTGATAGAACCGTTGCTGTCAAAGTGCTGGGGGCACCAGTGAAGGATAGCGCCAAGGCAATCGCTCGGTTCAGCGCTGAAATGAAACTAATCGGATCTCTGGCTCATCCTCACATCGTGCGCGCAACCGACGCCGGTCAAATTGATGGTCACCATTTTTTAGTGATGGACTACGTGGAAGGAATCGATGCCGCGCAATTGCTGTTCCGCCAAGGCAAGTTAAGCGTTCCCGTTGGCTGCGAGATCGTCCGGCAGGCGGCACTGGGATTGCATTTTGCTCACTCAAAATCGTTAATCCACCGAGACGTCAAGCCTTCCAACCTGCTGGTCGCCGCATCGGGGCAAGTGAAGCTGCTGGATCTTGGCGTCGCTACCCGCATCGAGGGGCCGGCGACAGAGCAAACAGCGGATAAGGCGGTCGTTGGAACGCTTAGTTACATGGCACCCGAGCAACGATCTGCTTCATTTATTCCTGATCCACGCGCTGACATATACGGATTAGGAAAGACCCTGATCAAATTGCTGGTAGGAAGGAACCTTTCCTCAAGCGATCCAGGAATTGACGAACTACCAAGCGACATCCCCGCCGGCGTGCAGTCACTGCTCAGCCGCATGGTGGCAGCCAACCCGGACGACCGCCCGGCTTCGGCAGACGAAGTCGCCAAGGCGCTATCGCCTCATGCCGATCGACAGGACTTGATTGATCTTGCCACCAAGTTGTTTCCAGATCGAGCCGGCTCAATCATCCAGTCCGATGAGTTTCCAGTCAGTGCAGGCTCCTCGACGGTTAATCATTCGCGGCGACGCTGGATCGGTGCGGCTGCCGGGATATCAATTGCCGCCGCATTGACTGCTCTTTGGCTGCCGACCACAGGTATCAAAAAGGCACGTTGGCGCACACTAAAAGTAGTGGATGCCCAATTGCTGTTTCCAGCAGACGATCGCGAAGCAACATTTAAGCTACGCGAAGATAAGCGGATTGAAATTCGATCCAACGATATTTCATTGCTGAGATTGGGGCAGCCTCTACTGGGCACGTTTTCACTCAACGTCATCCTCCATCCTCGAGAAAGCAAAAGTTGCGGTGTGTTCTTTGGAGGTCAACACGTCGGTCAGCAACTGATCTTTCAAACGCTGGAATTTGACTTCGATACCAGTTCGCTTACTCAACCGGTACAAGTGGCTTGGAGCCGCCGGACGGTTAACCTGAGTGGCCAGGGTGAGCCGCACGCAACGCGCGAAATTTTGGCAACCGTTGCCGTTGACTTAACATCCCATGTGCTGCGTGAACAGCTGCAAATCACCTGTGGTCGGCGAAGCGTGCCTGAAGTCCGCATCAACGGCGATCCTTTGCCATCAGCAAGCTGGAAGCTAACGGCGGCCGGCAGGCAGTTTCAAGCGACCCCTGTTGCTCAGCTGCCAGCTGCTTTTCTCGGAGATTTAGGTTTGTTAAATGTTGGTGGCCGTTGTGTGTTCGAACAACCTCGTCTGGCTTATCGATAGGTTCCTATGCAAATCAAACAAACAAATTTCTATCGTAGTAAACGCCGGACAAACCATGCTGGGCTTACCCTGGTCGAATTGCTGGTCGTCGTGGCGATTATCGGCATTCTAATTGCCATGCTGCTGCCCGCCGCCCAACAAATCCGCGAAGCAGCCAGACGCATTGAATGCCAGAACAATCTGCGGCAGCTGGCATTGGGGGTGCTGAATTACAGCGGTGCTCACAAAGAACAATTGCCTCCACTTTGGAAAACCGCCAACCCCAATCAATGGGACAACTTTTCCTGGCGGGTCGACATCCTGCCTTTCATTGAAGCCGGGAATTTGAATCAAGCGCTGGCTCTGGATCAGTTACCGCTCTCATCGGCCAACCTCACAGCGGTGGAAAGCCAACTCTCTGTTTTTCAATGTCCGTCAACACCGCAATCGCCTCGTGTCATCGCTGAATTCGGGAATTCCGACAACCTGAGGCTTGCTGCTTGCGACTACTCTGCGATTTTCACGACGACTACCGATATTGAAACGCGATCCGAAGGTGCGTGGCATCCCTCCAGTTCCAACGAAACCTCGGCAGAAGTTCTCAGAACGCAGCCGGCAAAATTAGCGTCTATTGGCGATGGGTTTAGCAATACTGTCCTGTTGTTCGAACAAGCTGCCAAACCGGTTGCATACGATCGCCAAGGCGAAGTAGATATCGGATCCATAAATCCGGATCTTGCGTTCTTGCCGCTCTTCCCTGAGGGCCCGTGGGCAACGGCAGAGCTTGGAACCGTCTCAGTGAATCAAGTCAATGAATGGAATACGTTTGGCCCTTACGGCTTTCATGTCGTGGCCAACATCGTGTTGTGCGACGGCTCAGTCCATGCATTGGCAGAAGATGTTGAAGGTAGTGTCGTCGCCGCATTGCTGTCCCGAAATGGTAGAGAGATCATTGATGCCAATGACTGGTAATAGCTGACCGAAAGCAACGCGTTAGGGTTAGGAAATCGAAAAAATTTGAAATGCCTCTGCGTTAGGTTAAGTAGATAAGGACTTCTTTCTGTTTTTATGCAATAGGTTTTCAACCATGTCAAAATATTGGATTGCTCCTGGCGTTCGTTACAACCTTTTGAGCTCACTGATTGGGGACGTGCTGGCGATGCTGGTACGAAGACGCAAACTCTTTGCAGGAAATCAACTCATGAACATTAAATGTTTAGCTACGGCCTTGATTCTGTTCGCGACCTTGGTCGTCATCCCTGAGATGGCTCAGGCGCAATTTTTTGACCCCGGCCCCTCGGATCCGGCGCTGTTTACCACGGTGATCAATCTGCCACCGGATCCAGATATCGGGAGTTTTGAATCTATCGACGATGGCACACAGCTTAACGTCGGCGATGGCGGAAGCGTGGGTTCTGGTTTCGAGGCCAATTCCGGCAGCGAAGTAAATATCAGCGGTGGAACGGTTGGCTCCAATTTTACTTCCTTGTCAGGCAGTGAAGTCAACATCAGCGGCGGTATCTTGTCCTCTTTCACTGCCAACGACGGCGGCATCGTGACGTTCAGCGGAGGCTTCGTGAATGGTCGTTTCACCGCCAATGCCGGCAGCCAAGTGAGCATCAGCGGCGGTTCGTTGGGCGCATTGGACGCCATGCCCGGAAGTGTGGTGGAGTTGTTCGGTGACGAGTTTCGTCTTAACGGCGACGCGTTCACTGGCCAGACTATCACGCTTGCCAAAGATGACATTTTCACTGGCATACTGCCTATGGGAGGGAGCTTTATTTTTGCAGCTGTGGAATTTGACTTTTTGATTTTCAAATTTGACGGGGACAATCTTTCTGGGGTCGGACTAAATGTAGCGGGGATTCCTGTGTTGGATACCACAGGGGTAGTGGACATCGACAGCCCGTTTGAGTCACGAGGACTACCGGGTAAGAGCGCTGGCCTAACCCTCAACGTGGTCGATGGTGGCTCATTGCTCAGTAACTTTGCCGCGGTTGATATCACACTCAACGTCCAAGGCGGCACCCTCGGATCAGATATTGAATCCGCGCGAAGTGTCGTGAATATCAGTGAAGGAACCGTGGGTTCTCGCTTCAGGGCCTATTCCGGTAGCGAAGTGAACATCAGCGGAGGCACCGTGGGAGATGGGCTTTTGGACTTCGGGCTTGCTTTGGGCGCCGGTCCTGGCAGTGTCGTAAATATCAGCGGGGGCATCGTGAGAGGGCTGCAAGCCGAATCTGGCAGCATCGTGAACATTACTGGCGGTACCGTAGAAACTGGAATCCAGTATGCGATTTCTTCTGTCGGCCTCGCTGCCGAATCTGGCAGCCAAGTCAACATCAGCGGCGGTACCGTAACGGGGATCGGGTTCATCGCCAATGAAGGCAGCGCAGTGAACATTACGGGGACTCAATTCATGTTAAACGGCGAGTCGCTTGACGCACTGGTGCAAGGCAAATCAGTTACGATAACCGAGCCAGTTGAAACACTCACAGGCATTCTTGCCGATGGCTCACCGTTTAGCTTCGGACAGGACGAGTTTGGCATTGAACCCAATTTCCGTCCGGGCGCAACAATCACCGTGACGCTCTCTTCACTCATAGGAGATGTCAACGGCGATGGTGTCGTGAACTTTTTCGATATTGCACCGTTCATCGCGGCTCTTTCAGCTCCAGACTTTCAGTTTGAAGCCGATATCGATGGCAATGGTTTCGTAAACTTTTTCGATATCGCTCCCTTCATCAGGATCCTCAGTGGGCAGTAGAGTGAGGAAAATTGGCAGGCATTTTCGCAGAGGAGACAACCGTAACAATTCTCGCTGGCTGCTCAAAGCCAGGCAGATTACTGAGCCGCTAGAGCCTTCTGCAACGCCAACATGCCCCCGTATTACGGCAATCAAAAAACCACCCCCGCAATGTACGAGGGTGGCTGGTTAGGGGTTTAGTAAAATTCGAGATGACAAGTGTCGACGTTTACCTGGGTTCGCTTTGGCTTACCCGGCAGCCGCCAACTCCTCGACCTGCTTGGCAAGTCGCTTTCGAGCAACGTGCAAACGTCGCTTGATCGTACCCAAAGGTGCGTCAAAGTCGTCTGCCATTTCAAGCAAGCTGTTTCCATCAACGTAGAAAGCAACCAGCGTGTCCCGGTCCATCTCGCCAAGGCGATCCAGACCCGCGCGAACCTGGTCTTTACGTTCTACCTCCAGAACTGCATCCAAAGGAGAATCGGACCCGGTCAACGTTGCTTCCAACATCTCAGGTTCAACTGAAATTGCTGGGGCTCGTCGAACCGCTCGGTTGATTGCCATGCGAACAGTAATCTGACGCAACCAGCCGATAAAGGCTTCTGGCGTTCGGAGCTGTTCGATTTTCAACATCGCTTGCACGAAAACGTCTTGGCACAATTCCTGTGCGTCGGCGTGATCCCGCAATCGTCGCATTGCGATTGCCATTACCGTAGGCTGGAATCGCTCAAACAATTCACCGAATGCACTTCGGTCACCTGCCTGGGCTGCTCGGACCAAATCTCCGGTCTGACGAACTTCGATCAAATTTTTGTTTATTGCGTTCATGATTGGTTCTCTTGGTTAGACCAATCGGATTTAAAGAATCCGATTGGAGTCTGTTAAGTGCCAGGGCAGAATCGAGATCCAAAATTAATCGCAGCAGCGTGTGCGCGAAAAATCGGATCAGATCCGGTTCCCAGAAACCTGTTTCAATTACGTTTGCTAAATTTTGCGTCCGAGATGGACGTGCCTTGTGGGCGGTTAGCTACGTCTGAGAAACAGTTGGTTGAGGCCCAAATTGGCCAGCGGTTTCCGACATGGGCGTTCGGAGGACACGGGCATTGGTTTGCCGGTTATCCCCGCCGTCGCCCCGGTCAGATTGCCGAACAGTAAATCCGTTCCGCAATGCCGGCTTGATAGAGGCCAATAACAGAAGTTGCGTTGTTGTTGCTCCGGCAGGAGATCACTAAAGCGCAACATCGATGTACCCTGGACGCTAAAACGAATGACGTTTGCGATCGAGCTGATGATGTTATTACTACGCATTTCAATGCTCCCGCGTGCAAGCACGCAATCAAGAGAATGACTAATGTTTATTAAACCGAACCAGAGTTCTCAAAGTTCGGTCCAACATATTATTGAGGTATCGGAAAAAGACAACATGTCCCTAACCTCTACCGCAATTATACCGCACAAATTCAATTTTGGCGATATTTCGTGGATATTCCTCACCCACGCCCGTACAGAGCGGGTTAACTTCAAGAAGGTTCGCCTGTTTTTCAAAAATCTTGGAAATCTTTTTAGCCAGAAAAAACCGAGCCAGACAGCATAACCTCAGAAACACTTTCGGGGCTTTTGCCTTTCTGGAGAAAGAAAAACAATGTTGGGATCGGTGCTTTTCGGCGCTGGAAATGGTGTCTCGTGTTGTCTTGGTAAGGCGATACCGGCAATTTTGATCGAGCAAAATAGCCAGCCGCGTAAAGCCAGCCGCTTAAAAAGAACCTGAGGCGAGCTACTTGATCAATCCGCCGAAGATCTTGAAGAACCAGCTTGCAGCAACCAGGACCAACATCGGCAACATCGCATTAAGTACTGCGAAATGTCCGATCTCGTTTTGATTCCCGTGGGCAGCCCGCCATAGATTTCCCATGCTTACAGCCGCCGCGGCGAACACCGCCGTAATGACCATGATTGACTTAATTGAAAATACGGTTCGTTTGGCAGAGGGCTGAGGATCATTGGCACGATCAGAAGCCGGACTAGTCGATTGTTGCGCGGAATCGGGCTTGGCAGCTGAATTGGGGGTTGGATCCATGAAAAGTTCCTGGTTCGTCTTGATGTGGTGTGCCAGCCAGAGCTAGCGTTTGATTGATGCGGGTTCTTCGAATCAACAAATATCGCACCGCATAATCCGCATCTCTTATCTAAATCTCTGGGATCAGCCGGAAGGTCTACGCAGCCGATACATTATGCACCCTAATGGTGGTAAGAGGAACAACGGACTCGTTAAGTTTACCGAATCATTCAATTCTCCGTTTTGTATTGACGATGAGCTTCACAGCACGCGACCCGCGTGAAGCGAGATAAGAAACGTTGCCGCTAGTCAGGTGTAGCTGGCAATCAATCTCTTCTCAGCAGAGTTAAAAAACTCGCCAAATCATTGAGTTGTCCTCCCCGTAAGGACAGACCCAGCATTCAAAAGGATTTGAACCATGCGATCCCTGTTAATGGTCGGCGCCCTTTGCGCCGTGGTAATGATGTTCACCGGTTGCCATTCATGCAACCGCCTATCAGGTGGCCTACTTGGACAACGTCACTTGGGCGAGACATGCTCGGGAGGTTGCTCAGCCGGAGAGACGATCGTCTCGGGCGATTGCGGATGCTCTGATTGTGCAGCTGGTTTATCAGCACAGCGTCTTTCTCAAGGTCGTCAAGCAAGTCTCCAAAATCGTCTAGCGCGATCTGAAAGCCGTTCCAGCAGCGGCGCGCTAGATCGTTTAGCAACCCGACGTAGTGCAATTGGAACCTCAGAACCCATCTTCGATGGTGGAATTCGCCCTGTGGGCGGTCGAGTCTTAGGGGGACGTGTCGCTCATGCCGGAGGCGCGCTTGCTGCCTGTGGTGCCGGGGGATGCGGATTAGGAGCAAAGGGCTGTCGCTCTTGTGGATTATTAGGAGCAAAGGGTTGTCGCTCTTGTGGAGTACGTGATCGTCTCGCAGGACTCGGTCATGGTGGAGCAGGATTGATTGGCGGCCAACACACCAAACCCTACGGCGGCACTATTCCTCACACTGACGCCCCTCCAACTTTCAATGGCGGACCAGGCGGTGGCGGAGTTCCACAGTATGTCTATCCGTACTACACAACACGCGGCCCTCGTGATTTCTTAAACACCAATCCACCAAGCATCGGACCGTAGGAATAAGCGATCTCGGCGAAGCAAGTTTCTAAATTCTTGCCATGCAAAACAGGACGATAGAGAACGGTTGGCAAATTGCCAATCGTTTTTTTATTGGTCACTCGTAAATCGTTGTAGCTGATCTCGATAGTGTTGCTTCGAAGGATAAATCGCGATACAGCGCCGACAGAGTTCGATCGCCTTTTCTTTTTCTCCGGTCAAAAAGTAGACGGTCGCCAGGGTATCGAGATAGCTTGACGAATCAGGTCGTTGCTTAACGGCAATTTGGGCATGCCGTAACATGTGATCCTTTCGACGTTTTGCACAGGCACACAGCCAAGCGTAATTGTTGTGGTACAGCGCGCTCTCGGGATACTTTGAAAGCACATCAAAATAGAAATCGCTCATTTTCTCGAACAAACGATCGGCTTGCTCAGCCCCACCTGCTTGATCCAATGCAGGAATCATCTCTTCAGCCAATCCAGGGTCGCCCGGGGCAAACCGTTCGCATTGAAGAAGCAATTCCAACGCTTCATCCAGTTCTCCTTTGTCGACTTTCGCCCGGGCGAGCGCAGTTTTGAACTTGATCGTCTCGTCGGCCCAGTGCAGATCGGCCCCTGCCTGATGCGACTGGTCAGCAAACAAATCAAACAGAAGAATTCGATGATCGTTATTGGCAGCCTCAGGGTCAGACTTGAGCCGTGATCTGGCAAGCTCCTCTCGATAGCCTTCGTTGGAAACCGTTGCGCTATCTTTATCAGCATTGTGGTAGACTTGCAACTTGAGAAACTCAACGGCCAGGTTCAGCTTGTCGAGATCCTTGAGCACATAAGTAGTCGAAGAATTGCGATAATTCGCATCCCATTTTGCAAAGGCGTACGCGGTCCGCAGAGCAGCATTGCGCACGTCACCCAAATTCTTATAAGCTTCGGCGGCCAGTAAACCCGAGGCTACCGAAACATTATTGGGCGCTGAATCGTAAAACTCGATAATCTGCTTTGAGTCGCCCGACAAAACGGCTTGTTTGATTCGCTGACTCGACGCCGGGGCATAACCGGCTTGTTCTGACACCTGAAGGTGAGCCTGGTACTTTTCTTCGTCTCCGTGGAACTGATAGACTTCGGCAAGCCGACTATCCCAAAGACCACTTTTGACCCGCGCCGGGTCGGGCTCAATACTGGCCAACTCCAAACGCAAGTCAAAGTCTTCCAAACCGCAAAACGGTGAATTAACTATTCCGGCCGCAACATGAAGCCGCTTAAGCGGGTCGGGATAACGTTGTCGCAGCTGACTCATCCAAAAACTCATTTGAGTGCTTTTTTGAACCGCGACGACTCTCGACACAACGCGTTCGATTTCCCAGGATCTAAATCCCTGTTCACAAAGTCTACGGGCTTCTTCGTATCGTCCTGCCCAAAACAGCCGCCCTACAATATTACAGCGTCTCTCGAGACTTTCCGTGCTCGCGAGATTGGCGAACATCGTGTGATAGTGAGCGACGGCCTCATCCACCAACCCCAACCTGGCCAGCGTGGAGGTAATGCCCGTGGTTCCCATACACATCCGCCAAGTCGAATCCAATTTGTATTCCACTGGACTAGCATCTTCATCGGCCTCTTCAAAACGCTCGATTTTTTTTCGCAAAGAAGAGATATGTCTCATCTTGCGATCGAACCAGGCATCACGCAATTGGGCGGTATCACCCAAGCCGATCAATTCAAACGCTTCGTCGATTCGACGGCATTCGATCAACACTTCAAAGAACGAGCTCTTGTCTTCGCGATTAAAATGCCGACTCACCAGTTCCCAGTCCAAACTAACCATCGCAATTCCGACCACCGAGTCAAGAATTTCACGAGCTTTCTCTTTATCGTTATCAGATTTTGCCGCTTCGGCCTCTTTGAGTAGTTTGTCAATAACTTCCTGATACCCTGCTTGATCACCAATAAACTGGTAAACCAAAGCCCGCTGCGCATCAGTCACCTCAATCAAGCCATTTTCGCCGGTCGGTTGTTGATCAGGACCAGGCATTTTCTCGGCAACCGCGTCCCAGTCCCCTTGTTCCATCAGAATCCGATTCAAAAAGCGGTTCCTGATTTTTTCTTTTTCAATCTTTGCGATGTATTTTTTGGCTTCGTCAAATCGTCCCTCCATTCGCAAAATCGCAATCAACTCGACTAGACTTCTCAACTTAATTTTCTTGCCGGATTTTTCAGCTGCCGTTACGTTTGTCTGAAGACTTTCGATCAGCCGATCGATTGTCCCGGCAGCCAAATGATATTGAACCACCGCAATCGGATTGTATTTGAGCGTAAGGGGATGCTGATGAATCAACTCAATTTCGTCCCATCGACCGTCGCGCCCGTAGTTTGTTATCGTGGAATTGAAATTCAAGACGCGTTTAAAGAGCCATTTCTGATCGTCGTCCGAATCGACTTGCTCTAGCAATTCAAAGACCAGAGACAACTGCTGCTCACCCAACAAACCCAATAGCACGCTCTGCTTGACTTCACGTTCACCATGGTTGAATCGCAACACCAACTTGGCCAACTCGGGCTCGGTCTCAAAATCGATTCCCATCGCCAAGACCGTCAGTATCTCCCGGACACGCTTAGCCACTTCCGGATCGCCCACATTCGCGGCTTGCTCCAGCGCCGGAGCCGCGGATTTTCCAAGCCGCCATATCCGTTCGGCAGCCGCCTGACGAATCGCATAGCTGGGTGAGCCAAGCTGATTGACCAACTTCTCCAACTGCTCCCGATTTAAGTCTTCGGCTTGCCCTGACTGGACCAAAGCCGTCACAGCCGCTTGATCCTGAAACCGCAGAATTACGGGCGAGCAATACGCTTGGTTGATCAAAAACTGCGCCGCGATCACTCCGGCACAGAGCAATAGCATTTGCGAGAGCCGCCAGCACATGCGCGCAGTCGACTTATGAAGGCAATTTTCCTCATCAAAATCAAGTTTGAACTGAAGGTGCTTTGACACAGGTTTGTAATTGTTTGAACCGAGATACAGTAAAATTCAGCTGAACTGAGTTTAATTGTATCGGAACTTGGCTCAAAGTCTGTTGTCTGGGGTCAAGTGATATGGTTTACATGCCTCAAATCAGCTAACTTCCTGCATGGTTTTCAGCGTTTGAGCGTTCACAAGAAGTGACGCAGTTGGCGACCTGGTGCCTGTCTAGCTTTAGGTCTGCACCAACGAACGACGGTTATCCGCATGGAGGCGGCCATCGTGTTTCAAAATCTGCATTCAAATAACAGTGCGTTACCGGTATCGATTCTTTGCCTGTTGATGCTACTTGGATTCGGCGGCGCTCTGCTTCAAACTGGCTGCAACCCCAACGCCGACTCGGCGGGCTTCCGAGATCAAAACAGGCGGTACACCAGTGTCGACCGTAACTCAGAGCAAGCACCTCGCATCACCATTGGTTCGTTCAACATCCAATCGCTGGGCAAGACAAAGATGTCAAAGCCAGATGTAGTGAGCGTCCTGGTCGATGTCGCTCGACGGTTTGACATTCTTGCAGTTCAGGAATTGAGAGACAAAAACCAAAATGTCATTCCGGAGCTCCTCGATGCGATCAACGCAGATGGCGCAATGTACGCCGCGGCGGTCGGACCACGACAAGGCTACAACATCGCCGGGACCCGATATTTTGAGCAAACGGTTTTCATTTACGACACAACCAAGGCTGAATTGATCTCACCAACCTATGCCGCTCATGATCGCAATGGCATTATGCATCGCCCTCCTTTTGTCGGTCACTTTCAAACCGTAGAGGTTAATCCTGCAGAAGCGTTCAAGTTCGTCCTGATGAACGTTCACATTGACTACGAAGACGCTCACGTGGAGTTTGAAGCATTGCAGGAAATCATTGGTGAAATTTATACCCAGCATCAAGGAGAAGACGACTTCATTCTCATCGGTGATCTTAATGAAGAGCCAAGTCGTTTTCAAAAGTATGCTTGGATGAGCGACCAGTTTGCTGCCATTTCCAATCATTGGAAAACAAACGTCGTTCAAACCGAGAATTATGACAACATTGTTTTTGATGCAACTCGAACGTCTGAGTTCCTTCAACAATCGGGCGTGCTGGATTTGATGCAAGAGTACGATTTGACGCTCGACGAAGCGAAACGGGTATCGGATCACTTACCGGTCTGGGCAACATTTTCAGCATTCGAAGCACCCACTGCCGCAATTACTCGCGGAGACCAAGGCGTGCTTCGTTGATTGAGCGCGTCGGCGTTCTTTAAGAGCCCTCGCCAGCAATCCCTCCCCGGCTTCGCCGACCCTCCCAGAGGGGGCTCTTCGCCGAATTTAGTGGGTGATGCCATTGACAAATAATATTTCGATTTCTACTAAGGCTGAAAGCAATCGCGAGAACAATGAAGCCACCCTCCCTCTGGGAGGGTCGAGCTGTCACCGCTAGGTGACACGCTCGGGGAGGGTAAGTTTTCCTTCGATAGGCTAAGGCTTTAGGGCTCCAGAAATGGTTTTCGTTTATGTTTTTCAAGGTTAAAAATGAGACCGCTTTACCCTCCCCGGTCACTGCGTTCCCGACCCTCCCAGAGGGAGGGTGGCTTGGATGTATTGGATGTCGGCAAAACCAGCGACAAAGTTTCGAGCGATCGGATCGCGAAACAACACTTACCCACTAAAAACGACCAAGGGCCCCAGAGGGAGGGTGACTAGCGTTCCTATGTCCACAAGTCCTCGGCAATCGCCTCGCTCGGGCAATTCACCCCTTGGCCGAATCCAGTTTTCCAATCGACTTTAAAAAAGCCACCACTTGGTCGGCGATCTGCTCAACCGGCTGCGCACCGTCGAGGTGAACCTCCGGTTTCTCCGGCGCTTCGTAAGGCGCATCGATACCGGTAAAGCCTTTAATCTCCCCCGCTCGCGCTTTCTTATAAAGCCCCTTGGGATCACGCTGTTCACAAATCTCGATCGGAGTGTCGACAAACACTTCAACAAAATCAACATCGCTACCGGTGGACACCACTGCCGCACGCACGCGATCACGGTCTTGTCGATATGGACTGACAAATGCCGTCAACGCGATCACACCTGTCGAACAAAAAATCTCGGCGACACATCCAATTCGCCGAATGTTCTCCTCGCGATCCTGAGCTCCGAATCCCAGTCCAAACCGCTTGGCAAACTCATCACCATGAACGGGAGCAAGAATCTCAAAACTCGCATTGAGCCCGTGGCGAATATTATCGCCGTCAAGGACGAAACTACTGTGGCCCAATTCATGAAGCTTGGCGTCGACGCAATTGGCGACCGTGCTTTTTCCACTTCCACTAAGCCCGGTAAACCAGACCACACAGCCTCGAGACCGTACGACTGATTGATTGTGCCAGGTAACAAGTGTCTTTTCTGGTTCGTCTGTCATTTTAACTTTCAATTCCTACTAACTCACGAAGATTCGCATCGAGAAACGATTGAGGACAACTCCACACCAAAAGAACAACGCTACTTGACACCAGCGCCCCACCGCATGCATTTACCGCGACCTGAATCATTCTATTTTTCGGGTTTTTGTAAAGTGTTTTTGATCAGTCAAGATAATTTGACTGGGACAGATCCTTTTCTGCCCTGCGTGCGAGTTCGACCGAATTAGCCAGGAACTGTCCTTCCAACGAATTTGTTGACACAGCAAACTTCGCGCCCAAAGAAAATAAAAATCAGATAATTTTCAGATAAATATATTTCTCTCATTGTAAGCTCGGCTCCATCCTAATCGTCCAAACCGCGAAAAAACAAACCGGTCTGTCACGCCTTTATTTTTTATCCACTTCTTGCGAATATGTTGGGCGAAAATGGTCGATACAAATTTGGTGCTCTTGCTTAGAACCATAAGCTATGATTGAAAGGCACTGACGCCAAGAGTCATTATTTGAGTTGACAAACTTTCCGGGCTAAAATAAAGATACAAAGACAAATCAGACCTACAGCATGTTTGCTCTGCTGTGGCAAGAAACAGGATACCTCCGAAACCAGACGGCTGAGGGACCAATTTTAGGGTAGATCTAGGTCATTAGTGGCTTGTGCTTAGCACGTCCGACTTACATCTGTCTCCCAGCGACTCCCATCGCTATCTCATTCGGACGTATCTTTTAAACCGCATTCCAGCATGTTTGGAATGCGGTTTTTTAATTGCGCAAAATAGCTAAAGACAAAACGGCTGTCACTTCATTTTCTTCTCTGAAATTTTCTTAAAATCTGCTGCAACTTCATTTATCCCGTACAATCGATCGGGCCGGGTTTCGGACGCTAACAAATCTAGAATGAAGGAAAAGAAATGAAAAATTTAATGGGTTTCCTGTTGATCGTGATGATGACATGTTTGCTAGGATGCGAATCTCCGACCGTATCTGAAAATTCCGCCGAAACATCGGTGGCGTCAACCAAGGTAGCTTTGGAAGCAGACCTTTGTGGCAAGTGCGGTTGTTGCGCCGACTGCGAAGATTGTTGCAAAGGTGAAAAGTGCGAATGCGGTATGCAGAAAGGAACGCCGCTTTGCTGCAGCGGTGTCAAATCTGCCGAAGGTGTGACTTATTGCAAGGACTGCGGTTTTGACAAGAACTCAGAATCTTGTTGTGCAGAAGGCAACCAAGAATGCGACAAGTGTGGACTGGCCAAGGGCTCGCCGATCTGCTGCAAAGTAAAATCAACGGTTGCTTCGGATCACGAGCATGCTGGACACGATCACGATGGACACGCCCAAGATCACAGTGCTAATTGAGATTTGGATGAACAACCCAAAGGCCCCCAAGCCTCGCAGTCGCCTGCGAGGCTTTTTTGTGACCAAATTTTTGGACCGTGTTGGATTACGATCCAGGTTCGCGAATTTTGGACTGGAGAATAAAAAAAACCGCCAGAAGTGAAACAGTCGTTTTGCTACGACTGAACACATCGGCGGTTCAATGCTTGAAAATGGTAATTCGGTGACCGAATTATCCACCACCAGCCAAAAGATCGATAAAGCCTTGGATGTCAAAAAAGGTAACTTCTCCATCGCCGTCAATGTCAGCTTCGAATTGATTGCCTTGATTCGACAGAACATCAACGAAAGGTTGGATGTCAAAAAAGTCAACCTCTCCATCTAGATTTACGTCGCCCAACATACCGCCGGGACCGGGGAGATTATCTGTAACACTGAAATTGTCTACCGTGATTGCTCCGGCAGCATTGCCGGGTGACTGTCCTTCCCATGTGAAACCTACGTTGGCAAGCAAAGTAAGGTCAGTCAATGGAATTGTACCGGCGCCGTCTTCAAAAAGTGGTTGAGCGCCATTTGACTGCGAAACACCATCGATCAGAAAGTCTGCAGTCGCTCCAGTTGAGGCGGTATTCAAAACAACGGCCATTGTTCTTGTTACTAACGGTCCAGAAAAATTTGTGCCGCTATCCAAGATAATATTTGCGGTACCCGAACCCCCAAAAATCTCAACTTGCATGGCAAGCGCCATTGGCCCGACTTCACCTGGACGGCAAAGAAACCAGGCTCGACCGCCGCTTTGGGCAAATCGGTCCTGGGGGCGGTTAAAGGCAGCACTACCATCGTCGCCAACCATTGGTGCATTTTCAGAAAATCCAATCCCGATCCATTCGGCTGCATTAGTGGTCACCTCCAGTTCAACCGTGTAGACAGCATCGGGAACCAACGTAATTGGCAAAACTGCAGAGCCTTCGCCATTGGAACCTGGTGTCCCGTCGCCAACATCGAAAGCTCCATTGTCGGTCGCAAAGCCATTGGCAATCCAAGTGGCACCGGATGCGTCCTCGGTGGTACCGTCAAGTCTAGCTCCGGTCCCCCCTTCAAAATCTTCGGAGAAGATCTGGTTTTGCACGGCATGCACCGGCGAAGACCAAGCCAAAAATGCCGAAGCAACAATTGCGCACGCAATTGCCTTGTGAACCAATAAACCAAAATGTGATCTCATGAGCCTTCTTTCTTAAACTAAATTGGAGTGGAAAAAAC
>CAYSQZ010000064.1:0-2901 GCA_964433035.1 uncultured Pirellulaceae bacterium | reverse complement strand
AAACTAAATTGGAGTGGAAAAAACGAAATCAGGAGCTTCGTCGGAAACGAGCTTTCCATTATTTGCCTTTTAAAAAGGTCAATTTCTCATTATTGAGTCTTGTCCCTATTTGACACTGCCGAGAAACGACACGCAAGAATTTTTTTATGCACCAAGCCCCAAACAGTACAAATTTGTCTGGTTTGATCGAATCAAATGCATGATGCTGAAGCACTATAAAGTCACAGTGAATAATTGCATAAGCCGTTTTTGTCCCTCCTTTAGGAGGAATGTGCAAAAGCCGGAACTACGAAATGTTGCGGCGAGCCATGGGATTTTCTGTTACGTTTCGGGTACGAAATAGCAACACGAAATTTCTAATTTCCATTAAGCTTCGAGTTTTCAATTGTGGTTAACTTCTGGAAGTAAATGAAACCTCGTTGCGTCCGGGACTGTAAACACAGACATACTCCTCTTGCCCAAAAAAAGATACGGTTGTGAAAAATAGCTCCGATTCACCGTCTACAAAACGTAACGCTAGATTTAAAATGATGCTTCTGCTTGCAGGGACGCTTTGCGCCGCGATCATCGCCTGGATCGTCTTTATCAATCTGCCCAAACCCCAGCATGCCGTGACTTCCACCGAAGGTTCGAACGCCGCAAGCGATCAAGTTTCACCGTCCAGTCCTGCGCCTGAGCCGAAGCTTCCGTTCAATGTTTCAATCGTCTACTCTCCAGGCTATCTGATCGACCTCGGTGGCTTGGAGAAACTGCATCCGTTTGACATTCGAAAATACGAAAAGATCCACAACAGCTTGATCGCTGATGGATTGTTAAGTGACGAAGAAACACTCAAACCAGCCCCACTAACTCAAGAAGACCTTCTCCTGATCCACACCCCGGAGTATCTCGAAGACCTTAAGGCTCGTAAGAAAGTCGCTCAGTACCTCGAAGCTCCGGCCTTGCGGTTCGCGCCGCTTTCGTTGGACCGAGCCGTGCTGGAGCCTTTTCGGCGAGCCAGTGGGGGAACGCTGTTGGCGGCGCGTCAAGCACTTCAATCGGGAATTGGAATCAACCTCGGAGGTGGCTACCACCACGCCAAGCCAGACCGAGGCGAGGGATTTTGCCTCTACGCCGATGTTCCGATTGCAATTCGTAAACTTCAAGCGGAATCGCTGATCAAGCGGGCCATCGTCATCGACGTTGATGTCCATCAAGGTAATGGAACGATTGTTTGTCTGCCCGATGACGATTCGACGTTTACGTTTTCCATGCATCAAGACGATATCTATCCAATCCCCAAAGAAGTCGGCGATCTGGACGTCGAACTCAGCAGTGGCATGCAAGACCAGGAGTACTTGGAGATTCTGGCTGAGCAGCTTCCTAAAATCCTGGCCGAAGCTGAGGCCGATATATGCTTTATCGTCGGCGGCTGCGATCCGCTCGATGGAGATCCGTTAGCGAATTTGAAAATGACCGCTGACGGGATCGTCAAGCGTGACCACGCGATCATCCAAGCTTGCGCCGAGCGAAACCTGCCCGTTGTCCTGACGCTTTCGGGTGGCTACAGCCCCGACGCCTGGAAATCCCAATATCTGAGCATCAAAAATTTGATCGAGGTTTATGGCCTTCAGGGCAACCAAGCCGACAGCACGCCCTGAGATAGCTTCAAACTATCAACACCAGTCTCTTTTTGGCCGTAAAGAGCAACGCTTCCTGCAGTACTCTCGGTTTTGATTGGGCTGTTTACCTTTGGACTCGTAACCTCGTCCACTACACACCTTAACCTCGTCCACTACACCAACCCGATCGACTTAGCCAGATCCGCTGGGCAGGTAAGCTCCAGTCTCTCCAACAATTCGCGATAGTCTGCTACAGAATTGATATTGGTGAGCGAGTCAAGATCTGAATCAGCTGCTCGCAGCGACTCAGCTTCGATGCAACGTGCACCCAAGGCACTGGCCAAATCCGAAACTCGCAAGCTGCCAGCCTTGATACGATTGGCAATCTCAACATGCAGCTGGGTGCGATAGATCGCCGTCATCCCAAAAATGCGCTCTTCCTGAACCGGAACGATGGCCGAATGCCCCTCAAGCTGCTCAAACAAAAACCGGACTAGCTCGGATTTCAAAAGCGGCACATCGCAACTGGTGACAAACGCAAACTCACAACCGACTTGTTTAACTTGATTCGAAGCATCGGGCGGCTGGGTTTCGGCGGCCCTCGACGGCATCGACAAGCGTTTCAATCCAACCCGAATTCCTTCCAACGGCCCTTTATCGCTTGCTTCATCACGAGCGATTAAAACGTCACCGGGAAGCCGATGGCAGGACAGGTCATTGTTTCCAACGACAACAACGGAGCTACAGACCTGCCGAACCTGAGCCACGACCTGTTCGAGAAAAGTGCGGCCATTGAAATCCAGCCGGGACTTATCGATTCCCAAACGCGAACTCTTGCCACCGCAAAGCACGACCGCGCCAAGTTTGGATATTGGATTCTGCTTACTCTGATTTTCGTCTGGCACGAACGCCGCCTGATTGAATATATCTAGCTAGATGCAGATATTGTACGGTTGCTTGCCCGTTAGCGGAATTTGGGTGGTTGCTGATTTTGCGCGTGGGAATTTCCGAGATTCGTGAATTTGGCCATGCTTTAGTCACCCTCCCTCTGGGAGGGTCGGGCGCAGCCCGGGGAGGGCCACCTCACAGACCTCAACTTGTCGCACTGGATTTGCTAAGCTCAAAACCCTCCCCGTCCAATTCGCAAGCGAATTCTCCGACCCTCCCAGAGGGAGGGTGACAAGCTTTCTATTGCCCATCTCAAAGACAATCGGCAGTGCTCAGTAGTGCATCGAGCATAGTGCATCACAAGCAAGGGCATCCAGCAAGAGCATCAAGCGATAGTACTCGATAGTACTCG
>CAYSQZ010000063.1:19550-22489 GCA_964433035.1 uncultured Pirellulaceae bacterium | reverse complement strand
ACATCTCGCCCTTTATCGTGCTCATTACCAATGGCAACTTCCAAGCTGAGGCGGACACTAATGAAGATGGAGCAATTAACTTCTCGGATATCAGCCCCTTTATTGCCCTACTCGCTGGTGTCTGAGGCTAGGGCTACTCATCTCAAACCTCCATGGGCTGGAACAAGCGTTGCAATCAGGAAACTTGATTGGCAGCTGGTCACTGTGAGTGCACGGTATGCACCGATCGTGAAATTCTCTCACGACTTTTCCCCAAACTTGCTGCTAGCAACACGCTGGAGCAATTACGACCCGTCTTTTTTAATGTTATTGCCGGTGGCTCAGGATCGTTGCCGACAACTCAATAGATAGCTGTTTGTTGTGGGCTGCACGAGATGCTCGATTTTTCTCAACTTGATTTTTTTGCGAACTCACGCCCCGAGGCGGCTGTTGAGTCGCTAAGCCGTCGCAGTCTTCTAAAAGCCTGTTTGCCTGCCTTGTTTTTCCCTTTCGGATTTACTGGGACCTCCCACGCTCAAGAGGGTGAGCTTGAGATTCCCGACGACCCAATTGGGATCGTACGTGAGAAACGGCTAAAAACTTTAGTTGCAATGGTCAACGCACAGGTCGATGTTCTTTGGTGCAACAGTCACTGTCCACCAGACAACGCCTACGAGATTGCTCAAGACATTCTCGTCTATATGTCTTACCTGCCCAAGCGAATTCAGCAGGGCAGCAATATGGCTCTATTGTGGTTGGACGTCTATTCGGTGAAGCACACCGGCCGCCGGCTCCACCGGCTTTCGCCCACCCGAATCCGACAGCTTCTCAACCAAGGTGAAACGCCGCGGCGGTCACGTTTGTCACCGCCGCTGATATTATGGGACAACGACCATCTACTTCATTTGGCTGCCAGTGGCGTATTGATGCTCGGCCGGATGGTGATCCACTCTCGGCAGCCAGCGCGGGATCTGATTGGTTTTAGCTGGTCCAAGCCATGTCAGGACGTGAACAACGTTGTGCATGTTGCCAATCCACCATTGGCTGATTTGAATCAACATTTTGATGTTTGCATTCTTGGCAGTGGTGCTGGCGGCGCGACGGTCGCCCGTTGTTTGACGGCCGCTGGAAAACGGGTGTTGATTGTCGATGTCGGTGATTTCGTAAGCCCGGATGCGTTAATTCAAACCGTGCCACAGGCCGACGGGAGTGTCAAGCTCGGTCCGCCACGCAGCGATGAAGTGCTTTACCGGCTTTATAAGGACGCCGGCGCACAGGTTTCTGGAGGCCTCAGCCACGTCGATTCGAAGCTTGATTTGGCGCTACCCAACCGCAGAAAAAAAATTAAACCCAAACAGTCGGTCAACATAGTTCAGGCGCGCGTGTTCGGCGGTGGGCCTTACGTCAACAACGCGATCCATCTGCCAATTTCAGAAGCGGTCTACAACGAGAAATGGGCCGGCCGACAACCAGCGGGTTTGCCTTATGCCGAGTTCGCCAAAATCATGTCTTCAATTCAAGCTGATCTGGGCGTCAACACGGAGGTGACCAAAACCAAAATCAGCGATCGAAGTCTTCGGTTCCGCGAAGGCGCCGAAGCGATTGGGCAGACGGTACATCCGCTTCCGGTGGCTATTCGTGAAACAAGCGATGGCTGCGGCAGTGATAACTCAGTGGACTGCTTCGGCGACCACATCGGTGGGATTCACCCTTACTCCGACGATGGCAAGAATAGCTATCTCGTTCAAGCAATGCACAATCCGATGCCTGCCCAGGTATCCTATCGAACGTCAGCTAATCGAATTCGCATTTGTCGCGATCAAGTCGGCGGTTTGCGGGTCTCAGGCGTCGATGTCGAACGAATTGAGGATTCCGGTTGTACATCAGCGGTCACGATTCGAGCCGACGAATATGTCGTGTCCACTGGCGTTGGCCAAACAACCAAACTGGTGGGCCAAGGCCTCTACCATAACGGTTTAAGCAATCGCTCGATTGGTAAGCGCCTTTCGGCCAATGTTGGGTCAGTGGTTTACGCGATGTTTGACCAACCGATCTGGCCCTCGAGCAGTGGCTATCCTGAACCCGGCGTGACTCAGTGCTACCTTGTTGAAGAACGCTGGGTTGAGCGACACGGTCGAGTCGTCAAGGAACCGGCTCTTGAAAACTGGTTTCACTTTCCCGGCACCGTCGCGGTGGCTCTGTGTGGATGGTTCCAGGAGTTTGCCCATGCGATGAAAAAATTCAATCACCTCTCGATGGCGGGCATCGTCGTCCCAACTCAAGTTCGCCCGAGCAACTACGCCGACATTGACGGAAACATTGCGCTAAAACTCGACGCTGCCGAGTTCGATTCGCTGCTCCAAGGCATGCGACGAATCGCGGAAATCTATTTCGCAGCTCAAAAACCCGGAGACGGGGTCACGCTCTATCTGCCAACCAAAGCACTGTTGCGCAGAAACGGCGTTCCACTGAAAATCCGCACGATGTGTGACTTTGAATGGGCATTGAACGAAATCCGTAAACGTGGTCCCGCGTTTGTCAATCTGCTTTCAACGCACCCCCAAGGCGGCGCTTGTTTAGGTGAAGTCGTCGATCCCAATTCATTCCAAGTCAAAACCGACGGTGGTGAAGTCGTAGAAAACCTGACCATTGCCGACGCAACGCTACTGCCTGCTGGCTGTGAAATCAATCCACAGTTGACTGTCAAAGCCTTGGCCACGATGGCATCGGAGCAGATTTTGAATCGAACCTCTCAAAACATAATCTACACCGATCAATAGCCCGGGTTAAACAATTCGGCCAGGCAAGACCGCCAATCAAGCTGCAACGTCCGCTGAGGGAGCCGACCAAGCCAACTTTGACTTGTGAGAAGCGGTTTTACTAACGTGAAGCCGAGCCAACTTCTTCCGGTAGATAAAAATCTCGCCCGCGCTAACAGTGACTTCTACACAGTGACTTCT
>CAYSQZ010000063.1:12618-19450 GCA_964433035.1 uncultured Pirellulaceae bacterium | reverse complement strand
ACAGTGACTTCTACACAGTGACTTCTTCGACTGTTTTCCCGTCGACATCAATGAGCCGAAAGACCACTTGCGGCTTTTCATCTTTGCTGACAAACGTTAGTTCTCCAAAAGCCCACGAGCGGGACTTCAGTCCGAACAATTGCTGACTGCGGTCTTCACCAAAGGGATCCGGCCCGGGACAGCCTCCCAGCGTTCCAATTTCGAATTCGTAGATCGTCTTGCCGTTGGGACGGTCAATCTTGAAGCCTCGGGCACCGTGCCGGTCACCCGAAAGCAACAACGCCTGCGAATCCTGCTTCGCATCAATCCAGCTGAAGATCTTTTCACGACCTTTGATATCCCAAGTGCCCCAAGTGTCTTTGGCTTTAGAGATGTAGTCAGTCCACATGGTACCGCCACTGATGAGAATGAACGGAGAAGTTGACGCTTCCAGTGTTTGTTTTAGCCAATCCATCTGCTCAGCGCCAAGGAAGGAATTCAGCTCACCTCGCGCATCATTGACGCGGCAAGAACGCGTGTCCAAAGCGATATAGTGAACCGGTCCAAGCGTTGTCTCGAAATAGATGCCGGCCCGATCCAAATCTCGCTGCGGGTTGTTCCATTGCATTTTCCACATCGTCCGCAGGTTATCGACTTCGACGGGTCGCTTACGGTGTCCGACCGTACCCGAAACATCATCGCCCCAATAGTCGTGGTCGTCCCAAGTCGCCGAGGTTGGAATGTTGGCCGTCAGTTGCTGAATCGGCGGCGAGAGATTTCGCAGCATGTAATCAGTCTTGATCAAGCTGAGATCGTTCTTGCGACCGTCGACCGCTGAGTCACCAATCAGGAACATGGACCGCGCACCTCGCTGCTGAATCAGTTCCAGCAATTCAGTACGGTACATGCCAATTTTGTGAAAGTCGGCTCCAAAGGCCAAACGAAACGGTTGCTCGCTCAGTTCAGCAGGAACCGTGGTGAACTTCCCTTCACCGATTTTCTCACCAGTCGTGTTGGATACGACATAGTTGTAGGCGGTGTCGGGCTGGAGGTCCTTACAGTGTACGACCGGATTGGTGGATGCTTCGGAATTGAATTCGGTTTTCTTACCGTTGGACGCAACGAGCGCGACATGGACTATTTCCTTTGTCGGCAAGTGCATCCAGACCGAAACGCTGGAGCTGGTGAGATCGCCCAACATTGGGCCACCTAACTTTTTGACATTATGTTTCTCACAGACTTTGGCGATCTGATTGTCGGCGTCCTTGCCTGTCAGTGCCTCACGGCAGGCAACGTAAAAGTCTACGACTTCCTGAGGAATGTCAGGGAGCTGGTTCATAATGCGCAGGTCGATCTCAAGTGTTCCCTTGTGAGCATCTTTGAGCGAGACGTATTTGTCTTCGTTTGCTTCCTGCAACAGAGCTGCCTGAAGCGGGTTCGTCGCAGCAACACCGATGCCGACTGCAGTTGATGCCAGGAATTGTCGCCGCTTAATTGTTTTCTTGTTCGTGCCCACTGTTCTCTTTCGTTAGTTGAATGCCTTGGTCACTTTCCGATTCGAACAGTCGCCTTTAGCTCCGCAATAGGAGCATTTGCGCAATTTGGCTTCGCAAAAATAATCACGAACTTCTATTCGATGGTCAGGCAAAAAATAGAATCACAGGCCAGGAAATTAAAGGTGACTATAAACAAAATCACAGACTCGTCGCAACTATCGGCTGTAGTATTAACTACTGAGCAAGGAAATCGAGCTGCGTGTCAATTTCATCAGACGGCACGTTGATGTCCGCAACCTGTCCATCCCTCTGCACCAGCATTAGACGTGGCACCGTGTCTGAGGGACATTGCTTAAGGATGTTATTGGAATAGTTATCATTGGCATCACCAAACAAGAAAATAACATTTTCAATCGGTTTTATGACATCCGAAATCAAATCCAACTGCCAATTTTGATCGATGTTGACGGCAACAATCCTGATCCCTCGCTCCTTCCAAGTCTTGCCGGACACCGAGAGCTTGCTTAAAACTTCAACTGATTCGCGCTCAAACATCGACCAGAACACGACCAGCGCAACGCGTCCTTGAAGTTCTTGGATCGGATGCGTCTCGCCACTTAAAAATACGCCTGAAAGATCAATTGGCTGCCCAACAATCTTTGACCTGGCAATGCCGTCCTGGGCTTTTTTCTTGGCTACCGCAGCCACCTCAGGATTCCGGTAGGTATCAGCTGAACTCAAAATCTCTTCGTAGATTGCCACAGCAACTTTGTACTGATCATCCTGCTCAAACCAGTGGGCAACCATGTCGACGGTATTTATCAGCAATTGTCCGGGGTTGGGCTCGGCAACCAACTGAAGTGATTTTTTCAACAACTCCCGCTGCCCGCGTTTACCATCGACCCAGCGGTTTTCGAAGAGTTGGAGGTACTTCGCGTTGCTCAGAATCTCCTCGTCATCAAAATCTTTTAGCATCTTGCCGACTTCGGGCGAGTCAACAAACTCACTTTCTCTGGCCTGAATGCCCCTGGTGATCTCAATCCCGACAACTCGATCAAACTTTTTCCGATAGTACTGAACGATGGTATTGACCGTTGCAACCACTAACTCGTCGTTAGGATAGTCTTTGAGCAATTGGCACATTTCATCCACCAACAAACCGACCTTCATATCATTTCCATCTTTGGTCATTTCGAAGGAATTTACTTTGACCAAACAGAGCTTTGCCAGTTTTTGAACATCTTCATCAGGACTATCGATATAGGTTCCTGAGGTATCACGAAGCGACTGGGCAACGTTAGGCACGTCTTCGGGCATCACCAGACCAAATCCGTAAACTGTCGTTAGGGCATTGAGCTTTGAGGTGATTGCAAGTCTTAGCTGTTCTGGGTTCAGCTTTTTACCCAGCAAATGGTTGGCACACTCGACACGACGCTGGTGCGATTTAACTTTCTCTTCAGGACTAAGATACGGGGATCCGGATCCGGCGTTAAGACCTTTGAGAATGTTAGTCAACTGGGTTACGTCGGAGCTCTCCAGCACATAGTCAAACTCTTCGTCGTCGGTGGCGCGGACCTCTTCGGTTGCGTTACCCAACTTGGCCGCCTCGAGAGCTCGCTTGGTTTTTGGAGGAGTTGTGAAAAGGCTGGAGATCAGCAGAATCCCCATCAATGTGGTGACCATGCCTAGCAAGAGAAAGGTAAAATCGATGCTTAATGCGTCATCGTTTTTAGATTGGTCCTTTTTTGCGGCATACCGCTCCAGACTGCTTTTTTTTCGCCGTTTTCCGCGTTTTGAACTACTCATGAAATATTCTCTGAACGAAAAGGCTCGAGGATGGGATTGGCTAAGCTAAAGCCCTTGAGCGGAACCCCGCCAAGTTGGCCTTGTACAGCTCTGGATCGAAATTTTGCCAACCCCCCAACTCCAGTATTAATCTTAATCACGGCAGCTCGATACTGGACTTTTTTTCTGCGGCCGGTTGAGCGGAAGCAGGGGATTGTTCAGCCAACGAAACGTAAGCCATTCTTAGTTGATGCAAAGCATCCCGCAAATGCGCCGATTCCTCTTCGGTGAGATTGCCCTTGGTCTTTTCCTGAAGCATCGCCAAGGTATCAATGAAGTGTTTGGCCATCGGACGGTTAACCGTTATCTCGCCAGTTCCAGGATCGGGGAACATGCCCATTGAGCCCATCGACTGAGTCGCCAACGTCGACATCAACACCATGAAGCTCGCAGGTGGCATTTCAAACGATTCTGCCTGGGATTGAGATGGCGCCTCTTCCGAAGCATCCTGCTTACTTTGCAGCGCTTCTTTTTCTTTTTCAACTTGAGCCTTCCAGTCATCATCTACGACGATCTCGGGCTGCTCGGGGTTAGCATCTTCGGACATCTTCAACTCCAATCGGTCACTGCCTGCATCTCAATCAGCAACACAGCTAATTACACTTCTATCTCTTGTTTAGCACCACTGTTTGATCGGCGAACCGCTGCCCGAATAAAGCCAGAAAACAGCGGATGAGCCGAGGTGGGTTTTGATTTAAATTCTGGATGAAACTGGACCGCAACAAACCAGGGGTGGTCGGCGATCTCGACAATCTCAACCAACGAGTCGTTTTCACTTGTCGCTGCAATGGTCAAACCATGAGCTTTGAGTTGCTGCCGAAACGTGTTATTGAACTCATAACGATGACGATGACGCTCCGAGATCTGCTTCTCTCCATAGCTCTCCAGCGAATGCGTGTTGTCTTTGACTTCAGAAATCTGAGCACCCAAACGCATCGTTCCACCTTTGTCGGTAATATTGTTCTGCTCATCAAGCAAACAGATCACCGGATACTGAGTGTCTTTGTCGAACTCAGTCGAATTGGCGCCTTCCAATCCCGCTACGTTTCTGGCGAACTCAATCACCGCACACTGCATCCCCAAACAGATCCCAAAGAACGGTATCTTCTTCTGACGAGCCCAACGTATCGCATCGACTTTCCCTTCGGTTCCACGCTCACCAAAGCCACCGGGAATCAAAATCCCATCGTAACCTGAAAGCAATCGCTCAGGGCCCTCTCGCTCAAGATCTTCGCTCTGAATCCGACCAATTCGAATCTGAGCATGGTTGGCGATCCCGGCGTGGTCGATCGACTCATAGATTGATTTATAAGCATCTTTATGCTCGGCGTACTTTCCGACGACAGCAATGCTGATCTCGGTTTCTGGATTACGCAGCCGGTGAAGCAGATCTCGCCAACGATCCAGATCCAGCGAGTTCTTGGGCAAGTCCAATTTGTTGACAATCAACTCGTCCAGGCCGTGCTCGACAAGACTTAGCGGAACCTCGTAAATCGAAAAATCCTTGTCCTTTTCTTCGATGACCGCTTCCAGCGGCACATTGCAGAACAACGCAATCTTCTCTTTGTCGGACGTTGCCATCTCACGCTCGGTACGGCAGATCAGGATATCGGGCTGAATACCAATCTCGCGAAGCTGACCAACAGAGTGCTGCGTGGGCTTGGTCTTCAACTCTGCTGCAGCCTTGAGGTAGGGAACCAGCGTCAGGTGAATGTAGAGACAATTCTCTTTCCCAACGTCAAGCGAAAACTGGCGAATGGCTTCAAGAAACGGCTGGCTTTCGATATCGCCCACCGTACCGCCAATTTCCGTGATCACGACATCAACATCGTCACTGGCCAACTTGGAAATACATCGTTTAATTTCGTTGGTGATGTGAGGGATCACCTGAACCGTTTTGCCCAGAAATTCACCACGCCGCTCTTTCTCAATCACGCTGAGGTAAATCTGACCGGTTGTGTAATTGCAATCCCGAGTCAAAGGAGCATGAGTGAATCGTTCATAATGGCCAAGATCAAGATCGGTCTCGCTGCCATCGTCGAGAACATAAACTTCACCGTGCTGATACGGGCTCATTGTTCCAGGATCAACATTGATGTAGGGATCCAGCTTTTGCATCCGAACAGTCAAGCCACGTTGTTCCAGGATCATTCCAACTGAAGCGCTGGTCAGTCCTTTGCCCAATGAGCTGACAACACCACCGGTCACAAAAATATGCTTGGTCATACGCTTCTGAATTCCTTGATCGAACAACTGAACCAGAGTCAAATGGCGATAAAATCCATCGTCCGGCCGAGTTCGACTCCATACACAAACAGACGCAATCACAAATCAACACTCAGGAATCACACCTGTGATTCGCGTGAAAGACGCCTTCTTCAGCCATTGAATATCTTAGCCATTTAGGACCCGATTTACAAACGCCGCATAGTCCTCAGCGGTATCGATTCCAGTAATCGGGTGATCGATTATTCCGACTTTGATCGGGTAGCCGGCATACAAAACCCTAAGCTGTTCCAACGATTCTATGGGCTCCATTGGAGGCACAGGCAAGGAAGGAATTTTCAAAAGAAACTCGCGGCGATATCCGTAGAGCCCAACGTGCTGGAGAAAGTTTGCAGGTTGCGGCGACTCCACCGACGAGCTGCGGGGCGAGACGTCGAGCAAAGAATCGTTCCAGGTTCGTGGGTGCGGAATCGGAGAGCGACTGAAGTACATCGCGCGGTCTTGAGAATCAATCACGACTTTAACGCAATTGGGATCTTCAAGCTGGCTTCGATCTCGAATCGGGGTTGCCAACGTCGACATCGGTACTGCCTGTTGGGACTCATCGGACCCGTTTGAGGACGGGCCTTGGAGAAGCTCGATAGCCATGTCGATTGCGTCGGCTGAGATTTCCGGCTCGTCTCCCTGAACATTGATAAACAGGTCGTACTGGGTCAGCTTTTGCGCGATCTCGGCGATTCGATCCGTTCCGCACACATGGTTGGGATCGGTCAGCATTGCGGTGCCACCAAAGGATTCTACCTCGGCCACAATTTCCGGATCATCCGCAGCTACAATCACTTGCTCAGCTTTGCGACTCCTGGATGCCGAATCGTAAGTGTGTCTCAACAGCGATTGGCCCGTTTGTGATAGGAGTAATTTCCGAGGCAACCGTGTCGATTCAAGCCGAGCCGGGATAACAATGACAGATTTCAAACCGCAGATTCCTCAAATATGAGCTAAAACCGCCTGGCAGTCAGGAACGCCAGCAGAGCGAAATCCAGATTCAGATCAGTTTCTTGAGATAAATTATGTTACGCCAGATTGTTGGCAAACAGTAGCCGCTAGAACGCTATCCACTTTCAAGAAACTCAATTCCCGTCGCGTGAGACTTCGAGACTTTATGTGGATTTTCCACTGGGCCAAACAACTTCTACCAAGCAAAAAACTGCTTTGCGACGGGGTGATCCAGCGTATCCAGGCCAGCCAAAACCACTTCTTCCAATTGGCGGCAGGCAAGGGCGACC
>CAYSQZ010000063.1:5425-12518 GCA_964433035.1 uncultured Pirellulaceae bacterium | reverse complement strand
CGTATCCAGGCCAGCCAAAACCACTTCTTCCAATTGGCGGCAGGCAAGGGCGACCTTTGGGCGATCCAATTGAAGCGTGAAAAACGGTTTACCTGTTATTTAGCCAAGAGCCTTAACAGTTTATACTTTGACTGCACCGGTTTAAATGTGGAATCCGCACGGATATTTGGCCGACCAACTGAATCTTGTAACGGCCCATCAAGATGGGCCAACGACAACCGAAAATGAATCGCATTCAAGCTCTGTACGCTACTTCAATCGGCAAAAAAATGGTTGCCGCAGTCACGGGAGTTATCCTCCTTGGATTTCTGCTTGGGCATGTTGCCGGCAATCTGAAGGTCTTCACCGGCAACTCTGCAGCCGGAGTTCCGCATATTGATGAGTATGGCCAATTTCTGAAAGTTGCTGGGGCTCCGTTTCTACCAGCAATGATGGGGCTTTGGATTGCCCGCTTGGTACTCCTGGGGGCGCTAATTCTACATGTTGTTTCAGTCGCCCAACTGGCGATGGCTTCAGCAGAAGCCCGTCCCATCGGTTACGTCAAAACAAATCGACGTGCAGCTTCGCTCCCGGCGCTGTGGATGATGTTCTCGGGTGGGATAATTTTGGCATTTGTGATCTTTCATATTTTGCACTTCACCACTGGAACGATTCAGCTTGGCGAATTCGCTCACGGGTACGTTTACAACAACCTCTCCAGTTCATTCGGCAATCCCATCGTTGCGATCGGTTATGCGTTAGTGATGATTGTTTTAGGTTTTCACTTGAATCATGGAATCTGGAGTTTGTTTCAAACGCTCGGCTTGGATAACCCAGATCGAAACAAACCGCTTCGACTCATTGCAACGGGAATCACCATCGCAATCGTATTGGGTTTCATGGCCGTTCCCATCGCGTTCATGTCCGGAAACATGCCCGATGTCGTGACTTATCCACAAGAGCTATTGGGGGGACACTGAGAAAACAGTTTTCCTGTCATGCATCTGACAACATGGCCAAGCCTGCCGATCCAAGAGGTCAGTTAAAGCCTTCAACACCGTCCACGAAACGCGCGGCCTGAACACCTTGTCACAAAACAACCTAACGACTATTTAAACTAAACCGATAGAGACTTTGCCACCGCCAGGCAATGCACGACTCTCCTCAGGGAGGGTGACTACCGTTCGCAATTTAACTTCACAAAATCCAAATCATGCTTACTCTAGATTCAAAAGTTCCCGACGGCCCGATTCAGGACGCTTGGACAAACTACAAAGACCATCTTCGACTCGTTGGCCCCAAGAATCGTCCCAAATACAAGATCATCATGATCGGTAGCGGTCTGGCAGGTGCTTCGGCGGCGGCCTCGATGGGAGCGATGGGCTACAACGTCGAGTGCTTCTGTTTCCAAGACTCACCCAGACGCGCGCACAGTATCGCGGCTCAAGGCGGCATCAACGCTTCGAAAAACTACCGCAACGATGGTGATTCGACCTGGCGGCTGTTTTACGACACTCAAAAAGGCGGTGACTACCGAGCCAGAGAACAAAACGTCTACCGGCTAGCCGAGCTCAGCACCGCGATCATTGATCAAGCAGTCGCTCAGGGAGTTCCCTTTGCCCGCGAATACGGTGGCAAGCTTGCTAACCGCTCCTTTGGAGGCGTGTTGGTTGAGCGTACTTTTTACTGCCGTGGGGAAACTGGCCAGCAATTACTGTTGGGCGCCTACTCAGCACTCGAAGAACAAATCGCGGCCAAGAGCGTCACGATGCACACCCGAACTGAGCTTCTCGATGTTGTCGTCGTTGATGGAAAAACTCGAGGGATCGTTGTCAGAAATCTTGAAACTGGAGAGATCACGTCACATGCCGCAGACGCAGTCGTTTTGGCCAGTGGCGGTTATGGAAACGTCTACTATCTCTCGACCAATGCCAAAGGCTGTAACGTAACGGCGAACTTTCGTGCGTATCGTCGAGGAGCCGGATTTGCCAATCCGTGCTTCACACAAATTCATCCCACTTCGATCCCCGCCAGTGGGAAGTACCAGTCCAAACTGACACTAATGAGTGAATCGTTGCGGAACGATGGTCGAATCTGGGTTCCACGCGACCCCGATGAAAAGCGAGCCCCCACTGACATCCCTGAAGCCGAACGATACTACTACCTTGAAGAGCGTTACCCAAGATTCGGAAACCTGGTCCCGCGCGACGTGGCAGCTCGAAACGCCAAAGATGTTTGCGACAAGGGACTGGGCGTTGGTCCAACCGGCTACGGAGTTTATCTGGACTTCGCCGCAGCGATCGAAGAAAAGGGCATGGAAGCGGTCAAGTCGAAGTACGCCAACCTGTTCGAAATGTATGAACGGATTACCAACGACGATCCAACCGAAACTCCGATGAGGATTTACCCGGCGGTTCACTACACCATGGGTGGGCTTTGGGTCGATTACAACTTGATGACTAACCTGCCGGGGCTGTTTTCGATTGGCGAATCAAACTTTGCCGACCACGGCGCCAATCGACTTGGAGCCAGCTCGTTGATGCAGTGCCTGGCCGATGGTTACTTTATTATCCCCGTCACGATTGGTGATTTTCTCAGCCGCAATGAGCCTGGCGAAATCGGAACCGATCACCCAGCGTTCAAGGAAGTAGAAGAACAAGCCAAAGAGCAAATCAACCGATTGCTGTCCGTCGGAGGCAGCCGATCGTCTCAAGAGTTCCATCGTGAGCTTGGAAAGATCATGTGGGAGCACTGTGGAATTTCCCGAAACGAAGCGTCCCTCAAAGAAGGCCTGAGTAAAATCGCGGCTCTTCGCGAAGAGTTCTGGCGCGACGTGAGGGTTCCCGGAAAAGCCGACGAACTCAACCAATCGTTAGAACACGCCGGCCGCATGATCGACTTTTTCGACTTTGGCGAGCTGATGTGCCGCGACGCGTTGTTGCGCGACGAATCGTGCGGTTGTCACTTGCGCGAAGAGCATCAGACCCCTGAAGGCGAAGCAAAACGTGACGACGAAAACTATGCCTTCGTATCGGTATTCGAGTACAAGGGCGAAGGCGTAGAACCTGAACTTAATAAAGAACCGTTGGCATTCGACGCATTGCCGCTTGCCGCGAGGAACTATAAATCATGAAAATTCATCTCAATATCTGGCGTCAAAGTTCGCGGACCGATAAAGGTCGCATGGAAAAGTACGAGCTTGATGACGTGACACCTGACATGTCGTTTCTCGAGATGATCGACAGTCTCAACGAGAAACTGACGACTCAGGGCGATGAGCCAGTCGCCTTTGACCACGATTGCCGCGAAGGCGTTTGTGGCATGTGTTCAATGGTCATCAACGGAGAAGCCCACGGCCCCAAAGCCGAAACGACGACCTGCCAGTTGTACATGCGTCATTTTGAAGACGGCGCGACCATCTACATTGAACCCTGGCGAGCCGGACCGTTTCCAGTTGTGAAAGATCTGGTAGTGGATCGTTCCGCGTTCGACCGAATCATTCAAGCCGGTGGTTTCATCAGCAACCACTCTGGCCCCAAGCCAGAGCCGAACTCGATTCCGATCGAACCGGACGTGGCTGAACAAGCGCTCGATGCGGCGACTTGCATCGGCTGCGGGGCATGCGTCGCGGCCTGCCCGAACGGTTCAGCGATGTTGTTCACTGCAGCCAAAGCATCGCACCTGGGCCTGCTTCCCCAAGGCCAAACAGAGCGATACTCTCGCGCTAAATCCATGGTCGGCCAAATGGAGGAAGAGGGATTTGGATCCTGCCGTAACTACGCCGAATGCGAAGCTCAATGTCCCAAAGGAATTTCGATCGCATTTATCGGGCGGTTGAATTCTGACTTCCTCAAAGCGTCTCTGGTCGAGCCAGTTGATCGACGAGGCAAAATGCAGTCTCAGTAACTGCAAATTGGTCGAAAACTGCACAGGCCTCGAACTAACAAACTAACTGGTAATTTGCCCTGCGAATTCTACTAGAGAAGCTACTTCTGGAACTGCATTGGACGACTGGGCTTGATCGCGATTGAGCCAAAATCCGGACCAGCCATGACGAGCTGGTGCAAGACAATCGTTCACCAAGTCGTCACCAACCATGTAGATGGTACTGGGACTCGAATCTCCAAGGTTGGTCGAGCCAAGTATTTCATTCTCGATGGTCTGATAAAACATTGGACTTGGCTTGCGAAAACCAACACCCGCAGACTGAAAAACAAAGTCAGCGGTATTCAGCAGTGGAATTGAGTCGCAGAGCTGCAGCAATCGCGAATCAAAATTTGAAGCCAAACCGATCATGCAGCCTTGTTTTCGCAAACGATCCCAGCAAACGGCTGCGTCGTCATAAAGTTGCCAATGCTGTGGCAACCGAAAATGCTCCCAGAGTTTTTCGAATAGCCGATTGGAATCAGGGACGTCTTTGAACACCTCGACGACCAACTGCCGCCAAAGCTGAAGTTCGATTTCGTCACTTGAGACAACGTTATTGATCGCGATCGCTGATTCGAACCATCCCGACAGCCCCAGCCGATCAATGTCTTCCAGTGCCTTGGACGACGAATAAACGTTAAAGAACTTTTGTCGGGCCCAGCCAATACGACGCTTCAACTCATCTCTCGTCAAACGGCTTCCCGAGGCTCTTCCCAGATTTTCGTAGACCGAAACCACGTCAGGGACAGGTCTGATGACTGTACCGACTGCATCAAAAAGCACCACCTGGTCATGATCTTGATCCGGCATCAACGGTCGATCGTTTTCAGACTTTCGTTTGGAATGATCACCGATCGCGTCGACTGTTCATTTCGCTCTCGCGCCAGTCGCTCGTATTCAACATCTCTGGGGTATGCGCCGCGGACGACAAGCGGAGTTTTTCCAAACTTGATTCGTGCGATCGCAGCCCCGAGACTACTTGAACCCGCGTAGGGAATTGCCGTCATCCTCAACATTGGTTCGGCATCGGTTGGCGTATTGGTCGTCGACTCAACGACTTGCATGTCCTGATTTTCCAGACGAGTCGTTTTGTCCTGGACGTCGGCTTCTTCGATGTGCTTGGCTGGCGGAGCCACCTCTGGTGGTGCCTCCATCTCTTCTCGCTGAAAGCTGACTGGACGAGGACGAGTGCCAACATCCAGTGGCGGAAGCTCGGAAAACTGAATGCTACTGTCGACAGGCAATCCATACGCATCATTCCCATAGGTAGCGATTGAACCTTTACGCTGACGCACACTCTGATTGTTCACTATGTGATTGGCCACAGGACGGGCTTTGAGAATAACTGGACCGGTGTCTTTGGCAGGCTCTAAAATATTCTTCTGTGCTAACTCGGCTTCGGTTGGATCTAACAGGGCTTCAATTTCGTTGGGATCCTCAACGTTTTCGCCTGTGTCTTCTTCGGTAGTTTTTTCGGCAAGCTCATCCTCGGAATCGGTCAGGCTTTGCGGTGACAAGAATCCTTCATCGTCATCTTCATTGCGTTCGAGCACTCCCACTCCATCAGATGAAGGCGTTGGATCGAGGGCCGGTTCGACGTAAGGAACTGCGTCAACCGCGGGAGCTTCGAGGAGTTGCGGAATACTCTCGTGGAACTTTCCTTGTTCAACATTTATTTTCGGCTCCTGTGATTCGACTGGAGTCCAGTCCGTTCCTGGACTTGTCTCAAGCTTAGGTGGATCTTGTATCACGGAAGGTTGATCTAGAACTACAGGAGGAGGTGGCTCGTTCAGTGAAATGCCCTGATTTTTTTCGACAGCAATCTCAGGACTGTCGTAGCTTTCCAAAATGGAAGTTTGCTGTGCGTTGACATCATGCAGTTGATTGCAACCACAACCCTCGGCCAAAACCTCAGATCCGCAGTTGCAGCCTTGGGCTAGCGGCAGCGCAGGAGGAGGACCGTCGATGAATACGCCCGACCCCTGAGACATCAAAGGGATTTCCTGAGCGACGTGGTGGCATCCGCATGGCTGTGGCTGCCCAAGCGTATCAGTCGTGAGAACGCCTAACTGTGATTTTCGATTACACAATCGGCATCGTTGGCCAACTTTTCCAAGCGCGGCTCGTGAAGAATTCCAAGCCTTGGTAAGGACTGGAAAATTGTGATTGTTGAAGTTTGTAGCGCAGCCACTGGTCAAGATAAGCAGGCTTAGAGTGGCACTGAGGTAGAATAATCTCATTTCGGATCTCAAAACTGGGATGTTCGGGGCATCGTTTACCGACGCAACCGTTACAGAGGTGAATCTATCCCAAACATCGTCTGGCGCAATCCGACTCGCCGTTTTTTTTGTAGATGGAGAAAGACCTTCGCCAATCGCTGCTATGCGAGTTAGAGGCACGACCGGCGATTAAATCAAAATCACTACAGCCCGAATAACCGCACCCGAGGTGAAAGCTCGGGTAAGATCTGCGGCCTGTTTTGACTGCTTAAAAAGCAAAACACGTGAAATCGACGTTGACCTGTGAGCGTGTCTGTAACGGTTACACAAGACTCAAGGGCATAACCAATACGCCATCACCGAGAGTTCACGGTGTCAGGGAGTTGGTCGATTTTTGCTGCCAGAACAAAGTCATTTTCGCTCAAGCCCCCGATCGCATGCGTCCAAATCTCAATCGAGAGGTTCTTATAACCGACAAGATGCAAATCCGGGTGATGGGCTTCGGCTTCGGCTAGCTCCCCCACTTGTCTGAAAAACTCGAGACCCTCGAGAAAATTTTTGACTTCCCAATCTTTGCGAATCCGTTGATTCTCATTTGTGAGGTACCAACCTGGCAATTCTTTAAGCTGCTGGTTGACGAAATCCAGCGGACACGGCTCGACGCCGCCCTCACACGGAACGCAGGTTTTGCCAACAAGTTGTTCTGAATTCTGAATGTCCATTTGCTTAATATCCTGCGCAGAATCTATTTGCTATTGCACATCGGCGGGAATTTTCTTGATGTGAAAATTGCGTAGAGAATTTCAGACCTACGCGGCTTGAAGCCAATGCGAGCTTTGTCCAAGGGAACCTTGTTCATTCATCTTTGTCGTCGTCTTCGTCGTCTTCGTCGTCTTCGTCGTCATCGTCGTCATCGTCGTCATCGTCGTCGTCTTCATCGGCTTCGCCTTGATGCCCCTCTTTTTCGC
>CAYSQZ010000063.1:0-5325 GCA_964433035.1 uncultured Pirellulaceae bacterium | reverse complement strand
TCGTCGTCATCGTCGTCGTCTTCATCGGCTTCGCCTTGATGCCCCTCTTTTTCGCCGTCGTCCTTGGCTTCTTCTTTATCCTCGGCTTCTTCTTCGGCTTTCTTAGCTAATGCCTCTGCCTTCTTCTTGGCCGCTTTTTCAGCTTCAACATCTTGCTTTTCACGCCACGCCTCTTTTGACTTGTAACTCTCGTATTCTTTTTGAAGGCTTTCGCTTTGCTCTTCTGTCCGCTCTTTGCCGACCAAACCGCTCTCGCCTTTCTCCTTGTTGACCGCAATTGCCTTCTCGATCCACTCGATCGCCTTATCAAAATCACCCGTCTCTGCGTAAGCAGAAGCCAAGGTGCTGAGAATATAAGCCTCATCAAAGTCGGTCAGTTCAGCTGCCTGAGTCGCCAACTTGATCGCCCGCTCCCCGTCACGCAGATCATCATCAGGCGAAGTCGAGAGAACCCAAGCCAGATTATTCAACACACCTTCGTCGGGCGTGATCAAATCCTCTTTACCTTCAGCTTCCTCGATATCAAAAATCTGGTCGGCAATCTCCAGAGCTTCGTTGTAATTCTCGATCGCTCTTTTGTGATCTCCTGTCGACAAGCGAGCATTGGCGGCGCCTCTAAGAGCGCTCAACCGCTGCTGCAAAATCAAGATTTGCTGATCAGCATTCTTTCCTTCGATTCTGGACACCGGATTCTGCTGGAGCAGATTTTTGTAGATCCGAATGGCTCGGGACGGTTGGTCATCCGCGTTGTAGAGATTCGCCAGCTGCCGCTGATAAAACTGATTCGAGCGATCATTGTCGCGAAGCAACTTGAAATCCTCAATCGCTTTGGTGAGCTCCCGCTGCTGCGAGTAAATGATGCCACGTAGCTGAATCCCTTCAACGTGATAAGGTACGATATCAAGCACTTCCTCGATGTCTTCCAGGGCGGCGGCCAAATCCACGTTGGCTTGTTCTTCGCCCCGGTCTACCTGACTGGCCAATTCGGACAAAACCGAAGCCCGAATCATCATCGCCCCCACATTTTTGCGGTCGAGTTTGATCGCCCGACTCGCGTCAGAAATCGCTTCCTCGGGCTTATCGGCAATCAGATTCAGCTGGGCCCGCAACGTATGGGTCAACGCATTGTCTGGCTCCAATTCGATGGCGGTATCAAGGATATCGATGGCTTCGCCCTGTACCGTCTCGTCGAACTTGTCTCCCATTCTAAGCAAACTTGTTGCCGCAATAATATGGTTTTCAACATTTTTAGGTTCCGAGTCGAGCCACTTTTTCAAATCCGGTAGCGCTTCAGTCGGATTCCGTTTGTTGAGGTAGTAATTGGCACGCCTGCGAACGGCTTCGATATTTTCCGGATTGATTTTGATCGCTTGGTTCAGGTCCGAAATTATTGTCTCTTCGTCATCGGTCATATTTGCACGAAGAAACAAAGCACTGGAAAGCTGTTCATTTTCGTCACCCGCCAGCTCGATCGCTTTCTCGATAGCGTCCATCGCCTCATCCTGGTCGCCGCCGGGAAGCCCGTTGAGTTTCGCCATCATTAGGTAAGCTTCTGCCATTTCCGGCTGAAACTCCACTACTTTACGTAGCCGCGAAAGCGCTTGGGACCGATAGATTCGCCAACGAGTATCCTGACCGCTGGTCGCAAATATCCGCTGCCCCAATTGTTCAGCGTGCTCAAAAAGCGCTGATCCGGCAAGCGTTTTGGCTTGTTCTTCGCCTTCCTTATCAAGACCTTTTTCCAGCGCCGATTCACACAGCTTGACGACTGTATCGAGATCCTTGGTCGAAGCGGCATTGAGCTTGGCGTCGAACGCCTTGTCCAGATCCGCGCTTCCTTTGTCTTTGGCGTCCTGCGCCCAAGCGCTACCGCATAAAGTGATTCCGATCAAAAGAATGAACAAAAATGTTAGTTTCTTTGGTGAAGTGAGAATCCAACCGGTGGATTGCATCGCATCGACTCCCGTAAATTGTTAGCGTTGCCTAATAGTTGTAATTCATGATTGTATTTGATTTTGCGTTGCGGGAGAACAAGCAATTTCGCAGTTCAAGCACCTCGAATCCTCAAATTAGCCCTGTTTTGAGATATCTGTGCGAGTTCTCTCAAAGCGACGGCTTCATCGGAAGCGAGACCGTTCCACCCCTCCGCTTCGTAATCCCACCCCTCCAGGGCACGTTTCTCTTGGGACTAAAGTCTAATTTTACATTGGCCATCGTGTTTTTTCTCCATATGACTGGTTGGCGTCGAAGTTAGGCTTGAATTTGGATCAAAGCGAAATAACGTGGTTGGTTCAACGGCTTGGTTGGTCTCGCTTCTGGCTTCAAATTTGCTAATTGCTATTTTGCTATTTGCTGTGCGCCAAATCGCGTCGTGTTGTTTAGCATTTTTGCAAACCTCAAAATTTTTTGGATAAATGTGTCCAAGCGGACTTTTCCGATCCCTACAAAATCACTTTAATGGTCGTCTACTTTATGCCGATAAAGAAATTTTTCGGCCCACAAAACAGAGTTTAAGGTAAATTAAATGTCGAAGTCGTGCCCGAAAATACGGATCTTTGCTCTCATTGCTGCCGTATTTTTATTGCTCAATCTCGTGTGCAACTGCAATGTTCTCGCGGCGGCTCAAGATTCCCAAACCGGAGAACTAGAAGCTCCAACGGTCTTGGCTTCAGATGCTTTGCCACAAATAGAGGCAACTGGCGATTCTCGAGTCACTGAGGAAATGCCTGATGTAATTGAAGGCACCTCACCGGGAGCCATGTTTCACATTATCTCCTACCTGATCCCGTTGCTGGGGATTCTCGGTTTGGCATTCACCTACTGGAAGTCAACTTGGGTTTCGGCGCAGGAAGTCGGCACCGACAAGATGGCGGTGATCTCGAATTATATCTCCCAAGGCGCGATGTCGTTTTTGAAGGCGGAATATAGTGTCCTGATTTTCTTTGTTGCCGCCGTTGCTGTATTACTCGGATGGGCCGGAGGCAGACAACCTAATTCATCTGCCTACATCTCGCTCTCGTTTGTGTTAGGCGCATTCTGTTCGGCGCTGGCCGGTTTCATCGGAATGCGAGTGGCAACCAAAGCCAACGTACGCACGACACACGCCGCCAGAACCGGTTTGGGGCCAGCCCTTGAAGTTGCCTTTGCCGGAGGAAGCGTAATGGGCATGGGCGTGGTCGGACTGGGAGTGTTGGGGCTCAGCGTGCTATTCCTGGTTTACTCCAACATTTTCGGCATCAGCCAACAAGCTGACGTTGTGCGCGTCATTACCATTTTGACTGGTTTCTCTTTTGGAGCTTCATCGATCGCGCTCTTCGCCAGAGTCGGTGGGGGCATCTACACCAAAGCCGCCGACGTCGGGGCGGACTTGGTTGGAAAAGTTGAAGCCGGAATCCCCGAAGACCATCCGCTCAATCCCGCCACGATCGCCGACAATGTGGGTGACAATGTGGGTGACGTTGCTGGCATGGGTGCTGACCTGTTCGAGTCTTATGTAGGTTCCATTATTGGAACCATGGTTCTGGGCGCGGCGTTTTTCAGCGTCGAAGCTTTCCAAACCTCCAGCTTGGGCGGCCTTTCAGCGGTAATACTGCCTTTGGTATTGGCTGCGGTTGGAATTGTGACTTCGATCGTCGGAACGTTTTTTGTCAAAGTCAAAGACGGCGGTGACCCACATCACGCACTGAACATTGGAGAGTTTGGTTCGGCTGGAATCCTACTGGTCATTACCTTTGCCATCATCATGCTGATGCTGCCCGGTGAGTGGTCCCACGGGGGTCGCGACTATTCAAGTCTGGGAGTTTTCTGGGCAATCCTGATTGGACTGGGATCGGGTTTGGCGATTGGAAAAATTACCGAATTCTATACTGGCACAGGAACGCGAGCCGTCAAATCAATTGTTCGTCAGTCGGCAACTGGATCGGCGACCAACATCATTGCTGGCCTGGGTGTGGGAATGATATCGACGGCTCTGCCAACCGTTGTGATCGCCTGTGCGATTGTGGGCGCTTACCATTTCGCCGGCCTCTACGGAATTGCGATCGCTGCAGTGGGAATGCTTTCCAACACTGGAATTCAATTAGCCGTTGATGCTTATGGTCCAATCTCCGACAACGCTGGCGGAATCGCCCAGATGGCCGAGCTACCTCCGGAGGTCCGCGAGCGAACCGACCGGCTTGATGCGGTTGGTAACACGACCGCCGCGATTGGCAAAGGATTCGCAATTGGCTCGGCGGCGCTGACGGCGTTGGCACTTTTCGCGGCCTTCATCGCGGCTTACAACCTCAGCCACGATGCTGATAAAGCAATCACCGACATTTCGATTACCAATCCCTATGTGATGGCTTCATTGTTCATCGGAGCGATGTTACCGTTCCTCTTCTCGGCCCTTTCGATGAACGCGGTCGGTCGAGCCGCGATGGCCATGATCCAGGAAGTTCGTCGCCAATTCAAAGACATCCCTGAACTCAAAGCGGCTCTCAACGCTCTCAACAGCAACGATGGCAAGAGCTTCGATTCGTGGAGCAAGTCCGACCAACAGGCATTCGAGGCGGCAGACGGGAAAGCTGAATACGCCAAGTGCGTAGCGATTTCGACTCGAGCCTCGATTCGTGAGATGATCGTGCCAGGTTTGGTCGCAGTTCTGGTCCCAGTTGGTTTTGGATTCTTGCCTCGTTTGATTGAGGGCTGGGAGACTGCCGGCAACACCAATGCGTTGATGCTTGGCGGGCTATTGGCTGGTGTGACCGTCAGCGGTGTATTACTGGCTCTGTTTCAGTCCAATGCCGGTGGAGCTTGGGACAACGCCAAGAAGATGATCGAAGAGGGCTACGAAGTCCCGGGGCTTGAACTTGGCAAAGGATCCGAAGCACACAAGGCTTCTGTTGTCGGCGACACCGTTGGTGACCCTTTCAAAGACACCTCAGGCCCGTCGCTCAACATTCTGCTAAAACTGATGAGCGTGGTGGCTTTGGTGATCGCCACGTTAATCTAAGCCGCTTCCAAGCCGCAAAATGAGATGCGGTCAATGGCGCGTCTTCGGCCCGAGATCCACGCATCTGCAGCAACTGCCGATTCGAATAGTCGGTCGGCCGCCCTAGATACTGCGATCTTTTCCTAGGTCGAGGTTGGTGGCTGGTGGCCGTACTATTCCGTTAGATACCCATACCCGCTAGCGGTTTGAGCTTCAGCAGCGCCTCCGCTGATGAAAACGCCAAAGCGCGGACCAGACGAACGGCAAATACTCGGCCCACATTACGAGTCCCATTGTTACCCTCCTCTGGGGGCTCTTCGCGGAATTTAGTGGGTGATTGAGAACAAATAAAG
>CAYSQZ010000062.1:15529-22492 GCA_964433035.1 uncultured Pirellulaceae bacterium | reverse complement strand
ATCAGTAGTTCATGGCAAGCTCAATTTTCGGCTGAAACTCTACTGGAAACCCGACACGTTAGAGAGGCAGAAGAAGATGCCAACTCCGCCCTCGCTGACGCATCGGGTTACCAAATGCCGTGTTCCATTGGAAACCCGGCGTACCGCTCAGATCTAACGCGATGAGACAGAATCCACAGTTCGACATAGCCCACATCGAATCCGCTCCGCCTCAGAATTTCTTACGGCTATCAATCAAGATGGTAACCGGTCCGTCGTTGATCAATTGGACTTTCATGTCGGCTTGGAAGACACCGGTCTTGGCAACGATTCCACGGTCACGAGCCAGGGCGACAAACTGCTCGTAAAGCCGATTAGCGATTTCAGGTTGAGCGGCGTCGCCGAAACTTGGCCGCCGCCCCTTTCGGACATCGCCCAGCAACGTAAACTGACTAACGACTAGCAACTGCCCTGAGATATCAAGTAAAGACAGATTCATCTTGCCAAGTTCGTCTTCGAATATTCGTAAGCCAATCGTTTTCTCGAACGTATATTTTAAATCCGCTTGAGTGTCTTCCTTTTCGATTCCAAGCAGCACCAGCAACCCACGATCAATTTCGCCAGTTATCTTTTCATCGACCACAACGCTCGATTGTGAAACTCTCTGAATGACGGCTCGCATAAAATCACTTGATGAAAGAGTTTTGGACCGGATCCTCCTGGATCGCGATTAGTTCTTGAGCGCTACGGAAGAATTTGATCTGAGCAATGTATCGGTCGGTTCTGTCGGTCGGATCGAACTTGGATGAGTCCAACACGAAAAAACCCTCGGCAAGACTTGAAAGCGGTTGAGGTGTCGAGAAAGACATCGAAATAGTTGGCTCGACCGTTGCCCCATGTTCGTTCACACCGAAGCGAAGATATGAAACCTGACTTGGGAAGTAAGTTTGATTCAAACTTCGAGTGAGAACCAATTCGATCGCGTGTGGGATATGCCGTGGAAGTTTTGCCCATTGGATGGGAGATCCGAGTTTGATCTGATCATCAAAATCCAGAATAATCCGGCGAAGTGAATTCTCATCCCAACTCCCTCGAATCAAAATTTGATCAGAATTTGGATCGAGGGCTTCTGGAGTTCCGAAGTTAAAATTCGAGGCCAGGTTCCGAAGCAGACTTGAAACCCCACCGGTCGCCAACCCTCCGGTCGGGGAAACGACTCTTTGGCTCGCAGCCGAGATATCGCCAGTTGCTTCCTGAACTCGTAGCAGGTCCACGAATTCGAGCTTCTGCCGAGGTGCTGTTTCTTTAGTCTCTGCTTCGCCGTTGGTCGGGGCGGAGTGAATTGTGTACACGAACCTGCCATCACAGAGCTGAAGCATTTCTGGTTGGCCAGGCATCTGGTCGAACGATAGTTCGATTTTTGCTTTGCGACTCCCCTGCCCCATCTGAAAATAGTTACCGCTTGCCGCTAATTCCTGCCCTAAGACGCTCCCTCGAAGCGACAGTTTTGATTGAAACGGAACAGAGTTGGCGATTTGGGTCGCGGCGCTGGCCAGCAGTTCAGCTGCTTGAGTATTTGAAGTGCGGTGAAAATAGCCTGCGGTGGCCGAGAGCGCCGGAGACTTCGAATGAGGTGAACGACTTGTATTGAATTCGTTGGAAGGTATCGCAGCTGCGTTTGGAGCAAAAACCTCTTCCGTCTTGGCATCAATTAGTTGTTGATAACTCGCTGGCACCACCGAAGGGGCTGCCGAGTAATGCGGAGAAAAATCTTGGTCTATATATAGTTGGTCTGAATTAAAACTTCGTTGCTGGCTAGCAGAACTGGTGACAGCTTGGATTTCCTGCCCGCTAACGGCGTGTGCGTTGTGGCTGCCAAAAATTGTTTGCAGCGGTTCTTGTTTTGCAGTTTTGCCGGAAGCCCAAAACAAGCCTCCGATCGCTAGCAGCACGACTGCGATAGTTAATTCTTGCTTCATGAAACGGATGTGCGGATTTTTCCAAAGAATTGCATTGGGCAACGCCGAACTAAAGAAACGTAGCTAACCCACGTCAACGGGCTAATCATGCGTATCTCAACTCGAGCCGCATACTAGAACTCGCTCGACGACTGGTCCATGTCAGTTTGCGATTGTGAAATGCAACCTGAGGAGGCGATTTAGGTGAGCTACGGAATCAAACAAACAATTTAAGGCACGTGCCAATTTCGGTTCGCGCGAGTTGGAAAGCTCAGCATCAGTGCGATAGCACCATTGCTTGGCCAAAAATCCTTTAGGGGGGAATTTGATGTACGCACGTTTAATAACGGGCATCACCATGTTGGCATTGGCCACGTTAACAACGACTGCGATGGCTCAGTTGCCCGGTGGTGGATTTCGCAATGGTATTCCAGCAGGCCACAACTTGCCGCCAGCCCAGCAGCTCCTTGAGCCCGGACCTGGCGTCGGCGGTCCTGGCCCAGGTGTTCTTAATCGCTCTGCCAGTGGCGGTGGAGCCGGCGGTCCTTCTGCTGCCTATGGACCTTTTGGTGCAGTCGTAGGACAAAGCGTTCAAGTCTTGTTCGACAAGCCTGAACTGATGCAAGTCACTTGGGACGTAAGCGGCATCGGCCGATACGATTCAAGTCCGCTGATCGTTCCGGGACGACAAAACTTCGCTCAAGGTGGAATCTTCCGCTTGAAGATTACGAATCTCGAAGGCCGTCCAGGAATGGAGCTTTATCCTACACTTGAAATTGGCAGAGCAACGCCTCGCACTTCGGCTTATCTGGCTCATTCCGCAATTCCAATTCAGTTTGGACAGGAAGACTTCGATCAAGTCGCTGCGGCCAACTTCGTAACCAAAGTGATCTACGTTCCAGATCCTCGGTATCAAGAGCTGGCTTTGGCTGGTGTTGATACTTTGGTTAGCACGCGCCTTGATCCTGGCGTTGACCCGATCGCAGAAGCCGATCGTCGCGGTTCAATCCTTGCGATTGTCCGTTTAGGTAACAAAGACCTTGAAGTTCCCGGAGTTGACCCAGCCGTTGCAGCCGGATTTTTGTCTGACGGGCGTTCTGGCGGTGGAATTCAAGATTACGTTTCTGGCGTTACCGGTCCAAACTACGGACAGCCTTACACTGGAACCAACATTGGTCTTCCTGGTCCTCCACACATTCCGCTTGGCGGGCCTGCTGGACTTCAGCGATACGACATTCACAACCACACAGCACAGCTGATTCCCGGGCCAACCCCGCGCGTGAATGTCCATGTCAAGCAGAAGCCTGGCCTCAGCTACCCGCGCCCAGCGGATCGAGTCCTGATTCAAGAGCATAACATTCGCCCTCCACACTACAACGGACAGCCGCCAGCTGACTTGGTTCGTGGCTCGCTACCTCTCAATGGTGTGCAACCTCTGAATGATCGTGCTCCTCACAGGCGAATTGGTCGCGGACTACGTCGCTAAGAGAGCCAATTGGAAAAGATAAAAGAGCCGCGAAGGCGTAAGCTCGCGGCTCTTTTTTTGAATATGCGTCAAGCGCCAGCAAGAATCTGAAGTTCAAAACTCAATAGTGAGTTGCATGATGACTAATGCGTCAAAACGAAATATCCAACGACTTAAGTGGCATTACGTTTGCTTTAGTAAGATCGCAATACTTGGGTTGGCGATACTTGGTGTCGCATTGATTTCGGCTCAGTCGGTCGCCCAGCCACAACATACCAATGGCTATCGTTCGTCTTACAAACCCAGGAATCATGAGTTCACTCGAGGTGATATGGCGCCGGGAGTCGTTGCTGATCTCGCCCGCATCAGCAATCCAAAACTCCAAGGCCACGTTCAACCAGTTCGCGTGGTCGTGCCCCAGGGATGTCGCGTAGGAATTCGCATGGCCAACGGATATGTCGAGACCAACGCGGCCACGACATCGGTTGGCTTGACTGTCGGGCCGGTTTATCGTTTTAAAGTGACTGACATTCCAAACCGTTTCGGTCGTGAACTTTATCCCTCGGTTGAAATTCTCAACCGCCTCAATCCACCAGCGGGACTTGAAAATGAGTTTCCGATTGAAGTCGTGATTTCACTAAGCGATCTCGAAGAAGCACTTGAAGATCGCATGGTCACTAAAATCATCTACCTGGAGAATCCCGAAACCGCCCTGCCCCATCGCCACCTGCCCAACAAACAACCATATTTTGATGTTGGTGGAAGCGAGGATCCGCTGCGAGTTGCCGAAGGACTGGGGCGGCCAATGGCGATTCTCAGAATTGGCTCCAGAGTGCCAATGCCATCTGACGCTGGCGAACGTTTTGGGTTTAACGCGCCTTCGCCGCAGTTGCTGCCCAGCCCTAGGCCTTTGCCGACCGAAGCCCAAGGAGCCACGATTGAGCCGGCTATTTCAGGAGTGCGTCCATTGAGAATGCCAAATCGAACCAACACGATTCGGCCAGTTGCTCATACAGCACGATTTCCAAGTGGTAATCTGCCGCCGATCGGCCAAGCCCGTCGCTATGCGGCACCACCAATCCAGGGGCAAAGGTAATGTTAAACCTCAGACAAATTTTGAAGTTCGCCTTGAAATCGCAAGACACGATGTTCTCAACGCCGAGGTGCTTGGTAAACGTAATTGGGATCGGCTTTTGCGTAACATTCGGTTTTGCCGCAAGCACACTAGCTCAAGCTCCACCGGTCGATCATGCTAGTTCGCATTACACGGTAGACAGAATTCCCAGTTCGATTCCGGCATGGCGAGCGGGGCAAACCGTGGGCTTCAAATCTCAGGGAGAAATTGGTTTTGCTCAGACAGGCCAATTCGAGGAGCCAAGCGTCTACGCTTCGGGACAGGCGATCGTCCGGCCGATCCCTTTGGGTTACGGTTTGGAGCCATATTTCAGCGGCGATGACCGGAATACTGGAACCCAGTTGCCTTCCCCCAAACTGCGTCGCCCGGGATTCGATGGATGGAATCCAAACGCGGGCCGGGATGAGTACGTTTATGATGGAAGCGACCGGGCCCAAAAGGTGCAGGTTGATTTCGATTTCAATGTTACGGGTTTGCAAACCGAAGACACGGTCGGACACTTTGATACGCTCGATGGTCGCCGAATTGTAACACCGAGCAATCGAGTTGCGATTTATGCCCCCAGATTCGGCGCAGTCAGGCGCGTTGACGGTGTGTTCAAGGCTAATATCAATTTGCCAGTGGGTGCATTTGAAGAAAGAACTCCAATCGCACAAGCCAAACGTGCCGACGATCCAACGACGACCAAGCAGCATCTGGCTCTAAAGCGCTACGCCGTTACCAAGCGAGCCAGTGCATTTCTTGATCAAACCCGGGGAGTCACCTCAGATAATGTTACGCGTCTCTTTGGGGCGAGGAATTCACTTGCATCGTATGAGGATTTGTCGTTGATTCGATACGGCAAAATGTCCAGCGGCGAGACGGCAAGATTGCGACTTGGCTTGCAGTCGGCGTCTGTTTGGCAGGACGATCTGGAGCTTCAGGTTTCAGTCAACAAGTCACAGCCAATCATCGTTCGCGACGTCAAGACGACTGAGGAGTTATTGTCGATCAAGTCGGATGACGGAACGGCGATTCTCCGCGTGACAAAAATCGCTTCCAAAATTGCTGCTCGAGCAGGAGAATTTGTCGAGTTTACGATTCGATACGACAACCTCAGCGCCGAGAAGATTGGAAACGTAACCATCATCGACAACCTGACACGTCGCTTGGAGTACGTGCCCAACTCCGCCGAGAGCACCCTCAAAGCAGACTTTATCAACAAACGAAACGAAGCTGATTCATTGATGCTTCGCTGGGAAATCATCGATCCGATCGAGCCCCATTCTGGGGGCGTGATCCGATTCAAGTGCCGCGTCCGGTAGTGATGTTGCTAAAGGCCAAGCCGGCCGGTATCTGTCTTCCAGCAGAAGAAGAGGAAATCAAGCCACGAATCACACGAATCAACACGAATACTAGCGTGATAGAATTCGTGTTTATTCGTGCAATTCGTGGCAGAAGGATTCCCGTAAGTTCTAATCGCCAAGAATTCTTTAGCCACAGATCTTTACAGATTGCCACAGATGTTGCGCGCTCATCCGTGCCATTGGCTAGCGCCTTACCGCTCACATTTAGCAAACAGTGTCTAACTTTTAGTTGGATGCGAACTGGGAACCGGCTGCGTCAACGCCGATCGCCAACTCATGTTCGCGGCCTGCTTGAAGATCCAGAGTTCGTTCCTCAACTCGCTTTTTTCCATCGACAACGTACTCAACCGATACCTTGTACGCTTTCCAGGTCTTACCCTCTGCCAAACTGGTGGTCGTGAAACTCCTATCAACGCCGGTTTGCTGAGTTGTTTTTCCGCAAAGCTTTACTTTGGCGTCAACTGGAACTTTTAACGCCAACGTTGTCACGGGGTCATCAAAATCCAGGTTAACCGTCTGATTAACGCCCGGTCGCATCGTCACCATTTTGGTGCGTACGGTTTTCTTACCGCCGCGGGTCACAATCGCTTTGATCTGATATTTGTAGTCTCGATCTTCCTGGAGATGGCGTGAAACGTAGCTTCGTCGAGCGCCTCGAGTTTTCGTGGCTTTCCCATTGATCAAGACCTTGGCATGCTTGGGCAAAATCAAGTTGAGTACTGCCTTGGTTTCATGAGCAGGTCGATCGATAAACGTTCCGTCTTCTTCGGCCGGACCGGGCAAGCCAGGTTCACCAAACGGATTGGCGGGTCCTTCTCCCGGACCATCATAGTACTCACTGCCGTCCGAAGGAGTTTGGGGGTTGAGTTGCAAACCAGTGTCCAGTGGGGCACCGGAGGTGTCGAGCATCGAATCGATCGAACCGCCGTCAAGTATTGTTGTGCTATCGAACGAATCGACTCCAGGAATACTCTCTCCAACAATGGATCCTTCGACAGGAAAACCACCACTGGAAAATCCATCAATAGGAAATCCACCGCTGGAAAATCCATCAATAGGGAAACCGCCGGTAGAAAATCC
>CAYSQZ010000062.1:0-15429 GCA_964433035.1 uncultured Pirellulaceae bacterium | reverse complement strand
GTAGAAAATCCTTCAAGTGGAAAACCACTTTCAACCGGAACGCCGCTTAGAGAGAGACCAGGAGAAAACGAGGAGTCCAGCGGATAGCCAAAATCCAGCGGCGATGAATATTCTTGAACTGGATAGCCTGGCTCAAAGCCGTAGTCGCCAACGGGATAGCTTTGTTCCACCACACAGTTGGCTAACGGACTTGCAACACTAAACGAAGAGTAGTCGTAACTTGGGAGGTCGTAGCTGGGCAAAGCATAGCTTGGCGCGATAGTCGGTGCTACATAGGTCGGTGCCGCCGCATAGGTCGGTGCCGCATAGGTTGGAGCCACGTAAGTCGGTTGGGGAATGTTATAAGTCGGCGCAGGAACAGCAGCCAAATAAGTCGGCGCGATCGAACTTCCCAAGCTTCCGTAAGAAGTAGCTCCAGATAGCCCGCCGTAGCCACCTACAGATCCGCCGTAGTAACCATATCCTCCGCCAACTGACCCGAAACCGTCGGACATCCTGCCGTTACGTAATCCTTGAACAACCCCTCGAAGGCCGCCAACGACTCCGTCGAGCAAAAGTCCATTACCCAATCTGGTTCCAAGCAAACCGCCTTGGTTTCCAAGCAAACCACCACGACTGCCACCCAAAACACCATTGGCAAATTGGCCGTTACCAACGCTACCGGCGGCAACAAAACCACCGGGACTTCGGCCAGATAGGCCTCCAGACAACAAGACTCCGCTTGAACCGTTGCCAAGATTAGCTGCCCGGGAGTTGAGCCGTCCTAAAAGATTTCTCGCCGGCGCTCGGCCACCAATCAATCCACCACCCGCTCCCCAGCTTCCACCAAACAACCCAAGACCGCCAGCAGCGCTTCCCCAACTTCCACCCGCTGCATCGGCTGAACCAGTTGTAAGCGCTACAAGACACAAGCTGAAAATTACCAACACACCGGTACGAATTTGTATTTTCACGAGATCAACCAATCCCATCGCCGCTCCTAAGCCTGCTTCAAGTTTCCATATCATCGATTTAAGGTACGACAAAACACTCAAATCAACCTGACAATCGTTGGGAATAAGATAACAGGCAATTTTGGTAAAACAAGCCACTTAGGAGCTTCGCAATCAATAGGTTGAGTTTGGTGACTCATTCTTCAGATTTTCGGACGGCTTGTACTTTGAGATTGTCGAATTTAGCTGTTCCGGTTGCTCCAAAGAGCCCAATTCGAACGATGCCTTCCCGAGCGGAATGGGGGACGCGAATACTTCGACTTTGCGACAGCCAATCCTTGGTTCCACGATGGGGCCCAAGCAGGTGCATTCCCAGCTCCTTTCGTTCCTTATCAAAGAACGAGATCGCAGCAACGGGGAGATCGTTTGGGCGCGGACCGACCACGACGTTTTCACACGCGAATGACAACGAGAGCTTGACCGTGGAAACTTTACGGCCATCGATGGCGAACCCCTGCATCAGCTGCGACAACTGACCGGGTACACTATTTTTGAATTGCACGAAACTCTTACCTGATGGCGCATCGTCGCTTCGTTCAAGTGTCATTTGTCGTTGATAGTACCATCCGCGGGCGAATCCATTTTCGTCCAACCCTTGCTCGTAGTCACCATTGGTGAGCGTTGGATTGAGTGGGTCGGGCAAGACTTTTCGCTGATCTTCTGCCGTTCCCGTCATCGGTACAAACAACGTTGGGCGCAATGCCTTGCGAACCATCTTGCCGTCTTTTTTCTCCATTAAGTAGAGCGTCTGCTGGTGTCGCTCTCCCATGGGAACGATGATCGTTCCACCTTCCTTGAGTTGCTCCACCAGTGGCGTGGGAATATCTTCAGGAGAACAGGTCACAATAATTTTATCGAAGGGCGCATGTTCGACCCAGCCTTTGTAGCCGTCGCCAATTTTGGTAAACACGTTTTCGTACTTGAGTTTCTTGAGCACCTTGGCCGCTGACTTTCCAAGCTTTTCCACGATCTCGATCGAGTAAACTTCCTTGACAAGCGGACTGAGAATCGCTGCTTGATAACCGCTCCCCGTCCCAATCTCCAAAACCACATCCGTTGGTTGTGGCATGAGTTCCTGAGTCATGTAAGCTACGATGAACGGAGACGAGATCGTTTGGCTCTTTCCGATCGGTACTCCGGCATCGAGATACGATTGTGTTCGGCGAATCTTCTTGGGCACAAATTCATGTCTTGGTGTCGCCAACATCGCTGCCAGGACTCGTTCGTTGGTGACCCCAGCTCCTTTGACAGCAACCTCTACCATCTCTCGTCGCATTGCCTCGTACTGTTCTTCTGTCTGAGGCGCACAGACTGCCCAGGCCTGCGTCGAAAAAACCAAACCAACAAGAAGTAATACCAGCGAAGACATTCTGAGGCCCCCAAGCCAGACAACCTGATTTCCACTGGAGACCAACAAAGTTCGAGTATGCTGAGAATTCATTTACTTACCTGCTACGATGAATTTAGATCTTCCGAGCCAATGAAAACATCTGTTAAAAAAGCCATCGGGCTTTGTTCCCCAGCGATCCTAACCGACTTGGTAACAGGACACAAAAAAGAAACAAGAGCCTGATTTCTGCCGATCCGCCTACACCAAAATTCCTTTAACCAAGTCGCAATGACAGCCGACACCAAACCAATTATAAACGTCTCCCAAGGTAAACTCCCACAACATAATCACGACAATGAATTCGCCAGAAACCCGATCATCTAGCCCGCTACCGTTCGTGCTGCCGTTTGTAATTTACATGCTGATTGGAGCATTTTGGTCTGTTGACGTGATGGAATCCTACCAAGGCGACGGATTTAGCGACTCGGTTATCCCCACAATGACGCCGGAGACCTGGCAATATATTTTCAAAATTGGAACTCAGATTCTGATCTGCGGTGGGCTTCTTTTCTATTTCCGTAAAACCTATTTCGCACATTCTCAACCTCGTTTCTCCCTGCTGGCGGTCGCTGTTGGGGGCATCGGTGTTGTGCTTTGGGTCGGCGTTTGCCATCCGCAGATCGAGCATCAACTGTTGAGTTTTCTTCCAGAAGCGATCCGCCCGGATCTTGATCGTCCCTCGTTCAACCCGTTTTTAATTCAGGACTCGGCGGTCCTGACGATGTTCCTACTGGTTCGTTTTGCCGCCCTGGCGATACTGGTGCCGCTTGTTGAAGAGATCTTTTTACGTGGCTGGCTGGTTCGTTGGGTGGAAAATCCTGAATTTGAAAACGTCTCCTACCAAGGGTTGGGCTGGAGCGCTCTAATGGCGGCCAGCATCTATGGCGTGGCCACTCATCCCATGGAGGCGATCGCTGCTTTTCTTTGGTTTGGGTTGGTCACCTGGTTAATGGTTCGTACTGGCAATCTCTGGGATTGCGTGGTTGCTCATGGAGTCACCAATTTGCTACTTGGGGTCTATGTGATCAGCTCCGGACAGTGGCAGCTTTGGTAGGTTGCCAACTGCAACCTTCGATCATCAACGGCTGTCTCTGATTCTGTGCAACGTTGCCTTGTTCCTAAGCAGGAAATGCTGAAACACTTCCTCGAACCGGGCTCGACAATTCCACCGAGCCCGATCTGATCACCGTTTCTTGTTCCACCGCAAAAACCTGCGAGTGGGTGAAGATATTGTTCACCAGCCCAATCAAGAAAAACAAGAAGACGTGGTTCATCGGAACAATGGAGACGTCGTGAAACATTCCGTTGATGACGTAAGCGGACAACATCACTGTACCGAGTAAACCGAATTGGCGGGCCCAGAGACTGAGCGATTCGTTCCGCCAAATTTTCCAACTGGTAAACAACATCATCAACAGCATGAACGTCAACGCCGAGAGCCCCACCAAACCAGTCTCTGTCAAATAGGCCAGGAAGACGTTGTGCTGCATTAACGACTTGGTGATCAAGAGCGGTTTACCAGAATTTGGATCCGTCAAATAAGGTGTCTTTGCTTGAGGGTACTGCCCGAATCCCACTCCGAACACTGGACGATCCTGAAACATCTTGGTGGCCACGTAGAAAAACATCGGTCGCATCTGGGCTGAAATCGCCATCTCGGTCACCGATACCGATTTGTCCCGCTTAAACGAAAATAATTTCTCTGAGAGTAACGGGAAAAGCGCGATACCCGCCACCGTCCCCAGAATCACTAGCCCCCCTTTGGCTTGGCGGCTAGCTGGCAGAAAAACGAAAATCCCGCAGGCTACGACCAACGAAAGCCAGACGCTTCGTGTCAGTGTCGCGTAGCAACCGACGCACAAAATCAGAGCGGCTCCACCGATTAGAATCTTTCGCCCTTGCTGCGATCTGGGCCACCACATCAAAGTGCAGCACAGGCAAGCGATCATAAAGATGCCATTGGAAACTGGATTGACAAACGGCCCTCGGCCTCGTCCAAGGAACTCGACCGTCTCCGAAGTCATAATGTATCGCGGAAACACAGCGGCGGTTACACCCTTGACCTCTGCCACTGCGGTCAGCGCCAGGTACACGCCGAACAGACTCAGCGCCACAGCGATTACCTTAAGATCGTTGATTCTTAGCCGACTGCTTCTGACCAGCCAATAAAGCAACACTGGTAGAAGATTGAAAAACAATAGCCTCGAAGCTGGCATCTTCTTGAGATACTGCCAATCGTGAGTGACAGTACTGACACCAATCACCGCGATCAGGATCATGATCGATACATCGAGCCCATTGATCAGCGGGAGGCTCTCTTTGTTGGTAAGAAGAAAAAAAGCGAAAAGCCCAGCCGTTGCCAACAGCAACACTCGGTCTATCGTAATGGGAACCGGCCCCGCAGGGACATTGAAGAACTCGTGGCCAAACACAGCACCCGAAAGAACGACCATCAATCCGAGTATCGGAATCGGGCTCATTGAAACCGCTGGTCGGAATCTGAGAAACAAGCCTGCCATCAGAATCAAAAATGGAATTCCGATCCAAACAATCAATTCCATGTCGGCTTATCCCACAACTATCCAAACGTAAAAACGCTAATCGAAGCGGAACGATCAGCGCAGCAGTGAGTTCATCGACATCTGATTGAACATTGCTGAGACGCGGTGCCCCTAGCCAGAATATTCGCTAGAAGTGGTTTCAAAACTATTGGTCGTGGGCGGGACTGCGCATCCCGTGGATTAGCGGGCAAACGATGAGTTCCTCACCGGAATAATCGCTAGAAGTGGTTTCAAAACTACTACTGAACCTGAAACGCCAAGCCGGGATTCAACGCTGCCGTCTTGTTGCTGCTAAGGTCCTCGATCAACAGCTCAAGTTTGTAGTTCCCAGCTGCGAGCTCGCCAATCTGGATCGGGAAGTACATATAGAAATCTCGCCGTCGATTTCGGGCAACATCTTCGACAGTTGGATATTCAGATTGCTGCACTACCCTGCCCTGCGAATCATAAATGACATAACTACCTCGTAGCCGAGTGTGGTAACTCGATTCTGAATTTACGACGCGGTTGTTGGAGGTGTAGTTTTCAACCTCACAATACACCAGTGTTTTCTGCCCTGACTTGAAAACCGAACTGGCAAACGGTTTGTACTTCCCAAACCCGGTAATCTCAGTACAGAACTTGCCGGCTGAGACTTTTAGTGCTGCAATCGACTCCAAACGCTCAACTGCTTTTCTCAAATGTGCCAGCGTCTGGTGAGCGGTATTGTGACGATCCAGATCCGAAACGCCATGGCTGGTCGACGGCAGCATTAGCGCAATGGCATCCAGTTGATGTTGCCAAAAATCAGCTTCGCTGTTGGGCATCAGGCTTCGGTTTTCTTCAACCGTGACCATTTGCCGTTGCAAAACTTCCAGTAGACGAAGATTGACTTCGATCCCATTTCGTGCCATCGGATCGCTTTCGTTGTCTTGCTGACGACGCACATTCTCGATGGTCTCGGCCAGCTTCACGCTCCACGGAACGGTGTTGTCTACGATTTCAACAACTACTTCCGGCTTGGGCGCAGGAGCTTCAACTTCAACATGAGTATCTACATCTGGAAGCGTCACGGCGGTTCCGCGGTTGGCTGCGTTTGTTAAGGCAACAGAAGCGGTTGAAACTGGCGCGGGTCGCGCGCGAACGCTGTTGGGAATTGGACTAAAATTTGAATTTACCGGCGGCACCCAACTCGCTGGCTCGGAAACTTCGTTGGGGACCTCAGCGACGACAAGCTCAACTTCGCTGTGGTCAGTTGAAGCAATTGGCAAAAAGTCGTTTTGGATTGGAACTTGAAACTGATTCTCACTCTCATCTGCCAGCTCATGTTGGGCAACTGGCAAAGGACTCACTGGCGACATCGCTTGAAAATCGGAACGAAGGTTCTTTGTTTCGATGTGAGGTTGGGTCGGCAACTCCGGTGGACCGAAAATCTCAGTCCAATCCTCGGTTGTAAACTTTGAGTAGTCAGCTTTTTCAACAACTGCGACTTCCTCAGCGGGAAGGAACTGGCCCTGGACTTCAATCGGAGCCTGTATCTCAATGACAGTTTTGGCAGGCGGCGGAATCCGCTCGCTGGCTACTGCCGGACGAAGCCGATTGTCTTGGGGGCGACGGTTGGATGCATCACTTTTGGTTGTCTTACTTGCTCGCAATGAAATCAACTCCCGCCCCAGATTTGGATCGACAGTTGGAGAAAGCGATTCCCGCTTGTATTCGGTTTTCGCGTAATCCCTTTGTTCAGGAACGAGTTGGACTTTAAGCTTTTTCGCAGCAACGATTTCGTTCTCAACCTTGGCTCGTCCCAAAACCCTCAGCTGGTTTTGTCTGGTCTGTTGTTCATCGTAATCCTCCACCTGACGAGTGGTTTCGTCAAATAGAATCGGGGCCAGCGGCTGACTGACCAACTCAGAGGGTGGAACATTTTCATCGTACGATGCTAACTGGATCGGCTGAGCAAACGGCAGAACTGGCTTCAATTTTTCTTTTATGCAATCGCACTCGGTATGGTCGTCGCACTGGTCGTCGCATTGGGCGATCACTTTGGCCGGGTTAATCGGTTCTATCTCTGCCAAAGAGACCCCGCCAAGCAGGACTCGGTCAACGTTGGAGTTTGGCTCGAATAAATTTGCTGGCTGCGAAGCCGTTTCAACGGAGTCAGCTTCGAATGAGTTTTTAAGTGATGGGGCGGGCGGCTGAACCGCAGCCATTTGGATCTCTCGCTGCTGAGTTGCGAAAAGCTGTTGGGATTCTTGGATGATTGGAGCGGCGATTGATTGAACGGGGCTTGATTGAGCTATGGGGGCAGGAGGTGGGAGAATGGCTCTGCTGGAATCAGCAACTTGGGCTTGCTCATACATTTCCGATTTGGTTTCAACTGCTGCAGCAGGATTTTGTTCAAACTCACCGTTGGCTTCATTTAGTTCCCTTAACGCCTGTGAGGGATCATTGGCAAACTGAGCTTGCGATGAAGGTAGGGGGCGGGCTTGTACTTCGGGGACGGTCTGGCTGGACCGCAGGATACCTCGATCCAATCCTCCGCTGCGAATCTTGCAACAACCCGTTTGCATTGTCGTACAGAGAACAGCGAAAACCAGAAAGCAAACGCTGAGCAGTTTTGGCAAAACAAGTTTTGATGAAGCGTGGCCCCGCTGGGGTTGTTTGGCTTTGACCAGATTCCATTCCGGCATTTTCACATCCTGCGTTGAAGTGTCTTTTGTCAGCGACAAACATCTGCTCTGATTGGCAATTCTCGCCAATCTTCGCATCGATAATCGGAGCGGATGTTAGAGAAATCCGATTTACCGAACAAGGCAGCAATCAAGCCAGCAAATACGCTGCTGGCACCAACGCGATCGCCAATCTGCAATGGTTTGCCAAGGTGCTCGCCGTATTGGCTGCCAAGGTGCAAAATTCGTGTCGATTTGGTGAAGATTGGTGCTCGGATAAAGCTGAAACTCGATGGCACTAAACCACAATCCCACAACGGGTTGCGGTACCTAACCAACTTTCTGCGGCCCAAGCTCTTTGGCCATTTTCACAAACAACATTTCCAGAACCAACCGCCCCCGGTCAGGCTTGGAATGGGTGCGTTTGAGTGCCAAGTCCGCTTCCAACAACCAATCAAGCATCAAACCAGCTCGATGTCGGCCCAACTGCCGAATTCTCGTTTGCGATGCCTCAACCTCTCCACCCCAGGCCCGAAACCCAGCCTCTTTGACGGCGTTCGGCAAATTCGGCTTTCGCCCGTTTCGTAGTTGCCGCATCACAATTTCGGTCGCGGTGGCATAGCGTCGAAGCGACCATGAAAGCTGACCAAACAGAGCCAACGGATGCTCTCCGCTACGGAGCAACTGGTCCAGCAACTCCAACGCCCGTCCTGCTTCGCCGTCAGCAGCAAAATCAATCGCCTCCCACATCGTCCGAGCACGCCAACCACCGACGACTTGCTTAATCGTAGCCTGATCAACCTTGCCCTTTTTGTCGGCGTACAATGCGAGCTTTTGCAGCTCCTGATCCATTCGCCCGAACTCACAATCGGTCAGCTCAATCAGCGTTCGTGCTCCGCCGGCAGGTAAGGCAAACTCATATTCTGATTTCGCCCTGGCGATCAACCAATCCCCAACCCTCTTCTCATCCCGTTGTTTGCTTCTGGCACTCTTGGTCGGCGCGTCGCAGCGAATTTGAAAACCCGTTTTACTAACACTTTTATAGAGCCGCGTGTTACTGGGCCAGGAATCAACAATCAGGATGAGCAAGCCAAAGGCTGGCTTTGCTGCTACGTAGTCTTCAATTCTTTCTCGATTCTCTTTAACAAACTTGTCAGCATGATCAACCACTACGATTCGTGGTCCGTTGCCTCCAAAGAGAGATCGCGTTGCCAGCTCGTCGTGAACATCCGCCCAACGAACATTGTCGCTATCGTACTGAGTTGCAGAAAAATCAGCTTCGTCCCCGCCGATCGACCGCACAAGAAAATCAACCGCGAGCTTTTTCAAGAAACGTTCGCTACCAAATACTGGGCAGACACCGGTTGTTTGATCAAACGGGGAACTAAGTAAATCGAAGACGTGCAGCGTACCGGCCATGAGTAAAGCAGAGCACAATCCAACTCAAATTTCCAGTAGTCAGCGGGTCCACTAGTGCTTCTCAGCCTTTCCAAGCCAACAATCATTCTTACCGGTATTTTCCATATAAACCCTTTCGGCAACTGTTCCAAGCTAGTGATGGTCGATAACAACCCAGTGCAGTAAACAATTTGCCTTTGCATTTGGCCTTGGCCAAAAATAAATCCTGAACTAGTCCAAGATCTCCACCAACCAATCCGGATATTCCGCTTACTTTTAGGCTTTGAAGCGGTCGCACCGCTGGCTTAGAATGGAGGAGACATGACCACCAACCTACGTATTGCCATCCGAAACGCCGTGAAGATCTCGGTAATCGTCAGCGATTTTTATTTGTCAATCAATTGGGACCTTTTTCGAAAACAACTTTGCCTGAAACCTGGACGCTTCTTCTTGCTGGAGATTAAACCAAATGTTGGTTAAATGTATGTGCGGTACTTCGATCTCTATCGAGTCACGCCACTTGGGTAACAAAATCATTTGCCCTCAATGCAAAAGGCAGCTGCGTGTCGCCAGCGGCAATAGCGATCCAGGAACCGCCGCTGCTTCGGATTCAAGAGTCACGCCAATCATTTCTGACTCCAATCCGCTTCCCAAAACACAACCGCCAAAAATCAACACAAGGAGTGATGATTTACCGATGCGCCTACGGGCACCTGAAGCAATCGAGCGCAAATCGACTGGTTATTATCGCCCCACAGCAAAACGAAAAAGCAATGAGACATTCAAGTTTCTAACTGTGTGCGCAGTGTTTTTGGTCGGGCTCTGCATCTTGGGAGGATTTGGATTGGTAGGGCTGGCAATCTACAAACAAAACCACACTGGCAATACAGCTGTTGCTGATGCCGATAATGCAGATCCGAACCTCGAAGCCTCGACAGATCCTCAGCCTCCTGAGCAAAACAATTTTTCCAGTGTTCCGCCCGTAAATCCTTCCGGCTCAAGTCGCGCCAAGCCGGCTGATAACAATCGGTCGCCTTCTTCAAACGCCCCGCCAGGAGTGAGAGTTCACGGCACAGGAAGTCGGAGAGGTACGACATCTCAACCGAGCCACAATTCGACGTCGCCCTCCATTGCGAACCGAAACACTGGGAGCGACGGGACTTCCGGCGCTGCGCCCAGTTCCCGGAATCAGGGCAGTCAGTCCAGCACGGCCTCCAAAGCCAAAAGCTCCGAGACGATCATCAACGGCAACGGGGAGAGTTTCGAACTTGATCCCGAAGCCTCCGTTGCTCGTTCATTTTCGACCGGTGGGACGAGCATCATGGGAATCCAAATCTCGCCAGACAAAAAATATCTGGGGGCCAATTCTTTGGATGGGATCGTCTACGTTTTTGATCTCAAAGAAGGAGGAAGGCTGCTCTACAAAATTGTTTCCAAGGAGAAACTGATTCGAGCAATTTCTTTTAGCGACGCCACATCGCTTTACACGCTTGGTGATCAAGAGTCGTCTGAAGAAAATTGTATCGCCATTCGAAATCCCGAGGATGGAAAAAGGACTGCAATCAGTATTGGCGAAACTGGGACCAATCGAGCAAACTGCCTTGCTGTATCCAACGATGGCCGGTCTATTTTTGCACATTGGCAGAGGCCCAATGAGTTTTCCAGCAGTACGGTTTTTCAAGACTCCAAGTTCTGGAGGTTTAGCGCGATTGGAGACGAAGTCAAAGTCTTCGACCTGGAAAAGGTGTTTCGCGACGCCACGACTTTTCGATCCAAAACTCCTTCATGTTCCGTGTTTACTCCCGACGGAAGGATGCTGCTGAGCGGCTTTGAAGATGGATGGATTGGTGCATCATCGGGCGCTGGAGCTGCCATTGATATTGTCGGATCAAAGCTACTTCACAACGGACCGGTGGTCGACATTGCCATCTCGCCCGATGGCACAAAAATGGCCTCCGGCAGTGAGGACGGGGCGCTTCAACTCACATCGCTCAAGAGTAGTTCCTGGTCCAGCAAGACACTCAACCGTGAAAGCACAGCCGGTGACGTGCTTGGCGTCGCGTTTTCCAGCGACAACAAATGGGTAGCTGCTTCAATGGCCAATCGAACCATCGAAATCTACGGTGTGGAAACGAGAAAACTGGCCAAGACGCTTCGCACCTCTTCGCTATGCACGGACCTGGAATTCATGGGTAAAGGTCAATTTCTGGTTGCTGGTGGCAAGGACGGTAAAATTCGCATCCTCCCGGTAGGGCTTTAGTGCCTTTCGGCCATCGATGTCAAAAAAAGATCCTATTCCAGTCGCTTGCCGTCTTTGCCAAAGGCAAACTAAATCGGGAACCACCCAACACCATTTGATCCCGCGAACCTGCCACAAGAACAAGTGGTTCAAAAAGAATTTCACGCGCGCTCAAATGGCACAAACGATATCAGTCTGTAGAGATTGCCACCGTCAAATTCACGATCTCATACCCAAAGAAAAAGAGCTCGGCCGAAACTTCAATTCCGTCGACAAACTTCTGGCCCATGAAGAAATCGGCAAGTTCGTCCGCTGGGTCGCTGGCCAAAAATAGTTACTGTGCTTGCGGTTCGTTGGCTTCTTGCCACGAATAGCACGAATCTTCACGAATATAGAAATCTTTCGATTCGTGCATATTCGTGAGATTCGTGGCCTCAACCCAAATCACAAATGACTGCTCTCGGCCGGAGCTTCAATACCTCGACAAACCTCTGGCTCATGAAGAAATCGGCAAGTTCGTCCGTTGGGTCGCTGGCCAAAAATAATTACCGTGCTTGCGGTTCGTTGGGCCCTCATACAAAAATCTATTTTCTATTTGTTACTATTCCCCTCTTGGGTCGCTCGGAGAAAGCTATCATTGATTCCAGGAATGATACGAATTGCATTTTCGTGATAGATTTTTTTCAACACGTCATCAGGCAATCCAATTCCGTAAATCCGCCACATCCCCTGAGGCTGGGGCTTAGTTTCGCTGTACGGAAAGTATTCGTCATAGGTCTCCAAAAAACGCCAGTAGTAACTCAACCGTAGCTCCGACCAAGGGCCATCGGTTCCAAACAAAATTCGATCCTGATATTTGATGAAGAACTTTCTCGCGGTATAGGGCTGGCGACCAAGCTCGTTGATTCGCGAGGCAAATTCCACCACCAGATTGGGATACTCATTCAGCCATTTTGAGAGCGTCCCAAGATCTTCACTGCTGTTGGCAAAGTGCGCACCGATAAACGTCGTACCGGGGTGGCGCTTGATCACTCGGTTTCTCGCTGCCAACAGCTCTTCGCGGGCAGGAAACTGGTCTCCAAAGAAACTCCAGTCAGGATGTCGGCTTAGCTCTTCCCAGCGCTCATTTTTGTGATCGATCGGCTGGAAAAAAGCCGCTGGATCCGACGTGTGAATGATAACCGGTAATCCGAGTTCGCCGCACGTTTTCCAAATTGGATCAAAACGCGGATCATCAATCTTGAGCAATGTTCCGTCGGGGCCGAGCTCCCGCAAACCGAATGACTTGAAAAACTTTAACCCCAGAACTCCCTTTTTCTTAGCCTCACCAAGCTGCTCAACACATTGGCGGACGAATCCGATTTGATTGCAAGCCAGTGTTTTGGGCTCTTCAACACTGCCCTTCCCCTTGAAATCAATATGAGCAAACGAGACCAAACGCTTTTGGTCGGCAATGAATTTAAGATGCGATTCTTCACTACCAAGCTTCGCATCGAGGCTAACCGAAACAACGATCCCACTGGCTTGCATTACTTTGACGTAGTTTTCGAGTTGCTCATGATCCCCTTTGAAGCGAAATCCAAAATGATTGTGAACGTCGATCACCGGAAACTTGGCTTTGGATAGCAGTGTCTTGGCTACGACTAGCTGAGAATCCGGGTCAAACGTCGCTATCGTCGGAGGTTCGACCGGTTCGTCTTGGGCCAATAAAGGGCTGACCGGTTGGCTTAGCAGTAAAACAATTGCCAAGGCATGAACCATCATCGCTAACCAATAGTTCCAGAATGGGTCGCTTAAAGTGCGAGTAAACCATTGCGAAAACCATGTTTCCTGAAAGTCTTCCATCAGTCGACGCCTTCTAAATTTGGATTTGGTGTAACAGGCAGGTTGTAACGCTTGTGACGCCGGGTCTCAGAATTCGGATTGTGCTGGTTTTACTCAGCGACTCTACCCGCAGCGTTTGCGGCTCAAAAAACAGTAGGCATTAGTAGCACTTTCAACGGTCGCCACAATGCGACCGTTGGCGTCACAATCCGAATTTTCGGCTCATTTTACCAGTTCGTTTTCAATTGCCAAAAGATGCCACGGATTTCTGAATTTGTGAATACGCGTACCAAAGGCAAAAGCTAAAAGCATTACGGGGTTTCTAGACCAAGAAACTCCCGACTCAAAAAATCACGTATCCCTACCTAACTACTCACTTAAATCCCCGCAAGGACTCCCAATGAATCTACGTAAGTCACTCTTAAACTTTTTATCCGCCAAAAAAGGCGTTGATACATCGAACTTAACTGAAAAACAGCAATACAACATCGAGCTGCTTGAACAACGGATCATGTATTCTGCCACCCAAGCCGGAGCCGCCCTGGGTGGTGACGCTGGCCTGGACCTTGAAAACATCGAAAACCTCGCCGCTGACAATGGCGTTGCAGAACTATTCGGCAATCTTGATCAAGACGTCGCCCAAAGCGACATTGAAAACTTCGTCAATGACCTTTTCAGCACTGACGAGAGCATCGAAGCAACCGCTACAAGCGCAGATTTTTCCACCCAAGACGTATACTTTGGTGAGAGCAACGGCGGCCTGGATATCCACGGCACTACTGGCGAGGACGTCCTTAAAGGCCAAGCTGGCAACGATCATGTTACCGGTGGATCAGGCAGTGATCAGGTCAAGGGCCTGGACGGTAATGACTACCTTAATGGTAACGCCGGAAACGATCAAGTTTTCGGAGGCACAGGTGACGATGTTGCCCGTGGCGGAAGTGGCGACGACTTTGTAGTCGGTAACCAAGGCAATGACCATGTTTCAGGTGGCTCAGGCAACGATGAAGTCCGTGGAAACGCTGGTAACGACATTGTTCAGGGTAATGATGGAAACGACGTTCTATTTGGTAACTCTGGAAACGACACGATTGAAGGCGGCGACGGCAACGACCGTCTAGTCGGCGGTGCTGGAGACGACATCCTCGACGGTGGACGTGGTCACGACACAGCGTTCTTTAACAACAATTTCGATCAATTCTCTTTCACATTAGTTGACGGAGCACTTCAAGTATCTGGAGCTTCAGGTACCGACACCGTATTGCAAAATGTTGAGAAGCTTGAGTTCAATGACAGAACAGTCGAAGTCTCTCAACTCGTAGCAGAAGCTCGAGCGGCCCAAACTGCCCCAGTTGCTCCAGCTCCAGTTGTTGAGGCACCTGTTGTTGAAGGAATCACCGCTACAGGGGATGCCGGAAACGACGTTCTTTTCGGTAGCTCTGGAAACGACACGATTGAAGGCGGCGACGGCAACGATCGTCTAGTCGGTGGTGCTGGCGACGACATCCTCGATGGTGGACGCGGTCACGATACAGCGTTCTTTGGCAATAGCTTCGATCAATTCTCTTTCACACTAGTTGATGGAGCACTTCAAGTATCTGGAGCTTCTGGTACCGACACTGTATTGCAAAATGTTGAGAAGCTTGAGTTCACTGACAGAACAGTCGAAGTCTCTCAGCTCGTAGCAGAAGCTCGAGCTGCCCAAGCTACACCAGCTGCTCCGGCACCTGTTGTTGAAGCTCCTGTTGCTGAGGGAATCACCGCTTCAGGCGGAGCTGGCGATGACTATGTGGTCGGCAACCAAGGCGATGATCGCGTCTCAGGCGGATCAGGTAACGATCAAGTTCGCGGAGCTGCCGGCGACGATATTATCGCAGGCAATGACGGAAACGACGTTCTTTTCGGTAACGCTGGAAACGACACGATTGAAGGCGGTGACGGCAACGATCGCCTAGTCGGTGGTGCTGGCGACGACATCCTCGATGGCGGACGCGGTCACGACACAGCGTTCTTTAACAACAGCTTCGACCAATTCTCTTTCACGTTAGTTGACGGAGCACTTGAAGTAACTGGACCTTCCGGTACTGACTCCGTATTGCAAAATGTTGAGAAGCTTGAGTTCACTGACAGAACTGTCGAAGTCTCTGAGCTCGTAGCCGAAGCTCGAGCTGCCCAAGCTGCTCCAGCGCCTGTAGTTGAAGCTCCAGCGCCTGTAGTTGAGCCCGCTCCTGAGCCTGTAGTTGAAGCTCCAGCGCCAGTTGTTGAGCCCGCTCCTGAGCCTGTAGTTGAAGCTCCAGCACCAGTTGCTCCAGCGCCTGTAGTTGAAGCTCCAGCACCAGTTGTTGAGCCCGCTCCAGCGCCTGTAGTTGAAGCTCCA
>CAYSQZ010000061.1:0-22766 GCA_964433035.1 uncultured Pirellulaceae bacterium | reverse complement strand
CGAGGTGACCGTCAGTGCCGCCGGACCAAATCATCGTTTCGACTTTGTTTGCCATTAATTCTTCTCGGAGCGAAATGGAAGTAACTCTGCCCTCGGGACGAGGGAGAAACATGAAGTTTTAACCCGAATGGGTTTCAACACAAAGCCCCGTTTTCACGGGCGCGGGCCAGTGTTTTCACCAGCGGCAATGATGTCTTGTAGCCCGCTCTGTCCGACAGGTTACGATTTCGCATTCTGTTGTTCGTCCATCAGCACGTCGAGCGCCTCACCGGTCGTTGATTCCAATTGGGTTCGGTAAAGCAACGCGTCCGCGATCACCTGCTCCTGGCTTTCCCCGACGACGGTAACGTGTCCCATCTTCCTGCCAGCGCGGGCTTCTGTTTTGCCATAGAGATGTAGATGTGTGTTGTAGCCGTTTCGTTTGATCGCTTGTTCGGCAAGTTCAAAATCCGGCGACTCATTGAGCCACAGATCGCCCAGCAGATTGACCATTGCCGCTGGACGAATCTCCTTGGAAGGTGAAACGGCTTGCCCGGAAACGGCAAGTGCCTGAAGATCGAATTGCGAGAGCGAGAAAGCATCGATCGTTAAGTGCCCCGAGTTGTGTGGCCGCGGCGCGATTTCATTGACAAGGACTTCGCCCGATTTGCTGATAAAGAACTCGATGCAAACGGTTCCGATCAAGTCAAAATGATCGGCGACCTGCCCGGAAATGGATTGGGCTTTGCTGACAACCTCAGCAGGTATTTCGTGTGCCACATAAGACACATCGAGAATGTGATTGCGATGCTCGTTTTGAATTGGCCCGATGATCGAACGGTTGCCGTCACAATCGCCGGCAACGATCATCGAACATTCAAACGCAAGATCCACCCGGCTTTCGAGTGTGCAAGGCCGTCCCTTGGTGGCCTCCCAGATTGAGTCAAGATTACTGTCCGACGTCAAAGACCACTGGCCCTTGCCGTCGTAACCGCCGCTGGAGGTCTTGAGAACCGTATCACCGCCAAGCTGAGCGACACCGGCTTGGAGGTCTTCGCGGCTGTTGACGAGCGCGAACGGAGAGGTCGGAATGTTGTTTTCCTTGAGAAACGTTTTCTCTTTGGCTCGATTCTGCGTCGTATGAATAATGTTCAGCGACGGTCTTAATGTGCAGCGCTGATCAATGGCCGCCAACGTTGCCGGTGGAATTGACTCAAATTCGTACGTGACCACATCACACTTTTGGACAAACGTTTCGATGGCCGCCGCATCATTAAATGGTGCCAGCACCAGTTCGTCCGCAACTTTCCCGATCGGCTCAGCCTGACTTTGACAAAAACAGACGACGCGGTAGCCTAGTTTTTGAGCCGCCTGGGTGAAGAACATTCCCAGTTGTCCACCGCCGACCAGTCCAATGGTTGCGCCAGGCTCCAGTCGAATTTCATCCACCAACCTGCTCCGGCTCATGACAGCTTTCGATCATTGAGGACTTGATCGGTTTGCGTCTGCATGTGTTTACAAACACTCTGCTGAATCCCGTCGTTGGAAATGCCCAGAATGCGAGCCGCGAGCAGTCCCGCGTTTTTGGCGCCGGAGCTGCCGATGGCGAGTGTTCCCACGGGAACACCACCGGGCATCTGTACGATCGAAAGCAACGAATCGAGCCCGTTTAACGCCCGGCTTTGAACGGGAACGCCCAGCACTGGCAGCGGCGTCATCGAAGCGATCATGCCCGGAAGATGAGCAGCCCCGCCTGCACCAGCAATGATGACTTGGTATCCCTCGTCCACCGCAGACTTGGCGAATTCAACCATCCACTCAGGCGTCCGATGAGCCGAAACGACCATGCACTGGGAACCGATTCCAAGGTCGCGAAGAATGTCTCTGGCGGGCTGCATGGTTTCCCAATCTGATTGGCTTCCCATGACGATCGCAACGGGTGATTCGGTTACTGTCATTTTCTACGCGTGTTCGGTTAATCGTTTGAATTGCCGTTTTGGCTTGGCGTCAGTTTAAACTTTTACGTAGCAATTTGAAGCCGTCAAATCCCCATGTCGATAATTTGGTTTTAAGCTATTGGGTAAGCCGAAGTGTGAGCGAGCGATCAGTCCCTCACTCACGTTTCGGGTTACCACACTTACCGCAATACATTACAGCAAAAAGGACCTACCATAAGCACACCAAAAAACTTGCCGCGATCCGTGAAATTTCCTCGTCAGCGAGGAGCTTCGGTGATCCCAATCAATCAAGCTTCTTTGACCATTCGAACGATCAATGCATCCGCTTGATCGTGGTCCAATTTGAGTTCGCGACCGTCAGCGGCAATCAGTGTCCAGATCGTTCCGTTGTCCAAACGCTCACCCATCGTCACGATGTCACCGGGTTTGAAGCCAAACGAATCGGCCAACGGTCCGACCCGTTGAACTGTGGCTTTGTCGCCCATGCGGAGCAAGCTGGAAATAAAGTCGCGGTCACCACGTTGATTGGAAACGTCGGCCGGAATAGCAGAGCCGTGAGGATCCGAGAGCGGATGCCCAAGTTTGTCATCCAGATAATCAACAGTTGCCTGGTCGCTGATGTGTTCAAGCTTGTGGGCTTTTTTGTGAACTTCTGTTTGCGGAACCCCGGTTTGCTCCAGATAGGTTTCCCACAAACGGTGGGCACGGACCAGCCGGTTGGCTTCCACTCGCCCGTCATCGGTCAAGCGAACTTTGCTGTCCTGGATCAACAACAAATCCTGCCTCTCGAGCATCTCAATCGCTTTGCGAATCCGCATATTCTTGGTCGTCACTGTGCGTTCGATTTCCGCGATCGGAACTGACTTTCCACGGGCACGCAATACAGCGCCCAGTACGTCTTCCATGATTTCCTGAGGCACTGCGTTGGAGCGACGAACGATATCGGCCACCAAACCGTACCGAGGAGCCAGCGTCAGGGCCAGCATAAAGATCGCAGTCATCGTCACGACCACCGAAGCACCAGGCGACGCCCCCACAAACGTCGCCAACGCAAACCCCAGCCAGAAACCTATGACGCCAATGATGACCGCGTAAATTATCATTCGATCAAGTCGGTCCGAAAGCAGATATGCTGTAGCTGCCGGTGTGATGATTAACGCCACAACCAGAATCACACCCGCGATCTGAACACCGCTTACCACCACCAGCGAAGTACAAGCAGTCAGCAAATACTCAACCGCCAACACCGGAACACCGATCGACGCGGCCATGATCGGATCGAAACTTGTTAGCTGCAGTGGGCGATAAAATAAAATCACAACGCTGACGACAAACGAAGTCACAATCGCCAAGAGCCACAGCTCTTCGTCGGGCACCGAAAGCACACTCCCGACGATGTAATGGTAAATATCCACATGAATCAAACTGCCAAACGACTTAATCGAAATCACGAACGCTCCGAGCGCAAAAATCCCGGTGTACATGATTCCAATCGCGGTATCCTGTTTGATTCGCGAAAAACGGGTCACAAAACCGACCATCGCTACAGTAACGATCCCGGCGATGATTGCACCTACCAACATCGCGCCTAGTTCGGCTTCGCGCCCAAACAGGACTTTGATCAACAGGTATCCCGCAATGACTCCGGCCAACATCGAGTGTGCAATCGCGTCAGCCAAAAACGACATCTTTCGCAACACGATAAAGCAGCCCACAACGCTGCAGACAATCGCGACCAACGTCCCGACGATCAGCGGCCGGATCATGTGGCCATAATCCAATTGGAGCGTTTCAAGCCAATTCATTGTTCGCCTTGGGTTTGGTGAGCAAGATTGGCAAACACGCGCAAGTTACCTTCGTAAACATCGCAGAGCAACGTCGGGTCGAGGACTTGTCCAGGCGGCCCAAAGGCAAACATTCGCTGCTTCAGCAGGAGCAGCAAATCAAAAAATTCAGCCGCGGTTCCCAGGTCATGATGAACCACGACGACCGTTTTCCCTTGGGCTTTGGTTTCCTGCAGCACGTCAAGTATCGCGCGTTCGGTCGCAGCGTCTACGCCAGCAAAGGGCTCGTCAAGCAACAGGACTTCGGCGTTTTGGGTCAACGCCCGGGCCATGAACACCCGTTGTTGCTGTCCGCCGGAAAGCTGCCCGATCTGGCGCCGAGCGAACTCGCTCATGCGAACTTTTTCCAAAGCTTCGTCGGCGGCCTTGTAGTCGGCTCGCTTAAGATCCTGCCACCAACGACGTTTTCCGTACCGCCCCATCGCGGCGACTTCGCGGACCGTGATTGGAAAGTCCCAATCGACCGCACCGCGCTGCGGAACGTAAGCGACACGTCCCTTTGACATCGCCGCATCTTGCCCGAACAATTTGACTTCCCCTACGTCGGGTTTGACAAATCCAAGAACGCTTTTGATAAACGTCGATTTGCCCGAGCCGTTGGGGCCGATCACACCCACGAGCTTTCCAGAGGGAATGTTGACTGAGACATCCAGCAGCGCCGGAACTGGACCGTAACTGACCGTGAGGTTGCGGACCTCAATTGCCGATTCCTGTTCGCCTTCGGGATTTCCGTTGTCACCGCGATCCGCAATCACTGATGGTTCCTAATGTTGATGTGAGTGTTGGTCTGACTCGTTCGGTGAATCACCAATTGTAAAAGCCACCGGGCCACCGACGGCGGGCACGCCAGGCTTTGATGCAATAACCTGCTCCGCGATCGCGATTTCGTTTCGCTTGACCGTGACCCTCATCGCTCCCAAGCTGGCCGCCGGAGGCTTTTGATTGGCAGAAACGAAAATCTCGTTCTCGCCGGCTTCAACGCCTTGCAGGTCTTTGATCACGACAGGATGATCCCGCTCAATTGGATCCTTCTCTGCAAAAACAGTTTTGCCTTTGAAGAGAACCTTGAGCGATTCAGTCCCAAAGATCGGGTCGCCTTCGCAGTCAAACGTTCGATCAATCTCAAGCGAGAAATCGCCCTGGGCATAATCGACTTGAATCTCCACCGGAGGGCGACGAACTCGATTGGCAAACGCGACGTAGCTATAGACGCTCGCCAGCAAGCCGATGGAAATCACTAAAGCATAGATTGGTCGCATCTGAGCCAGCTACTTGAGGTGTTCAACGATCGTCAATATGTTCTCGCGCATCATCCCGATGTAAGTTTCGCCCGCAGTACCGGCAGCTCCCATCGCGTCAGAGTAAAGCTCGCCACCGATTGTGATCCCAGTCTCTTTGGCAATCTCATCGAGCGTTTCCTGATTAACCGATGTTTCGACAAAGATACTCTTGACGCTAAGTTCCCGGATTTGCTTGACAATGTTCTGCCGCTGTTCGATTGAGATACCACCGAACTCTCCGGTTGTCCAACCAACGGGGCTGAAAGCCTTGAAGCCGTAAGCTTGGCAAAAGTAACCAAAGGCATCGTGATGGGTGACTAAGATGCGTCTGGCTTTGGGGACTGCGTTGATCTGTTCATTTGCCCAATGATCAAAGGCTCGAAGTTGAATCAAGTACAGGGCATGGCGGGCTTTGAATTGCTCGGCATGGTCAGGGTCAACTTTTGAAACGCCATTGAGAATATTGGTGGCGTAGATGGCTGCGTTCTTTGTGCTGAACCAGGCGTGAGGGTCGTTGACCGTTTCGCCATCCTCATCGATCTTCAGTGGCTCAATGTTCTCGACACAAGTCACGATGGGCTTGCCAGCTGTTTCGGCAAGTTTTGACATCCAGTCATGTCCTTCGAGATTCCAGCCATTCTCAATACATAAATCGGCTCGTTTGACCGAAAGCAGATCGTCGTTTCCGACTTCGTAAGTGTGCGGGTCTTCTCCCGGAGCAAGCACACAAACGACTTCCCAGCGGTCACCGACAATCTGTTTAGTAAAGTCAGCGATCTGCGTGGTTGAACACACAGCAACCAGTTTTTTGGCTTCTTCATCTTGAGCCAATCCAGTCGCGGCATCGGACAACAAAAATGAAAAAGCGAAAAGGCCCAAGAGCAAAGCTCGGCAGTTCAATTGTCGGCCTGAGAGAATGCGATTTGAGAAAGGATTCATCTAAGTTTCTGTCTCCACGATAGAATTATTTCTAAGCCAGCAATAACGCTAGACCTGACAATTTCATATTGGACTGAGCGGCACTAGACGACGGTAAAGACTCAATGAACCGGCGGCTGGCGCCTTGCCGCTCACATTTCAAACAGTGCCTAGACTCGATTTGTAGCATTGGCTACAATTAATTAAGCTACATTGTGACTTTTTGATAAAATTTGTCAACGAGCAGCATTTAGAGGTCGGGCAACTCGTTCCAGCGACCGGAAGAAATTGCTCAGCGAATTTGCCAAGCTGGCCTATTGTCCTACTCGTCTTGTTTACGTGCTCAGGAATCTTGAACATGCCAATATACGAATATCAGTGCGAATCTTGTGCTCAACTGGTCGAGTTGTTGATTCGTGGCGACGAGACACCACAATGTCCAGATTGCGGAAGCTCGAAACTGGCCAAGCAATTCAGCGTCCCTGCGGCACACAGTGGAACTTCAAACAGCGGCAGTTTGCCAACCTTGCCCAGCGGCGGTGGCTGAGGTCTGCCTCGCTGTGGCCCGGGCGGCTGCGAAAGCTAATTTAAATGAACTAACGCGAGCATGCGTTACTTCCGCAGGCTGACATTTTTGGGTAGCCCGACGCGCAAGCGAGGAATAATGGGAATCATCGGGCTCCCTCGCTCACGCGTCGGGTTACCATTTGCACGAAACAGACTCAGTGCGCCTACCGATGCTCAACTGTAGGATTCGTGATCACGTGCCAACTGAACGATTACTCTAGTCGTAAAGCCGCCAAAGATCCGGTCCCCGTGATTGTAAGTCCAATCATTGATCTGCGAGACCGCAACGCGAACTCGATCGCCTCGCCCCAGTCCGGCCAATTCGACCGGCCAGTTATCCAATGTTCCGTAAAGAATGCCGTTCTCAATCGCAGTCGTATTAATCCATATCGATTCTGTTCGACCGGCCATCGTGATCGGAGCCTTCACGGCAAACCGATTACGTTCATCACGATCTTCATCGCGTTGGTGGTTTTCAAATGCGGCAACGAATTGCGGAAATCGCTGTTTGGAAATCGCAACGGCTGCCAACAGTTGCGGGTTATGATCATCGATCCGAATTACAGGCGGCTGGCTTGGGCAGAGATCGCCAATCGGACTGCCGGAAGCCAGAAAAGCATCGACCGAATCGTCCCAGGGCAATAGTTTCATGCCATCGGGCAGCAGCAAAGCGGCGCAGTTCTGATTCGTCATCTTGCTAAGCAGTCTTCCAATCATCGAATAGTGATGCTCGGGACTAAGCCCCTGCGAATCTGAAACCAAGTCGATCGAGATCCAAGCTTGATGAGCGCGGATCGCATTGGACAGTCGCAACTCAGGTACTTCATCGAGAACTTCTTCCACATTTTCAAAATAGTTGTGGCTAAAGTAGTTGACCACGTACATTTGATGTTGATTTCTAATTACGAATAACGGGGCGGAACCTATGACGAATGATTCACTGGTTTGGTCATTTGCCAGTTCTAAGTTCCAGGCTCGGTTGACGTGTTCAGTTAGAATCAACTCGTCGACGAACGGAAGTGTTTCAAATAACGCGACCATTGAGATCATCGTGTCGTCGGCCAGAACATCTGACACTTGCTGGTTCCCAGCGCGACGTTTGCCCGAGAAGAAAATGCCAGTCGCTGTCACCCAAAGTGCATTAGCCGCCGTCGCGAACCAGGTGATGATTGACTGTAAGCCGCTCGATAGGAGGCAAGTAGCGTTTGAAAGTTTGCGATTCATTTGTTCATTTACCCAGTAGGAAAGTGGTGTTCAGAACTCGCAGGCAAAGATTTTAGAAATGAGTGGTAAGTTCGTGTGCACGTTGGGTCGAACCAAAACACTTTGCTGCGAAGCTAGAGTTAGCTTTACGGTATGGATCGGAATTGTAACGACGAAGATCAAGTACCAAAGCGCATTTTTCTGAGTTAGTATTTATGGGGTAGCCAATTCGAGTGAGGTTAAGCTTGAACATTGATCAACAGATCAAGTATTCGCTCGACTTCATTACGAGCTTCAGAATTTTTCTTAGAGCAATTAGGGAAGGCGGTTTCTTGTTTTCAAATCACTGGACATAAGGATTTTTGCTGTGTCACTTTCTAGTCTCCTTTGTTCTTAAAATTGTCGCGAAAGAATTCGAGGTCGAAGCGAGATCAAGGAAAGTGTTCAAGGCAAAACCAAACGTCCCGGTTGACTAGCATCTGCTTGTTGGAGCCTTCAAGTCTGATGTGTCTTACGTTTCAATTTGGAATTCAAAATGAATAGTCAACCTGCATTAAGTTGGAAGTGGCCACCAGTGAAAGGTAAACTGAAGTTTGCCGATCCAGCCCAAAACCTCCCTCATGATTTTTACGCGAACAAAGGAACCACGAAGAACGCAAGCTTAACTTCTCGCAGTATCGCAATTCTGTTTTTCTGATGACGGTGGATGTAAAACCAGCCGATGCTCAATTCACGATCACACTCAACGAATCAAGCTTTGGCCAACCCCCGCGGTCCTTGGGCGGCAATGGAATGCTGGTCGATGTAAACTTTGGAGAGGAGTACGTCGCGGATTTAGCCTTTTCTCCGAGCGACATAACTTGTCCCAGATGTTTTGTTGCTGGGAGATGTCAACCTCGATGGCGAGGTCACTTTTGCAGACATCAGATCGTTCATTACGATTCTGTCCACTGCTGGGATTCAAGCCGAAGCTGATACTAATCTGGATGGCGAGGCCAATTTCCTGGATATCCAAGCATTCGTCGATATCCTGCCGGTGAGTAAACGGATCCAGTACGACGGTTCTGAAAAGGAGTAAAGCGATCCATCGCCGTCTCTCTGCCGCGAGTCGCTTACTTAGAGCTGGATAAGCGTTGAGTTGCTCAGGAATTCAATCTCAATTGAAATCAGTTCATTGAGAACCGAGCGAAACGATGGACGGCGGATTGGGTCCTTGGAAAGCATTTGCTTGACCAGGCTGCCAAGTCGTCCGGGACATTCGCTTTGAAGAACTACCAGGTCTTCGGGGATGTGCTCCCGGTGCTGTTGGATGATCTCTTCAACCGTCTGCCCGTCGAAAGCGAATTCTTTGGCCAACGCGTGGTAGATCATCGCGCCTAGAGAGTAGACGTCGCTGGCCGGGATAGCACGATAGTTTTCTTCAAAACATTCTGGAGCTGCGTAACGGGCGAGTTGGAGTTGGCCCTGGGGCAGTTTAACCATCTTATCGATCGCATGAGAATGAGACCAACCGATAAGTGTGACTCGGCCAGTTCTTCCAATCAAAATGTGAGCCGGATCCATTCCCAGGTAAGCTCGGCCGTTCTCGTGCCCCGCACGGACTCCCTCCGCAGTTTGCCGCAACACCCAGAGCAAGCGTGTCAGCGAAAGGTGCGGGGCTCGAGAAAGCAGACAATCCAGGCTGCGGCCATAGATCCACGGCTGGACCAGAAAAAATGGAGCGCGGTCTAATTCTGCGTCCAAGAGCCGAATGACATTAGGCTGGCAGATTTGCTCGGTCGCAATTGCTTCACGACTGAGCCTGTCAATTGCCTCAGGAACCAACGTTTGGCAGAGGTCCGGATTGATAACTTTGATGACGTAGTCATACTTCGAATCAGCTGCCAACGACTTGGGAGCAGCGCGAAAAATATTGTAGTACCGACCTCCGCCGATCACCTGATCGCCCAATCGCCAGACGGAAATCACTTTCTCCGGCCGATCGGGAGTGTCGCTTACAATGTTTTCTAGGTGCATAACTGATGCTGATTACGGTGTGGCTTGGCATTGATATTGCAAGCCGGATGGTTGGTTAAGCGAGAATGACTTCGATCGCCTAACCTTGAACGCGCTCGCCCTACCTACTCAAACATCGGGAGTCGAGTTGGTACAAATCAAAAACCGAATTCGAATTTCAGGTCGCAACGACGTTTGCACTTGGTGAGGCAGGTTAATTTTTGGTTAAAGTTGTGACAGCTAAAACGGCGCGTACGTGAGCTTAGTTTGCTTTTCAAATCAACTCGGCGGATTGAACTCAGGTTTGGCAACGATTTGAAACAGCCCAAATCGGCTTATGACGAATCAGCGGGAATCGTGGTTCCCCAACGAGACGAATAATTGGAATTACCAGCGCTGCAAGAGAAAGAGTTTGCGACAACCCAACCCGGTTTCCAGCTAATAAATCCCTTTAGAAATAGGCTTGTGCTGTACATTCTTCGAGTTTCCAACTGCCACCGTCGTGTATTTACGCTCTTGCATCGTAGGGGAAAGCGCTTAACTTACTTAACTTGAAATCGGTCCACAGTCTGGTCAAATTGACTGGTCCATGCTTCTTCGGTTTTGATACCTAATTACTGCTCGTTCTTTTTACGCACCTTTTATTTAATCCTATTTACGTGGAATGATAAAAATCGGCGGCTCCAACGATGTCACCTCAGCCCTGACGGTCTATCCGGGATTCGGCTACCCGGCTACCGACGCGAGTTGGCGTTTCCACCTTTCGGGGATTGCCTGGCAATCTCCGGTCGTGATCTCGATGCGACAGCGGATGATGATTCGGGTTTTAGGGGGAGTGATGCAGGCTTCGCCAGATGACCTCAGTGGCGAGACGTTCCAATCACGAATTAAGCCGTTCATGGCCGAAGCAGATCATCGCCAGACAATTATTGTCAAAATCGGCAACCAGTCGCATCGCTTAAAAAAGCGGACCAAGCGAAATGGTCGGTTTCAACAAACGTTGACGATGGCGGATTCTCAAATCGAAAAACTGGCCACAGAGTCCGACGGCAATCGTCTGGTAGAGTTCACCGTTTCGATCGAAGGGTCAGACGAAGCGCCTGTTTCGGCGATCGCTTATTTGTACCAGCCGGGCAAAGTGAGCGTCATTTCGGATATTGACGATACGATCAAAGACTCTGCCGTTGGCGATCGGCGCGAGTTGCTGGCCAATACGTTTCTTCGAAAATTTCGCAGCATCGATGGAATGGCGGAGGTTTATCGGCGATGGTCCCAACAGGGTGCGGGCTTTCACTATGTTTCCTCAAGTCCTTGGCAGCTTTTTCCGTCGCTCCAGGGTTTGCAAACTGATCTTGGTTTTCCTGTCGGTACCGTGCATTTGAGGAATTTTCGTTTGAGGGATCAGTTGCTCAAGCGAGTGATTGTTCGGCGGCAAGGCAAAGCAGTTGCGATCAAGAGGTTGCTTAAGCTGATGCCCGGTCGTGAGATGGTGCTAGTCGGAGACTCAGGGGAAAAGGACCCCAAGATCTACCGGAAAATCTGTCGTAAGTTTCCCGGTCGAATTCGAGCCGTCTTTATTCGAGACCTCGAGCATCGCCCGTTTGACGACGAAGGTCTCAAAAAGCTCAGATCATCGCTCGACGGAGGCGTTTGCCATCGTTTTAAAACAGCGAAAGAATTGGCGATGCTTTCCAAGGATCTGTTTGAGTAAGCAGATCATCTTGTCGTAACGACCAAAGCGATTTAATCAATAGCCCAGGGTTCTTGAACCCTTGGGGCAGGATAATCAATCCCCTAAACCTCAAAGGGGTTTGGTGACCCGACGAGGCTTTGATTTTTTCCAGCCGTTTCGGCGCTACCTGGCCACAGACGAACCGCCAATATCCATGGCTAGCGCCTAAACGGCTGGTATTGCTGGCCATGTTTCCAAAAAAGTCACAGTCTCGAAGCGTGGGGCGAAAGCCGACTTTAGCCCTTGCTGATTTCCTGCGATTCCGCGATACTTATCCGCTTGAATTCGGAGTCTCGCCTCGTGCGTTTCGGGGAGTGACGGCTTCGTCCAGCGGCAACTCTAAACAATTGCCCTGGGTTGACTACCAATAGCAGCTTTAGGAGCTCATTGAAGATGGCTAGATATACAGGCCCAAAGGGTCGCGTTAACCGGCGTTTGCAGACAAATATTTACGAAACATCTGGTGCGATCAAGGCACTTGAGAAACGCCCCCAGCCTCCGGGCATGCACATGCGATTCCGCCGCCCATCCAACTACGGTATGGCGTTGATGGAAAAGCAAAAGATCAAGCACTACTATGGCTTGGGCGAGCGTCAGCTTCGTCGTTACTTTGAAAAAGCGACTCGTCAAAAAGGTAATACCGGTGAAAACCTGTTGTTGCTTTGCGAACAGCGACTCGACAATGTGATTCGCCGTATCGGCATGTCCAAGACTCGATCACAAGCCCGGCAGGGTGTGGCTCACGGTCACTTTCGCGTCAACGGAATCAAAGTCGATCGTCCTTCGTACTTGCTTCGCGCGGGAGATGTAATCTCGGTTCGACCACGCAAAAACATTTTGCAGATGTATCAGAAGATCCGCGAGATGGGTGTCGAAGGCGAAGGTTGCGAGTGGGTCAGCTTTGACTCTGAGTCAATGAGTGCGACGGTTCAAGGCAAACCTTCGGGCAGCGATATCAGCTTGCCGGTAGATGCGAACACCGTTGTCGAATTCTTGTCTCGATAAGCGTTGTACGGCGGCCCAAGACGTCGCTCAATATTATATATCAACGGCTGTCGACGTTCTGTTGGCGGCCGTTTTATTACTTTCAGGTTGAGCCTGGTCTGTCAGGCTCTTGAATGAATCTCATGAGCGCGACGTTAGTGCGCGAAACTCCGAGGAAGATTGATGCAAACTCAACTAGTTGTCATTGGTGGCGGCCCGGGCGGATACGCGGCTGCTTTTCTGGCTGCCGACGAAGGCATGGACGTCGTCTTGGTAGAAGCCGAAGGTCGACTTGGCGGGACTTGCCTGCTGCGTGGCTGTATTCCCTCCAAAGCACTACTGCATGTCGCTCGCGTTGTTTCAGAGACTCAAGAAATGGAACACGATTGGGGTGTTTCGTTTGGAGCGCCCAGCATCGAGGTCGATAAACTCCGGGCTCGCAAAGACAAAGTTATCTCAACACTCACCGGTGGCCTGGGAAGTCTTGCCAAGCAAAGAAAAATCAAAGTCGTCAAGGCTTACGCCAAATTCGTCGACGCCAACACGTTGACGCTAGAAGGAGACGACGATTCGATCCCTGCTGAAAAGCAAATCAAATTCGAGCACGCCATCATCGCCACTGGTAGTACGCCCGCGATGCCCGGCGCGTTTAATATCGGTTCCGACCGGGTAATGGATTCGACTGGTGCATTGAAGCTGGCGGATATTCCCGAATCGCTATTGGTGATCGGCGGCGGCTATATCGGTCTGGAAATGGGAACTGTTTACGCCAACCTTGGAGCCAAGGTCAGCGTGGTTGAGCTTCAGGACGGCTTGCTGATGGGCGCCGATCGTGATCTGGTTCGCCCCTTGGCCAAACGCCTCAAAGTGCTTTTCGAAGACAGAATCTTCCTTAACACCAAAGTCGGTGGGGTTTCCAAATCGGGCGAAGACAAAATCGAAGTCACGTTTGAAGGTCCTGCCAAGTTCGGAACTGAGAAGTACGATCGCGTATTGATTTCGGTCGGACGTCGCCCCACGACTCAGAATCTCGGGCTGGAAAATCTTCCCGGCGTTGAAACCGATCAGCGTGGTTTTATTGTGCATGATAACAATTTACGAACCGGTAGTCCCAACGTGTTTGTGATTGGCGATGCAGCCGGCGAGCCAATGTTGGCCCATAAAGCGAACCACGAGGGCCGGCACGCGGTCGAAGTAATTCTTGGACATGCGTCGGAGTTTGACAAACGGGCCATTCCGGCGGTCGTGTTTACCGATCCCGAGATTGCGTGGGCAGGTGTCACGGCAGACGAAGCCAAACGCGATGGTGTCCCCCACGAGGTTGTGACTTACCCGTGGGCTGCCAGCGGACGGGCCCAGGCGTTGGGCCGAACCGAGGGTATGACGAAGTGGATTGTCGATCCCGAGTCCGAACGTGTTTTGGGCTGCGGCATGGTCGGGCCCGGAGCAGGTGAGTTGATCGGCGAAGCCACGTTGGCCATTGAGATGGGTTGCGTCGTTCGTGATATCACAGAAACAATTCACGCTCACCCAACACTCAGCGAAACCGTGATGAATGCAGGCGAAGTCTTCTACGGAACGGCCACCGAGATCTACAAGCCAAAAAAGAAGAAGGCATAGGGCGTTTGCCAGCGTTTTTGGCATGATCGAAGCAAGTGCGCATTGAAGCCCGCAGAAGTCCGTATTGCACTAAATGGTAACCCAACGCGTAGGCGAGGTAGAAGCGGCAACTGACTTCGCCTTCGCTGCGCATCGGGTTGCCAATACCTCCAACTTCAGAGATCGCATTGCCTCTGCCGCAGCGCCATAAAAGTGTGCTCGGTTTTCCCAAGTATCTGAATTGGAACCGACCAATCGCATGTAGGCTTCGTGAACCAAAGCAGTCGGTTGTAGGGTAGTGCCCAGCTCGTTCGTTGGCAAGTAGATGTCGATAAACGACCTGGCTGGGTGTTGGAATTCAACTTCAAAGCTAAACCCAAGGATTGAAACTACTGCAAAAAACTCACTTTTGACTTTTTTTGACCTAAAACCGGAGCGAATGCCGCAAATCATTTTTGTGGTACCAGCCATATTCAAATTCAAAATGGTTCTGATAAATTTGCGGTTCTCTCTTGAATACCACATCTTCGTTTTGGAAAGTACCAACATGTTTAAGCTACAAGTCTCTTTTTTCAGTTCACTCCTTGCTTTGGCATGTTTGGGTCAAACTGTGTTTGGTCAAACAGGGCTTCAAAGACGAGATCACCAGCAGTCCCTTGAAGAGTTGCGAGACTCTTATGCGCCAGTTTCTGACCACCATTTTATGGCCACATGGGTGTCACAGGGGTTCTCCATCGACAAGGGTGGATCATGGATCAACTGGGGTGAAGGCTCAAACCCAGAAAACAACTTTAACTGGTTCTGGTTTAGCTATTTTCAGGACAAGCCCGGAGCTGGTTTTGATGTCGGTGTTGGCAAAATTACGGCATCAAAAAGAGTCAGCGATCTTTCGACAAACATCGAAGCGTGGCAAGCCCCGGGTTACAATCGAACGTTGGACTTTACTTTTGTTGACAATTTGAAGCCGACCACAGCAGGATCGTTTTGGTGGATGGGGCCTAAAACAATCATCTACAGTTTTCCCAATTGGCTCGACAAAGACGTGCCGGATCAGGACAGGCTGGACGGCGAGTACGAATGCTACATTGTCAACAATTCGAGCGATACTCCTCAAAATTTGGTTAAGCGTTTGGGACTTAAATTTCGGCGCAGTGTTATTTACGACGGCGATCGCTACTACCATTACACAGTCGAACATGTCTTTACAGGATCCGATGGATTACCAAAGACAATCAATCAAGTTTGGACAATCAAAGGTGTCTTCACTAACGAGGACTCGGTGCCGGTTAACCAAATCCAAGGAGACTGGATGACCAATGGTTTAGTGCCTTGGAACTACTACAATTTGGGTTGGAAAATTAACCTAGAAACATCAGGGAAATTTGCAGACGGATTCGGCATGTTTGTGGATTTAGCCCTGCCAGCGAATGATTAAAACGCTCTGGAACCAACGGAAGCCAAGTGTCGGCGGCTGACAAATCTTTGGGCGAAGCGAGACCATGTTTCGCTTCGTCTTCCTCTAGGCGCCTGAGCGGAAAGTCGCCTTTTGTCGCCAGTCCAGACTCAAGTTTGGCTGCTGTCAGTGCTTCGATAGCGAAATGCATCCCCCTCGATTTGGTCGTTTTGCCAATCAAACTCGGGAAAATATGTGATTTTGGGTTTGCTCCGAAAAACCCAAACTCAAACTGGCTAAACTTTGTCGCTTGTGCCGATAAATCTATTAACTCGGATTATTCCAATGATCCGGGTCAGTTCGACTCACTCCCCCCATGGATCGAATGCCCACTGGCGCATCGTTTGCGCAGAGCACTTGAAATAATGGATGGAGTGATTCCCAATGGGAAACAAGCGGAAACTCGTTTACCTTTTTGGCACTTTTGTTGCGTTGATGTGCGCATCATTGGTGCAAGCGCAGATTCCAAGCAGCTTTGAGTCGAGGTACATCGATTACGACAGACCTGAAAATTTCAGTCACCAACGATCCGAACCGACGTATCGCCAGTCTCCCTATCAGCATCAACCCGACACTCGATACACTAACCGAGCGATTGGCTATCTGGATCAAATCCCAACCAACCGTCAGTATGGCTCAGGTTCTCCGAATGTTCGGACTGCCCAAGCACCAGCTGCTCGAACTCGGCAAACCCAAAATGCTCCGAGAAGAAGTTTCGGCCCTCGTCCTCGAGGATTCAACAGGATTGGATTCCGGGCACGTCAAGACGATCCATTCGGTGAAGACCAGGGAACTGCACCATTCGGTGAAGCTCCATCGGAGCCAAAATCTTTTGATCCGTTCGCACCACCACCTCAGGTCGAAGAACCCAAAAAACGAGACCCCTTTGGCGAAGAGCAATTCGCTCCGCAAGATCCAATGCTACCCGAAGATGGAGGTCAGCTGAGCGATCCATTTGCCGATCCACCGGGCTTGGCCCCACCACCGCAGGATAACCGAACGCGAGAGCCTCAGCCTCGGCAGCCACAAACCGGAAGCCAGGGCGCAGACCCTGTTTTACCCCGTGATGCTGATCCCGACCTCGATCGCAATCCAGCAGGCAACTCCATATTGGAAGGAGACAATCCTCAAGGCAATAATCGCAGTGGCGATTCAGATACCGGGGATGGAACCAACGACCCGGAAGGCGAAAATCCGTTTGAAGATCCTGACTTTGACCGAAACACCGAAGATCGGTACATACCTCCGGCTGGCGTCTATCGGCCACCGGGAACTCGCCGAGGGCCTTCTGGCGAAAACTATGTGGATCCGAATCGACAACCTGGTTATCTGGACCAACCTTTTAACCAACAGCCCGGATACCCACCTCAGTATCAACAAGCCTACCAGCCGGGTTATCCGCCTGGATACCGACCTGCTTACCCGCCTGCGGGCCAGATTCCGTACCCGCCAGCATACCAACCTCCCTATCAACCGATCCCGGGGCATGCGACAAATTATCCGTCACCAAATTACCCGAATCCTAACTACCCGTCACCTAATAACCAGTCACCTAATAACCAGTCACCTTTGACCGCTCCCACGACTCAGCAGTTGTTGGCTATCTCGCCGCCAGCACAACAAGCATTGAACGCGGCTCCGCCGGCGACTCAAGCAAACAGCAATAACAACGCTTACATTGCGGCGGTGGCACCAATACGTCCTCTGGCATCCAGAACTCCAAATTTCTACTTTAGTTTCTTTGGAGGTTGGTCAGATGTGGGAGAGCTAGTTTCGGAGACAGGCTTGGGGCAGTTTAACCTCGACAGTGGTACCGTATTTGGAGTCGCCCTTGGTCGCCGCAACGGTCGCAACTTGCGAACGGAGCTCGAGTTCTCGACTCGATCCAATGATGTCAGTAGCTTCTTTGATGGCTCAGCGTTGACTCAGCTAAGCGGCAACGACATCCAGTCCTATGCTGGCATGGCGAATGCCTATTGGGAATTTCAGCGATTCCGCACCACATTATTCCAACCGTACATCGGGGTCGGAGTCGGATTCATCAGTATCGACAGTGATATCGTAGATTCCAATTCGCTGAGCATCGTTCCAGATGAAGCTGATAATGACACAAGTCTGGCGGTTCAATACATGGCTGGCGTCAACTACAAAGCGTTTCCTAACGTCGACTTGTTTGCCGAGTACCGTTTCTTGCGTGCCGATACATTCCGACTTGATACGACCGTAGGCACTAGCGATCGCTACAATTATCGATCCGACAATGTGTTTCTCGGTATCCGCTGGAAGTTTTAGCAATGCGAACCGAGATCGAACTCTTACTGATTGGGATCGGTGGTGCCATCGGTGCGGTCTCCCGATTTGGAATAGCCGAATTGGCCAAGCGATATTTTGCTGGACCTTTTCCGTTGGGGACGTTGATCGCCAATCTGGCCGGATGTTTTCTCATTGGGATTCTTTTGGGAAGCGGGCACGCCGAGAAAAACGAGCCTCTCCGTTTAGGGGTCGGTGTTGGATTCCTGGGAGCCCTGACGACGTTTTCTACGTTCGGTGCTGAAACGGTTAAAAGTGCCCAGGAGGGCAATTGGGCGGTTGCCGCTGGCAATATTTCGGCCAACCTGGTGCTTGGTTTAATCTGCGTTGCCATGGGTATGGTCGTCGCCAAAAAGTTATTTGCAACGGTAGCTTAGCGGCTTCGTTGACCAATGTTCTTTAACGATTTAGACTCTGGTTTTGTTTGTGGAATATTTTGTAGCTGACTGGTAACAGCCATAACCCCCTTTTTCTAAGCTCCCGCTGATTCTGAAGTCTTGCACATCAGCTACTTTGAGAATCGACAGCGAATTTTGGAAGTTCAATGGATCCGTTACATTTTTGTATCGCGGTTGGCCCTTTTGCAGTCTATCTACTGTTGCTGGGCGTAATGAATCTTCGCGGCCGCCCGTTGGTCACGACCGGAGCCCGTGATGCTGCTGCGCTGGGTATCGGTTTGGTTGGATTTGTGATCGCCGGTCCAATGCAGCTTTTTTTTCCCGAGGGCGCGGCCAGCCGTTTCGGCGGCTGGGTTTGGTTGATGCTGATTGTCTTTTACGGTCTGTGTGTTTCATTGGCCGTTCTGCTGATGCGATCCCGAATTGTGGTTTACAACATCAGTCTCGAACAGCTTCGCCCGATTCTGACCAGCGTTGCGATGAAACTGGACAAACGAAGTCGATGGAATGGCGACAGTTTGATTATGCCCGAACGCCGGGTTCATTTGCATGTTGAGCCCGTTGAAGCACTTCGAAACATCCAGCTGACCTCAGGTGGAAACCAGCAAAGCTTCGAAGGTTGGCAAGCACTGGAGCACGAGTTGTCAGTTGCCTTGAAACATGTTTCGTTGGGGCCAAACTTAATCGGCATCCCATTTCTGATCGCCTCGGCCGTGCTGGCGATCGGTAGTGCAGCTTGGATGCTTAACGACCAAGCCGCAGTTGCCAAGGCATTGGAAACGTTGTGGCGACTGTAATTTCAATCCGGCTGCTGTAAGCGTTGCCGATATCAGGCGGTTGTTCCAACAATTTTTACCTTCGAAATGGTAGTCTGTATCGATTTGGCAAGATTTCGCTCCTCGAGAAAAATGTCGGGTAGGGTAAGCTTGGCCTAACGTATCAGCTTTCGAGGTTTGCTCGGTTACAACGGACGAAGATTAAATAGATGTTCAGTTTGGTCGCGTAGTTGCCCAGAACTCTGAAGTTTGATCGAGTCATCCCATGCAGCCCCAAAAATCAACGAAATTATTTTTCCTTTCGCTTTTGATCACCTGCTGTGGGTGGTGGGCGTCTGCAACTGAGGCTCAACAGCTTTCGAGTCGCAAAGCATACATGAAGCGTGCAAATGGTGATCAAGCAACAGCCGCTAACGGAGTTAGATCCCAATTTAGTCAGTCGAATCGAATCGACCATAACAATTTTAGATCATGGAAAGCCAGTTTTAGCGCTCAGGAAAAAGACACAACTCCCGATCAAGCTGGTTCGGAGCTTGAATCGAACAGCCTGCGTAAAACAAGCGACTTGGATTCAGACGATACGGAAGAGAAAATTCAGCTCGATGCAGATTGGCGGAGCTTGGACGACGAAGCTGACACCGAAGCGTTGGGTTTCGAAGATGGACCAGATCAGCCGCCCACGCGCCCGATGTTTGGCGCTTGGCCCAAAAAGGGAATTCGCGGAATTGCCATTGATATTCGCGAAACCAATACTAACACTCCTCAAGATGTCTCCCACCAGTTGCTGGACTCGAATGCATCGGACTGGACTCAGTTCTATCCTCAGCCAAAAGAGTTCGCTTGGGCGGCGCCGGACATCAGATATCAGCCCCTCTACTTCGAGGACGTCGCGCTGGAGCGATACGGTCAGACTGCGGGCCCCTATCACCAAAGTCTGATCTCGGCGTTTCACTTTTTTAAAGACTTCGTTTTTCTTCCACATAAGTTCCGGCACGACTGTCCGGGAAGCTGCGATCATCCGCTGGGTTTCTGCCGCCCTGGGAACACGACGCCTTATTCGTTTCAGCGTCACTACTTTGGTCGGCCAGGACTCAACTTTGGTCAGCTGGGACGCTAGTTCACGAAGCAAACGACTCTCCGAGTCGTCAACCTGCTGACGCTGGCATGTCCTTCGAACGGTACCGCGTTTAACCGCGATTCAAAACTCCTCAATTTGAATGACCTATCAAAACCTGAATTTTTTAGGCTCAGGTAACTCTGCAGGACTCGAAGAAGCCTTCCCCAAGGAAATTGCATCTATGGATCCGTTCGCTGAGCAGAGGTGTCAAGCTTTAACGATCAGTAAATCTCTTCCGCCATTTAGAGCTGGGCCGATTCCGGAAACTGCTCCGGTTGTCAGGAATATAATCGTCGAAACGCTTATAGGCTCCGATGATCAAGTTATGCACTCACATTGTCGTGCGCTTAACTCGCTGTCAAATCAAGCTACTTGATGAAGCCACTGATCGCCAACTTGAATCTAGCTCGCGCGCACAAACGAATCAGCGTTGGCCTTTGCTTGGGCATGGTGGCGTTGGTGTTGATGTCCGGATGTACGGCACAACGGAGAAAGGCTCTGGAGTTTACTCCTGACGTTTCGCCTTGTCAGTCAATGTTACAGCAGATCGAAGTTACCGATCTGATCGACGAATCGTGTACCGACGGTAGCGAATTGATCGCCCCAACGCCAACAACGATTTCAAGTTTTGCCAACCTGGCTCCCCGAGAGATTACGGTTGAAGAAGCCGTTGAGCTGGCTTTGGCCAATAGCAAGATCATGCAAAAACTCGGCGGCGTGGTTGTTGACGCCCCCCAAGCTGCGACGACGCTGTACGATCAGGCTCTTAATGAGACCTTGGGCAACAGTGTCGAAGCCGCACTGAGCGCATTTGACGCACAAGTCGCGACCAGTCTCTCCATTTCACGCCAAGAGCGTAGCTTCAATAATCTGTTTTTTGGCGGCGGTGCCGCCAGTTCAATCACTCAATTGGCGGATTTCAATTTTGATATTTCCAAGCAGACTGCAGGCGGAGCAACATTTGCGCTGCGAAATTTTGTAGACTACAACCGAAACAACATTCCTTCAAACCTGTTTGGAAGTACCTACGACATTGTGAATCAGGTTGAAGTCCGCCAACCTCTGCTACGCGGTCGAGGAACGGAGATCAATCGAATCGCTGGCCCCAACGCAGTTCCGGGGCAGTACAACGGTGTCTTGATCGCTCGAGTTCGCAGCGACATCTCGTTGGCGGATTTTGAAGCCGCGGTGCGGAACCTGGTTCGCGACGTTGAATCCAACTACTGGGAACTTTACTTCGCCTACCGGGATTTTGACACTAAGATCTCAGCTCGCGAGTCGGCCCGTGGCACATGGGAAAACAGAAAGCTACGTTATGAGAACGGGGTTGGTCGGCCGGACGACGAAGCTCAGGCTCGACAACAGTATTTTAATTTTAAAGCCCAGGCTCAAAACGCCCTGACCGGGCTGCCCAATGGTCAACTTGGTGTTTTAGGATCTGAGAGAAATCTGCGTCGACTTCTCGCAATGCCAACGAGTGATGGAACAATCATTCGACCGATCTCGGAACCTTCGGTTGCGCCGGTTGCCTTTGACTGGGGACAATCGCAGGCCAACGCCTTGAGCCGGCGAGTCGAGCTTCGCAGACAAAAATGGACCATTCGGCAACGCGAACTTGAATACATTGCATCAAAAAGCCTCAATAAATGGCAGTTTGATCTGGTCGGGCAGTATGGGTTTCGCGGTTTTGGTGACAATCTTTTTGGAAGTCGTTCCCGACCCAATGGAAGCGCCTTCGACGACTTGATCAACGGTGACCTCGACGACTGGACGGTGGGAGTTGAACTTGGTGGAGCCATCGGAAACCGGCAAGGTCATCTGGCGATCCGAAACGCCGAATTGAACCTGGTTCGCGAACGAGCGGTGTTGAAGGAGCAACAGCGCCAAATTCTACACGATTTGAACGCGGCCTTTACCGAAATCGACAGATCGATGGAAGGTCTCAAAACAAGTTTCAATTCAAGGGTGGCTGTTTTCGACGAGCTGGAGCCGAAAAGAAAACGGGTCAACGAAGGTCAGGATCAAGTCTTCTTTCTTTTGGACGTCGAGCAACGGGCAGCAACCGCTGAAAGCGCCGTGCATCGAGCGGTGGTTGATTACAATCAAGCGTTATTGAACTACGCTTTTACATCCGGGACTTTGCTCAGTCGCTACAACATCCGGCTTTCCGAAGGCCAGTGGTCACCCAACGCCCAGGCCAATGCTGTTCGTAAGGCGAAGCGAATTGCAAAACGGGGCCCCAACCTTTATGACGTCGACACGCTTCCTGTCAGTGCTGGCGGGTACAACCAGTCGGCTCCTGTGCAGAGCTACTCCGCTCCTTCCGCCCAAACGACACTTCCCATTTCGACTGTCGTTGAGCCGATAGAATCAAACGAGGAAGAGGGGCAGTTTGAAATTGAATCGTCTGGCAATGAGATCCAACAAACGCCAACGTTGGAAGAGCCTCGGGAAACACCATCGGATGCTCCGATTGAAGACACCCTTGAGGACGCAATCGAATCGTTTCAGGATCCACCAACGCTGGAAGAAGACGTTTCAAAGTCAGGTTTCAATTTTGCGGTTCCCTTGACCAATGCCAAGCGGTATTTGAGGCGACGTTTTTAAGCCGTCGCGCTTGGAACATAACGCAAATGGTAACCCGAAGCGTAAG
>CAYSQZ010000060.1:0-23007 GCA_964433035.1 uncultured Pirellulaceae bacterium | reverse complement strand
CCATAAACGAATCAAAGCGATGCTTAAGTCGGAGAAGCTGCTACTTTCTCTGGCAGGCTTATCCTTTCGCTCAACTCCCTTTAGTGGGAATGAACGAAACAGGATCTTCTTTCGTCGTGGCGATAATTTCGAAGATTTAACTTTGGTTTCGGGGGCTGACTTTCGAGAAGATGGTCGTGGTTTTGCAATGTTGGATTTCGACCGCGATGGTTGGCTCGATTTGGGTATCGTAAGTCCCAACCACCCTCGTTTCCGAATCGTCAAGAATAAGATTGGAAAACTGAAAGAGGGCAATGGTTTCGTCGGAGTGTCGCTGGTTGGCGGACAAACAACTTCGGAGCCCTCCACAGTTTGGAGTGCTCGTGATGCTTTTGGGGCTTCTATTCTGGTAACAACTGGAGATAGTCAGCGGCGGTTTTTGCTCTCGTGCGGAGAAGGATTGTCCAGCCAGAATTCAAAACGAATTCATATCGGACTGGGCGAGACAAAGTTGATCGATTCAATCCAAGTCAGTTGGCCCAGTGGAAAAGAGTCGATTCGAGAGAATGTTAAAGCCGGCCAGCGAATAACAATTTACGAGAATCAGGATCAGGCTCGTTAGGTTTTACGTTGGGTACAACGAGACGTTTTGATGGCATAAGGTTGACTTAACCCCGCGCCGGCCTTTAGTCGTCGAAGTATTCATCCTCAGGGTCGAAGGCCGGAATGGGAATATTGAGTAGCTTGAAGTTTCCGATCGCTCGATGACGGCAACCCGGCTTAATCATGATCGACGAACCTGGTCCGATATCATAAAGGTTTGAGTCGAGTTCGATCTGCCCTTCGCCTTCGAGAATGTAGTAGATCTCAGTCATCTTCCTATGATAGTGCGTTCTCGCGGTTTCGCTCACCTCAACGACGTGCAGTGAAGCAACTTGTTCTGGGTCATCAGTGAACGCCCGCTTTGCCGTTCCGCATGGACACTCCGTTGGCAAAAGAGACTTTGTGTCGACGATCGCGTACCTTTTGGAGGACATGCTTTCTCTTGATTCGAAAATTAATCAACGGAATGGCCACAGTCATCAATGCGACCTGCCAGAGTTCTATGGCTCCACATCAACTCAATTACCTATTTTGTTAAAAATTGAACGCGTTAACTCAATTTTGTAAAGGCATCCATAAGTATCCATAGGCATTTTTTGGTTTTTGCGCAAAAGCAAAGTATTTGAACCAGATAAAACTATTGCGAAGACATATAATTTAAGGCGTTACTCTTTAGCTCCATAAATTCACTTCTATTCTAAGGGGTCTTTTCATGAAGAGAAAAGCAATCCGTAAAGGATTTACTTTGGGATTTACTTTGGTCGAGTTGCTCGTAGTGATCGCTATCATCGGCATTTTGATCGGAATGTTGCTTCCGGCAGTTCAGCAGGTGCGTGAAGCGGCACGGCGCATTACCTGTGCAAATAACATGAGGCAAGGCCAGCTATCTTTGATGAACTACGAGTCTGCGAACGGGACTTTTCCTCCCGGGAATCAGAGGCTTCCTAACCAGAATGGGGTTTGGGGGCATTCTTTCTGGGTTTTTGCGTTACCCTTCATGGAGCAAAACAACCTCGCTGACAGGTATTCAATCAATGAGGAGGGCTGGACTGGTGGTGGAGGCGGAAACAAATTTAACCGGCTTGCCTTATTGAACCCCAATGGCACCGAAGGCTTTGTCATTCCTTCTATGATCTGTCCCTCTTCGCCACTTCCTGAGTTTCCTGATACTGATGACCCAGTCATCGGGTCTAGCAATTGGTCCAATGATGAAGCTCCATCTGGAGTGAAGCCTTGCTATACAGGCATTTCCGGAGGCTTCAACGGTGATGACAGTCAGATAGATTCAAATCCACATTTGTTTGCTGGTAGAGGCACCATCAGTACCGCTGGAACCCTGGTCAATGGGCCGGGCATTAGCTTTGGTCAGATAACTGATGGTTCTTCAAATACCCTCATGCTTGGCGAGCAGGCTGATTTCTTGACAGACAGTAACGGCGAGCTCATCGAAGTTCGAAGTGATGGAAATCACGGTTTCAATATGGGATCTAACACTTGGACGGAGATAAGAGATGATGGGAGTCTAGCTGGCCCTCGGGTTTTCAACCTGACCACTCTTAATGTGCCTATTAATACGAAAAATCTCGACGATGCAGAGGGAGCTGGTGGGAACACAGGAAACAATCGGCCACTAGTTTCTACCCATTCTGGAGGAGTCAACGCCACCTTAGCCGATGGTTCGTGTCACTTTATCAGTGATAATCTCGATATTAACACTCTCCTCAACTTGTCAGATAGAATGGATGGGCAGATTGTTTCAGATTTCTAGTAACTGGCGTTTGTTGCTTTATTCATCGTTGCTACTGATCGTTCCTTTATCTTTGGGATGTGATTCAAGCCCACCTGTCGGTTCGGTTTCCGGGACCGTGGTTTTCAACGGAGAACCCGTCCCTGGTTGTAGAGTGGTGATTCGCAATCCTGAAACAAAGCACATCAGGGGCATTTTGGTCGATGAACAAGGAGCCTTTGAAATTAAAGAGGTTCTTTATGGTGAATATGAAGTTGCTGTAAAGCAGGTTTTAGATCCTCACGAACCAGGGCATATACCTTTTGATAAAAGGATTCCTAAAAAATTCCGCAGCGGTGGAACGAGTGAAATTGCTGTTTCGATTCAGTCTGAGGAAGACGTCGCTATTGCCATCGAAATGGAATAGCCTCTTCAGGTTAAAATTTGAAACTAGTCAAAACAAAAACGGCCCGCTTTCGAAGACTCGAAAGCGGGCCTCTTCATTTATCGACCTGAGGTTAGATGTGAATCTACTCAGACGAAGGGTGGCTGCCACGGCAACCCGCCGGCATACCGTTTAGGCTTTGCCACCTCGTCGGCTAGTACAGAAATAAATCACAAAAACACCTCCTTTCTTACAAACTTGTTCGCCCAAAATCTGAGCCGTAAAGAACGACTTCAAACGAACCTATTGTCCATCGCACCGCGTTAGTGCGACCCGAACGGATCCGCAAAACAGTCCAAAGACCGGCTACCAATCCGACATTCTTATTATCTTTAAAGACATTAGATTTGGCAATTGCATTCGATTTTGCGTGTAAAAACACTGCCAAAGCTGGTATGGAACCTTTTTTGGCCAATTGCCACTGTCAGAAAGACCGCGACAAATGTCCAAGGTTCACAGGCATTTCGGTCGATAGTTTATAAGGCACAGATTGGGGAAAGTGATCGGTTTGATGGCGAAATCTTTGTCGGCCAGCGTCAAGTATTTAAGTTGACTTGATCATTTTGGCTGGCGGATTATCGACAAATTGAGCGTTGAGCGTTGCAGCTTGTTCGTAGCTTTGTTAACCTTTCTGCTTGTTGTGAATCGCACCGCGTTCTTGAAATGGCTGTGTAAAAACGGAACTGTGGCACTTGGTGCCGCAGTAACCTGGTCTCTGCCGAGACCACTCGCATTGCGGACGGTTCACGTTTACATCAACACTACTGACGGTCAAAACGCTGACCGCAACCCCGCACAGTGCCGGAACCCCATGCTCTCTCGACGTTGTAAAACAATCGTTTGAAATTGTCTGATTCCACACGCTTCAGCGCTGGCACAAAGCAGAGTTTCCCAAATGGTAAATCGCAATCTAATTTTCGCTCTTGAAGACGACGCAATCGAAACAGAAATGGGTGAGTTGTTTTCAACAACCGCTCAAGAAGATTTGGAGGAGTTGAATCTTTCCGAACTTTACTATCCCGATGGCGTAGGCGCAGAACAGAAATACGAACTCAACGAGATCGTCGAAGGTACAATCGTTCGAGTTGGCGACGACCACGTCGTTGTAGATGTCGGATTCAAGAGTGAAGGAACCGTCCCGGCCAATGAGTGGGACGAGGAAAATCCTCCAGTCGTTGGTGACAAAGTCAAGGTCCTCATCGAAGACCTCGAGGATGAGCAGGGACGAGCCGACGATCCATCAGGTTTGATCGCGGTCAGCAAGCGAAAAGCCGACAACATTATCGAATGGGAAACCGTTGTTTCCAAAGTTGCCGAAGGCGATATCGTCACTGGTACTTGTACTCGCAAAATCAAAGGCGGCTTGCTCGTCGACATCGGTGTTCCGGTATTCTTGCCGGCTTCTCAAGTCGACATTCGTCGCCCGGGCGACATCGGCGATTACATTGGTCGAGTCGTTCAGTGTGAAGTTCTCAAGATTGACTCCCAGCGTCGAAACATTGTTGTATCGCGTCGTTCTTTGATCGAGAAAGAGCGAACTTACTCGCAGCAAAAGTTGATGGAAGAATTGGAAAAGGGTCAGGTCCGCAAAGGTATCGTCAAGAACATCGCCGACTTTGGTGCGTTTGTCGATCTTGGTGGCATCGACGGCCTGCTTCACATTACCGACATGTCACACACTCGAATTTCTCACCCATCACAAATGGTGTCGATGGACGAAGAACTCGAAGTGATGGTTCTCAACATCGACCGGGAAAAAGTCAAAATCGCGCTTGGTCTCAAGCAGTTGTTGCCTAACCCGTGGGACGACGTCGAAGCCAAGTTCCCAATCGGCACGACTCACACCGGCGAAGTCGTCAACGTGATGAACTACGGTGCGTTTGTGAAACTGGAGCCAGGCATCGAAGGTTTGGTCCATATTTCAGAAATGTCATGGGTCAAGCGTGTTAATCACCCAAGTGAGCTGGTCAACATCGGTGACGAGATTCCGGTTTCGGTTCTCGGGATCGACAAAGCTGGCGAGCAAATGTCGCTGGGTATGAAGCAGACTCAGGATAATCCGTGGGACAAAGTCGAAGGGAAGTATCCAATCGGCAAAGAGATCACCGGAAAAGTCCGCAATCTTACCAACTATGGTGCGTTCATCGAGCTTGAAGAAGGCATCGACGGATTGTTGCACGTTTCGGATATGTCATGGACTCGCAAGATCAGCCATCCCAACGAAGTGTTGGAGAAAGGGCAGGAGCTTACTTGCCGAATTCTCGCCGTCGACACCGACCGTCGCCGGATCGCGTTGGGCTTGAAGCAGATGAACGAAGATCCATGGACTTCGGAGATTCCTCAGCGTTACGCTCCTGGCCAGAAGATCTCCGGCAAAGTCACCAAGATTACGAACTTCGGTGTGTTTGTCGGGCTTGAGGATGGGCTTGAAGGTCTCTTGCACATTTCCGAGTTGGCCGATCACAAAGTCGAGAACCCCGAAGACGTCGTTAAAGTCGGTGACGAACTCGAAGTTAAAGTCCTTCGCGTTGACACCGAAGAGCGAAAGATCGGTCTTTCACGTCGACGTGTTGAGTGGAGCCCGGAGAAGGAAGCTGCAGAAGCCAAGAAGACGGCCGCTGAAGTTTCCGGAGCTGCTGGTGGTCCAAGCATCGCTCAGGCAGATCTTAAAGGTGGTCTTGGGGGTGGTGGTCTTTTGATCGAAACACCTGCGGCAGAGAATGCGGCTGAAGCAAAGCCAGCTGAGGAAGCAAAGCCAGCTGAGGAAGCAAAGGCCGAAGAAGCAAAACCGGCAGAAGAAGAAGCTAAATCTGAAGCTCCTGCTGAAGAAGCCGCTCCTGCCAAAGAAGCCGACGCTGAGCCAAAATCTCCCAAGGGGCTTGGTTTTGATGACTTGAAGGTCGTTGAGGGTATTGGTCCCAAGTGCGAAGAAGCGCTCAAGGCCGCCGGCATTGCGACATGGAAAGAGCTTTCTGAGTCGACGCCTGAGAAGATCACCGAGATCCTCACTGCTGCCGAAGGTAACTTCGCTGGACAGGTTCCCGATACTTGGCCAAAACAAGCCCAAATGGCAGTCGCGGGAGATTGGGACGGATTGGAGAAGTGGCAAGACGAGCTGGATGGCGGCAAGCCGAAGGCGTAGTTTTAGTTCACGCTAATTCGCGTTCAATGTCAACGCTCGAAAACACTAACCGAGTCTCTGTTTCGACAGGGCTCGGTTTTTTTGTAACTCTAACCGTTTGCGAAAAGATCAAGGTAACAGGTCACCGATTTTCGCCCCACGAATTTCCTTGGTTCGCCGATTGAGAAGGATAGACCAGCATAATGTGAATCCTTCCGGTGAGAATTCCATTCATGTAAATCATTGACAGTATGGAAAATCATTAGACTATTCACTTTTTAGGCGTCTGATACAATGGAGATTTCGCCCATTGCGTTTGTCAATCCCATCATGTCCACTTCTCAAACAAATCAAGACTCACCAGCCAAGTCTTCGTCCTCATTTCAAATCGACGACGAAATTTCGCGGGGAAATGTAAAGCCTGTGATCCTTTTTGGTGCGCCCCGATCGGGCACACAGGTCTATCGCGACATGATTTGTAGTCATTCAGAAATCGCGACCTGGCCGTACAACGAGATGACCTATATGTGGCGGTATGGTAATCGCGATTATCCCACGGATGAGATTCCCGTGAATCTGTTGACTGAAAAGACAGCTCGCTACATTCGCGATTCTTTCGTCAAGGTAAGCAAGAAAACGGGTTCGCCGATCGTGCTGGACAAAACTTGTCACAACTGTCTTCGACCTGATTTTGTCGCGGCTGTTTTGCCAGAAGCCAAATACATTTATCTTGTGCGCCACGGGATGGACGTGGTGCCTTCTACGATCAAGCGATCAGAGAATCCGCCACCGGCTCGCGAGTACAAACGAATTATGTCGATTCCGCCGAGTGATGTTTTTTATTATGTGAAACGGGCATTTTGGAATCATGGTGGCTTGCTTCGTCCGGGGAACAGCACGGTTCGTGTTTGGGGACCTAAGTTCGAAGGGATGAACGAACTTGCCGACACTCGAAGCTTCGCAGAAGTTTACGCTTATCAATGGCTTCGTCACATGGAGTTGACTGACCGGTTTCTTAATGGCGAAAACTTTGACTCGGAACTACTTCGCGTGCGATACGAAGACATCACCAGCAGTCCGGTCGAAAGTCTCGAACAGGTGTTTGAGTACCTGGGCGTCGATGTACAAACAAAAGTACTTGATCAATGGAAGGATCAAATGATATATCGAGAGCCCGGCAGCCGCGCCAAATTGCTTGGCGAACACGAAGAAGCGGTTCGCAAAATTCTCAAAGAAAAGAATGCCGAGCATGGGTATGAGTGATCTGGCCGAACAGGGAAGTGCCAGCGGTTTGGGTGATTCGATAAAAGTCGTCGTGGTCACTGGGGCCTCTGGAGTCGTTGGAACCGCGCTGATTGAAGAGCTTGTGGCGAATTCGTACCAGCTGAGAATTCTGACGCGCGACGCCGGTCGAGCCCAAGCTTCGTTGAGTACATTGGGATTGGGCGATACGGTCACCAAGTCGATCAAGATAGGGACTTACGACCAACAGCAGGCCATTTTGAATGGTGCCGACGCAGTGATTCATTTGGCTGCAAGAAACAACGACCAGGGTGGCGACGCTACAGATTTTGATCGAGACAACTGCCAGTTATCAGGCGAATTGGCCAAAGCCGCCCAGCAAAATGGAGTTAGGCGATTCCTGTTTGCAACCACAACTAAAGCCCTTGGTCTTTCACCGGGGGTTTACGGCGCGAGCAAAGCCAAGGCGGAAACCGAACTCAACGCGATGTCGAGTCCGGATTTCAAAGTTTCACTTGTGAGATTGTCGCCAGTCTACGGACCTGGTTCTCGCGGAAAAATTCGTCATCTCAGTTCGTTGCCGCTTGGCTTGAATAAACTCGCGCTTGTTTCTATGCGTTCGTTTTTGCCGATTGTGTCTGTCGACAACGTTGCCAGGGGATTCGTTTCGCTTCTCAAAGAGCAACGTCCCTTGGAAGAGCTTTGCTTGAGTGATCCGATAAATAAATTTTCGATCTATCGTGTTTTTCGCGCGTTGATGAATTGGCTATTCATTTTGGCAGTGCCGACGGTGCTCGGGATTCCCGTCATCATTTCGGCGCTCGCCGTGATGTTGACTTCCAAGGGCGGGGTCTTCTTTGTGCAACGTCGTTTGGGAACTCGCAAACGAGTTTTTAAATGTTGCAAGTTTCGGACGATGCAAGCCGGAACCCCAATTGCTGGAACGCACGAAGTCGGAGCGGCTTATGTGACCAAAGTTGGCGGATTGCTTCGAAAGTTCAAGCTTGATGAACTTCCACAAGCGATCAACCTTGTATTTCGAGAGATGAGTTTGATTGGGCCGCGACCGTGTCTTGAAAATCAGGCCGAGTTGATCAAAGAGCGAGAACGATATGGAGTTTTCGGCGTGCGCCCCGGGATCACGGGGCTTGGCCAAGTTTCAGGCGTCGACATGAGCGAGCCTCGCCAGCTTTCGATTTTGGATCATCGATATGCCGCGTTCCGAGGCATCCTGTTTGACATCAAAATTGCGATCGCCACGGTACTCGGTCGTGGTTTTGGCGACCCCGCCGCAGAAAAAGCTCCGAGTGACGAGTAGCGAACTTGATTGAGCAAATGACTTCGTGACGAACTCCTCCAAAGATTGTGCGCTTTCATCGCATCCCGAATCTGGTCGTGATGTTTTGGGCTTACATTTTCGATGTGACGCCGAGATCGACTTGTTAAGCAAAGTTGATTTGGGAAAACGCTTAAGCTGAGTCGGAATGTCTCGTGGAGCCGTGTAGAGTCGAGGTTCAGGCGCGCGACCAGAGAAGGAATCTTTGCCGAGGGCGAATGAGCTGATGGATTCAGCCGATTGATCTTTTAATAATGAAAGCCGAAATGGCCAAAGAAAAAATTGTAGGTTTCAAGCTATACAGTCATTACCTCTGGTTTGCGATCGCTGGCGCATTTATTTTACCCGCGGTATTCTTGGCGCAAGGTATGGCAATGCTCTTGTTCGGCTTTCAAATGTGGCTGATCAATATTGTTAACCTACTGATTTGTCTGAGTTTTGGATCCGCCATTGTCCATGCTTCGTGTTGGTCGGTTATTGGCGATCGTGACATAGTCAAACGGTCGATCTTTTCGCTTGGTTTTGTTTTGATCGTCTTTGCCGGAACGACTGCGGGATACGTGTTAATTTTGCAGGGGGAGTATTTCGCTATCATGGCTGCTCAGATGGCGATGTTGCTCGCTTTACCGTTAATCGTTGCAGCCCAAGTTCCTTTTTGGTTTATGCGAGGTTTGTTTGGTTGGCAATTCGTTCGAGAAGGCGAACAGCCAGTTGCGATTTCACTAAAGCAGCTTTTTCTCATTACTCTGGTTTTTGGAATTGCGTTTGCGATGCCTTCGATCGCGGGTAACGTCTACGCATCGGGAGCCGCTGCGAATCATTTGCCCATTGGGGGCACCCATAGCTCCGTTGAGTTTTTGGCGGATGGATCAATTGACAGGAAAGAAATAGAAATCACGTCGGATAACCGGCCTGAATTTCTGCTCGAAGATATCAAGCAAGCAAAGGAGCAGATAAATTATTGCGCCGTATTTGGATCAATGGCGTTAGCGGTTCTTTCTCTCCTTTCGATTCCAATTCTTTGGTTCGCGTTTCGGTTGTGTAAAAGAAAAGCGGTGATTTATTCAGCGCTCTATGGTGGCTTGTTGTATTGTCTAGCCGCTTTGGGTTATATCCCTTTCTTTGGGTGGAGATATTTCTTGTATCAAATTTCGCTGTTTTTTGTTTTTGGAACTGCACTATGTGTCTTCTTGATCATTGCTCCTCTTTTGATTTCCAGATCAAAAGGGATTTGGCTTTCCACAGGTCGCGTCAGTCCCGCCGACGTTGAGCAGGTAGCTGGGCCGGTTGTTGATCCGCTTGCGTGACTGACTCGACGTTTGTCCAAAAAAACTCGGTATAGCTTAGATCGGCTCAGACCGAGTCGGTAATAGCTGAGTCGAAACACAGAGGCGCCGGCTTCTTCGGCATTTTCGGATAATCTTTACCACTGATACCCAATCTAAGTCCACAACTGCCGTAGCTTTTCCAAGTCCCCCTGTTGGTTGGCAAATCAAACAATAGAATGGGCGGCTGAATATCCCTGCCGTCCGCTGACAAGACGGCTTCCAACAAAATATGGTTGATCGAGTGAGCAATAGCACTATCTCGGAAGAACAGGACGCTTCCACTGTGAGCCCAACAGTAACGCTTTGGCAAATTGATATTTCTCCCGTTGACGGGCAGCCTAACCGGCTTGCGATCGAAGTTCTTGACAACGCGAAAGACCTTCGAATTTCCGATTCGTTGAAAGTCTTCGCGTCTCGTGGGTTTTTGATCCAAGGCGATTTGACCCATCAACAGATCGATGAGCTAACCAAAAATTTGCTGGTGGAACCTGTCGTCGAACAGTGCCGGTTCGCCCCTGTCGGAGAAGAATCGCTTTCAAAGGCTCCCGATGGACTTCCAAATCTCGTTCACGTGATGCCGTTGCCGGGTGTGACCGATCCACAAGCCGAGTCGGCGAAGCTGGCGATGCGGCAGCTGGGCTATGCCGTCGACGCTGTGCGTACTTTTAGTAAGTATTGGGTATCCGATCTTTCGGACGCTGACACTGCGTTGTTGCAGGGCAAAATTCTTTGCAACGATTCGATCGAAACCATTGTGCTGGGAAAACTCGAACTTGACCAACTTCAGCTTGGGCAGAAGTACGAATTTGAAAAGCGGTCGGTCCCGTTGGAAGGTCTTTCGGATGATCAGCTGATGGAGATCAGCCAAAAGTGGACGCTCAGCCTCAATCTCGTCGAGATGCACACCATCCGGGACCACTTTATCGAACTCGGCCGCGTTCCAACCGATATTGAGTTGGAGTCGATTGCCCAGACCTGGAGTGAGCACTGTAGCCACAAAACGTTAGCCGGTCGTATTTCTTACTCCGATGAAAATGGCGATCGCTCTTACGAGTGTATGCTTAAGGAAACCATTTTTTCAGCGACAACGCAAATTCGGGAAGATCTTGGCGCTGATGATTGGTGCGTCAGCGTGTTCAAGGACAACGCCGGTATCGTTCGATTCGACGACACCTATAACGTGGCGTTCAAAGTCGAAACGCACAATCGCCCCTCGGCGCTGGAGCCATACGGTGGAGCCAATACCGGGATTGGCGGCGTGATTCGAGATACCCTGGGCACGGGTATGGGTGCCAAGCCGATTTGCAACACCGACGTTTTTTGTTTTGCATCGCCGGATACGGCTTTTGAAGATCTTCCTCCGGGCGTCATGCACCCCCGTCGAATTATGAAGGGCGTTGTCTCGGGCGTTCGCGACTATGGAAACCGAATGGGAATTCCGACCGTCAACGGTGCCGTCTTTTTCGACGACCGTTACGTGGGCAACCCGTTGGTGTTCTGTGGCAATGTTGGTCTGCTGCCTCAAGAGATGTCGTTCAAAGAAGTTAAACCCAACGACTTGATCGTTTCAATCGGTGGCAAAACTGGACGCGATGGAATCCATGGTGCCACGTTTAGTTCAGCTGAATTGACCGAGTCGAGCGATATTACGTCTGGTGGCGCGGTCCAAATTGGAGATGCGGTCACCGAAAAGATGTTGATGGACGTGCTGCTTCAAGCCCGCGACCGTGGGCTGTACAGCGCAGTTACCGATTGCGGGGCGGGAGGATACTCCAGTGCGGTCGGTGAAATGGGAGAAGAAATCGGAGCCGAGGTGTGGCTTGATCGAGTCCCGCTGAAGTACGAGGGATTGTCCTACACTGAAATTTGGATCTCCGAAGCCCAAGAGCGAATGGTGTTTTCCGTTCCCGAGTCGAATTGGGAAGAGTTTGAAGCCTTGTGTGCGTCGGAATCGGTTGAAGCTACGATCATTGGCCGCTTCGTTCCCACGGGCGACCTTGAGCTCAAATACAATGACCAAACGGTCGGTAGCGTCTCGATGAGTTTTCTTCATGATGGCCGTCCGCCGGTGATCCGGGAAGCGACTTACCAGCCCGCCGAGGTTGTGCCGCTGGGGCAGATCGGAGACAAATCTACCGCCGATTGGACGTCCGATCTTTGCAAAATTTTGGCTTCACCCAACGTCGCCAGTAAGCACTGGATTATTCGTCAGTATGATCACGAAGTTCAAGGTGGCAGCGTGATCAAGCCGCTTGTCGGAATCCAGAATGATGGCCCTTCGGATGCCAGCGTCGTCAGGCCGGTACTCGATTCGCGTCGCGGTTTGGCGATTTCGTGCGGGATGAATCCGATGTACGGAGATTATGATACGTATCACATGGCGACCAGCGCGATCGATGAAGCGATTCGCAATTGCGTTGCCGTGGGTGCTGATCCGTCGCGGATCGCGATTCTTGACAACTTTTGTTGGGGCTACACGGACCGGCCAGAGACGTTGGGTTCGCTGGTGCGGGCCGCGATCGCGTGTCAGGATCTTTCGGTTGTGATGCAGACGCCGTTTATCAGCGGGAAAGACAGTTTGCACAACGAGTTTAGCTATACCAACGAGTCCGGAGATCGTGAAACGATTTCTATCCCGTCAACACTGTTGATCAGCGCGATGGGCCAAGTCCCTGACGTCGGTACCTGCGTGACGATGGATCTAAAAGAAGCGGGTAACGAATTGTTTCAAGTTGGCGTGACGGGTGATCATTTTGCCGGTTCGCACTTTTCGATGGTCAGTGGGCTTGAAGGTGGCAAAGTGCCGACCGTCGATCCGCAACGGGCCAAGCAGACGTTTGCCGCGCTGCATGAGGCGATCAAATCTGGATTGATTCGTAGTTGTCATGATATGAGCGAAGGTGGGTTGGCGGTTTCGGTCGCCGAGATGGCGTTCGCCGGTGGGCTGGGCGCCGAAGTTGAGACCGACGAAATCGGCTTGGAGATTCCCGAGCTTGAGAGCGAAGGCGGCGAAGAGCCGGATTTGAATTTCCTGGTAGCTGCAATGCTTTTCTCTGAGTCGAACACACGATTCGTGGTTGAAATTGAACCAGGTAACGTGGCGGCGTTTAAATCGATTATGGGTGATGTCGATGTTCAACCGATTGGCAAAGTGATTGAGCAACCCCGACTGACGATTGAAGTGGCTCACAACGTTGTGGTTGATTCCGATCTTGCGACGCTCAAGTCGGCTTGGCAAGGAACGTTGGATTGGAGTTAATGCTTTCGATGCCACATTCGCCTTTGACTCCGCGAAGGTAGGTAGGGCTATTTTCGAGGAGAGGCTGATATTTTTCAAATGCTTGAAACTAAAACTCCAAATGGTAACTCGACGTTAGCGGGGATCACCATTATTCCTCGCTTACGCTTCGGGTTGCCAAAGAAACGTCAGCCTTGGAGCCAAAGACGACTATGAACAAACACAGCCTCTTCCAGAAGGCACAACTCACTGCGAGTTTGAACAGACCAATCTAAACCATCAAAGACTGTAAAGATGTCAAAACCAAAAGTTCTTATTCTTCGAGCCCCCGGAACCAATTGCGACCAGGAGACAGCGTTCGCGTTTGATTCTGCTGGTGGTGAGTCGTCTTTTGTTCACATTAACCAGCTGATCGAGACTCCGGCGATGATCAAGGATTATCAAATCCTTTGCTTGCCAGGTGGGTTTAGCTACGGCGACGATATTGCTGCCGGTCGCATTCTTGGCAGCCAAATGCAGTCTAAATTGTCAGATGTGCTTAGCGAGTTCCATGCAGAGGGGAAATTGATCCTCGGGATTTGCAATGGATTTCAGATTTTGATCAAGTCAGGTTTCTTGCTCAAGGCCGATAGTGAAGGGCTACCGGCAACGTTGACCTGGAATGATAGTGGTCGGTTTGTGGATTGCTGGGTAAACTTGAAAACCGATAACGAGAAATGTGTTTTTCTGCGGGACGTGGAGCAGATGTACCTTCCGATCGCCCACGCCGAAGGCAAGTTTGTGCCACGGAACGAAGCGGTGCTGGATCAGCTTTCATCAAACCGACAGCTTGCGCTTCAATACTGTTTGCCTGATGGCAGCAGCAGTGACGTTCCTTATCCCCATAACCCTAATGGTTCGACTGCGCATGTAGCAGGAGTTTGCGACGATACCGGTCGGATTTTTGGGTTGATGCCGCATCCGGAGCGTCATATCGATCCGACTCACCATCCACGCTGGACTCGACGCGAGGGAGTCCGACGAAGCGACGGAAGAGGCGATGGTTGGGCCGTGTTCGAGAACGCAATCGGATTTTTTGCTTGAACGACCGATTTAAGCCTTTGGGCAAGAGCAAATCTTTTCATCAACTCATCAGCAAAGTTTCTAGTCGTTGGCCTCAAATTTGATTTGGAATGTATCACCTGAGTCATTCGAATCGACGAGCACTGCATTGGATTTGAGGCGAGCTGCCAATTCGGTTGCCATGTCAAACTTCTCTTCACCGTACCTGCATTGCTTGATTTCGTCTGTTGGCAACAAGACTTCCTCTAGTACGTAGAGATTAATTTTCTTCGTTTTACACTCATTGAGAAAATCGTCGAGTGAAAAACTCTCAATGATAGGACAGCCGCGACCAATTTTGACAGTGTCGCCGAACATGTACGCAACACGGGCTTTACTATAGTAGAGCAAGTAGTCAACCATTCGGTAGTCAAACTCGTTGAGCATGACCATGTCCTTCTCGGTCAGCTCATTGCATACCCATTGAGTTTTTTGTAAGAACTCGTCTCCGTCGGTATTCCGCCAGACCATCATTCCGCCGAAAAAGTTGTAGCAAAACAAAAGGACCAAAAACAGCAACAACGTTTTTTTCTTTCCCATTTGGTAGCACGGTTCGATCACCAAAATAGTAAACAAGCCAACAAACGGAACCAAAACCGGTATCCAGGCTTCAAATCCACCTGGATCGATAGAGCCAACCACCAATCCCATCATTCCTAACCAGGCCATCAAAAACAAAGTTGGATTTTTCGGGAGAGCGAACTTCCATTGGCGAGATGCAATCCAACTGATTCGTGCCAGAAGAACCAGGATCGGAACAAACAGGACTGCGGCGATCACGACAAAATGCTGAAGACCTTTTCCCGCAGAGATCACAACATTGAAGTTGAATACGCAACCGGGAATAAAGGGATCGAGAAAATCACGGACTGGATCGAGAACTCGTGTCCAGTGAGCAGATAAAACATCGTGCCCAAACGCCAATGCAGATTTTACCGCAGCCACTCCAATTGGCTGGAGTTCACGAAACTCATTATTTCTGGACGTAACATAACTGACGAAGTCACCGAATGAATCAGGGAAAGTTCCAACTACCGCTATAAACGACAAAAGGATGCCAGCCAGAACCACCAAGGCGCCTATAATCGAATAGCGAACGAACGAAAACAAATGCGTTGACGAACAAAAAAGAACAAACGCAGCGCCAAAAAGAATAATTATGTTTGGTTGATAAAAAAGTACGGCCAACCCTGAAAGCACGCCAACCGCTACCAGCGTTCGCAGCTTCCGATTCTCCAGGTAATTAAAGATCAGCGTGATACTACACAAGTTTAAAAACATCGACGGGACATACACTTCGACGGCACCGGTGTACCTCCAGTAGCCGTAAGTTAATCCAAGAAAAGCGGCCCCGGCGTAAGCCGAAAAGGCAGATACTCCAAATCTGGATTTCATTAGCCGAGCAAAGAGAATCAGTGAGAGGGCACCGGCCATGATTGAGATTGAAGCAAGCAAGTTCAGTGAACTAATGCTTAATCCCAATGCGTCTTTCGCCACAACCACGATTCGATTGAACGCATGAAACAAGATGTTTCGCGAGTCGAGAGCTGTTCCCAGCGAAAAGTTCTCAGCAATCAGCACGTAGCTGAGCGAGTCGTAGCTCTCGGAGTGATTGAGCGGTCGCGTTACTGAGTAAAAGCTGACGAGCAAGCAGAAGACCACCAAGCCTTGAGTCCATTTAATCCATTTTGAGTTCATAGGCATCGTGGTTTCGTCAAATCCGCAACACAGAGAGTCTGATGGTTGATATAGGACTATCTAAATGCCAAAGCTATTCCCGCGTGCGGCGTTGTAATGGATGGAGCAATGGGTCCCGTTCGCGTCGGCAGTTTGTAGGACTCTTCCGCCACCGAAATCCAGCATGGGGCGGGAAACTGATCGAATTGTGAAAAGAAAATATTATTATGCTCTCAAACCAAGAAGCTTTTGGTGTTTGGCAAAGCTTTTTGGAAAAAAACTCAGGCAACAAACAAAGCTTCGTCCCCACCCACGCCTAAGTCCGCCTCGAAACCGGTTGCTACTAACTATACGGCCTGAACGTTTTCTAACGGCTCTACCGAATGAGACAGCAAAACCCTCAAAGTTTTACATTCCGTTCGTTACTGGGTAATGAGAATTGGCGCCCAGCTTTCAACTGCGTGGATGGCTAATGTGTTAACGGGACGCGCGTCCTCACTCTTTGCTCCAAGTTTATCAGAGGGCGAAGTGAACATCCTTTACTTATTCTCAGTGGGAGGCGCCAACCAATAGATTGCTTTGTCTCAGAATCATTCCAAGTCAAAACGTTTTAGTTCTCATTCTTCCTGATTCCCGGTAGAAAAAAGCGCTGAACCAACTAACATTGGATAAGAGTTCTGGTAGCGCGTCGCAGATCGACGCTGACAAAACAGGCAGCCCGGCAATGCAGTGTAACGTTGAGAACAGGGCCGTTTTTACGGCCCCACAAGCGGCTCGTTTCACTTCAATACAAACTCGATTTCAGCAAGAACAAAAGTGAACAAACAACCTGCAGCCACGTCTTTGGAATCAGGCAACACGAAGGCCCCCCGGTTCTACATTCCATCGCTTGACGGCATCCGAGCCGTTTCGATTGCGATTGTCTTTCTCTCTCATGCCGGATACTCGTTCATTCCTGGTGGTTTTGGCGTCAACGTATTTTTCTTCCTCAGTGGTTATTTGATCACGACACTTTTGGTGCGCGAGTTCAAACTTAAAGGCACCATCAACCTGATCAACTTCTACTGGCGACGAATCTGGCGGATCTTTCCACCCATGTATGCAGCCTTGGCTCTGGCAGTTCTGGTGTCATTGACTGGATTGAATCGAGAGCAAGAGATTGCCCCCGATCACCCGCGAGCCGGAATGTTTTCTCAAATTGGTAACGCCCCCACGTTTTCCACTGTCGCGGCGCAAGCCTTGCACTTTTCCAACTACGTTAACATCGACGAAGAAATGAAAGTTGGGATGCCACTGGGTAGCCGAGTTTTCTGGTCGCTGGCGGTCGAAGAGCATTTCTATTTGATCTTTCCGGTCTTTGTCCTTTTGCTGTTGCCGCGTATTTCGGCAAAAGCCCAGGGCATCACGATGCTTTGCCTGTGCGGCTTGCTTCTGGCTTGGCGATTGATCCTGGTGCTTCACTTTGATGTAGGCGGTGACCGGATTTTCTACGCCACCGATACGCGCTTCGACGCGATTTTATTTGGCTGCGCGATGGGGCTCTATCTGAATCCGATGGACAGCGAAAGTCCTCAATGGTCAGATCGCAAAGCAATTATTTGGACCGGTGTTGGAGTTGCGCTCATTTTGGCCAGCTTGGTCATTCGAAACGAAGTCTTTCGCAACTCGTTTCGCTATAGTCTTCAATCTCTGGCATTGTTCCCCATTTTCTACGCCGCGATTCGTTGTCCGAATTTGGCAATTTTCCAGCCTTTGAACTGGTCGTGGGTTCGTTTCATCGGACTTCTCAGCTACTCGCTTTACCTTGTTCACCACACCGTGATTCTGGCATTGGTAAACATGAAACCCGATCTCAGCACGCCAGTTGTGATTGTTATTTCTGGCATCATTTCGTTGATCATCGCGTACCTCTTTCACGTTGGGCTCGAAAAGCCTGCTGCCCGAATGCGAAAACGCTACGCCTCCACTTAGGTGGCATTCGCCTCACGCCACTGCGCGATACGATCCCGGCGACTGCAACGAAAAAAAACATTGACAAATAATTTTTCGATTTCTACTAAGGCTGAAAGCAATCGCGAGAACAATGAAGCCACCCTCCCTCTGGGAGGGTCGAGCTGTCACCGCTAGGTGACACGCTCGGGGAGGGTAAGTTTTCCTTTGATAGGCAAAGGCTTTGGGGCTTCGAAAATGGTTTTCGTTTATGTTTTTTAAAGTTAAAAATGAGACTGCTTTTACTCTCCCCGGTCACTGCGTTCCCGACCCTCCCTCTGGGCCCAGAGGGAGGGTGGCTTTGATGAATTGGATGTGACCCACTAAAAACGATGAAGAGCCCCCAGAGGCTGCGTGTTTTTGGTTTCGAGTCTTGAAAACAACAAATTAAAATCTATCGATCAATCTTCGGCGTTGTCCGCATCACATTGAGCATCCCGTGATAAGCCGGTTTGGGCGCGATCGCGCACGCCTTGCCTCCCCAGAATGGTGTGGGATAAGTGTAGGTGTCTTTAGGTACGTTGACGATTTGGCTGGTCGTTTTGTGAAGCCATGAAAAATCGTCGGCGTAGTCCCAGAAAAGAAAACTTTTGACCGCTGGCATTGAAAGTGCCAATTGAAGCGTCTGTTCAAAATGCAACTTCTGTCGATCAAGCTGCTGACGGTTGGGCGTTGAAACGCCGGGATGATGAGGATGCGGGTTCTTGGTCCGGATCGAACATACGTCGATTTCGGTGATGTGAATTTCAAAACCTGCGTTGGCAAACCGCTGGAAGTTCTGACGCATGCTCGCGATATCCGGAGCAGGGGAGGTCACGTCAACGAAGTGGGTTTGAAAGCCGATTCCGTGAACCGGCACCCCGCGAGCTTTGAGTTTCAACGCGTAATTGTAAAGCCGATTCGATTTGCCACAGAGTCGCTCACACCCCGTCGTATTGAGAATCAGTTTCGCGTTTGGGTCGGTTGAGGCAGCCCAGTGAAACGCTTTGTCAACGTAGCTTGGGCCCATCGCCCTGTACTCTTTGTACTGAGTCCTCAATCCATCGACGTCCATCGGCTCGCCGTCGTTTGCCATGACTTCGTTGACGACATCCCAAGACCAGATTCTACCAGCTCTGGTTCTCGCAGCAGAAACGACGTAGTGCTTGAGGTATTTTTCAACCAGCGAAGCCGGGATTCGCTTCCACCAATCTATTTGCTCGTTCGCCCATGGGAATACCATCGTGTGACCGTGAACTTGCATTCCGCGTTGCCCCGCCCAATCGACGACCGAATTAAATTTTGAGAAATCGGGGTTCTGCTTGGGATCCTCCCAAACGCCCCAGGGCATATAGGCTGTGGAGGTAACGGCATTAAAATCCCGTTCGGCCACCGCGCGATAGCCGGCATCGTTGAAGCTTGCGTCTCCATGAACAACGCCACCAATGAAAAAGTTTCTGGGAGCATGCGTTTTCAATCCCTCGACAACCGTAGGAGTTGGCACAACAAATTGGGCAACCGAAGAATGTTCAGCAGACACCAGAATCAAACAGCAAAGTACAAAAGTGGATAACAACCGATTTTTGGTCCGGAGAGTCGGCATTGGAAACATCCTCGTTTAAAAAATTGATCTAGGCTTTGTTCCATAGTCAGTCGCCTTTGGCTCCGAGGCTGTGATTTTACCAAACACTTGGAACAATAAGTGCAAATGGTAAACCGGCGCGTCAGCAAGGAACCTCGATGATTCCTAATATTCCTCGCTGACTAGGATTTTGCATCAACTTGAATGTGATGTTCGTAGTACCGCCTTTAGGCGGAATAGTATCCAGCCGGCTAAAGCCGGTACTACAAACGGTTTGTATCGCTTGATGCAAAATACCATTGCGTCTCGGGTTGCCAATAAATCGCGAAGCGAAAGGCGACTGTGAAAGTTTTGGGACAGAACACTACGCATTCTACCCGCATTCATGGCGGTGTTGTCAATTCACCGACGAGGTTTGCTGCCAGTTGGGTACGAATTTCGTCGGGCGATAATTTTTGGCTAAGCAAAAATAGCATTTTGGTCAGACAGGCCTCAACCGTCATATCTCGACCGGGAATTACTCCTGCTTTGGTCAGCGCTGTGCCGGTCGCGTAATTGGCTTGCGTCATCCCGCCGTGAAGACACTGAGTACAACCGAGAATTACAACGCCAGCATCGGCAGCATTTCGGAGCACATCAATAAAGCCAGGATCGTTCGTGGGACCGTTGCCGTCACCGTAGGTTTCAAGGATAAGCCCACGAAGCGGTCGCGATAGAAAGTGTGCTAACACGTCGGTCGACATACCGGGAAACAAACGAAATGTCGCGATCTCGGCAAAGTCGATCGGACTAAAGCTAATCTGCTGCCCGGTGGGCGACTCGGTTCGAATTCTGTCTTCGAAGATGTTTACTGACGTACCAACGGTCGCCAGCGGCTGGTAATTTGGAGAGTCAAACGCATCGAAGCTGGTTGCGCTAACTTTAGTGCTGCGACAGCCACGATACAGATGGTCCCCAAAAAACAGACCAACCTCCGGGACTGGGTAGTTGGCGGCTAGCATCATCGAAGTTTTCAGGTTCTCGCGAGCATCGTTACGAATCTGACCAAGCGGCAGTTGCGCTCCAGTCAAAATTACGGGCTTATTGAGCCCGCGCAACATGAACGCAAGTGCCGAAGCCGAATAGGCCATCGTGTCGGTGCCATGTAAAACCACAAAGCCATCGAACTTTGATTGGTTATCGACAATCTTGTTGGCGATATCGTTCCAGATTGTAGGCGTCATGTTTGAGGAATCGATCGGCGGGTCGTGTTCAATGATCTTGAACTCAGGCATTGGCGGTTGCAAAAGCTCGCTCATCTCCGCCATTTGCTCTTCGAGATAACCAGCTTGAGGCTGATAACCGTTTTCGAAACGACGCATCGACAGCGTCCCGCCAGTGTTGATAATGCAAACTTTTTTCAATTTAAGCAGGCCAGTTTAGGTAGTGGACGAGGTTAGGAGTCCTTTTCCGCAAGTATACCGTAGGACAGGTAGGCAATACCGCCAGGATTGTAGCAGTTTGATGTCAGGTCGTCGGTACCGTTAAGCCGGAGAGTGGATTGCCCCAATAGCCTTGGGCTTACAACAAATTACAATTGGCAGGAAGCTTCGATCTTTGAGGCACAGGTTTTTTATCTTTAGCACCGCTTTTTTTTTGAACGATAGGTTCCGTGCGACGCTGGTTCATGTATTTGTTTAGTGGTCGTCCTTTTAGCGGGTCCAATCGTCGCTGGTTGGCGGGGGTCGCTGAAGCCTTATTTGCGGCTGCGCTGATGTTCGTTGGCGTTGTATGTTTCGTTGTCAGTATCACGCTGGCAGTGCTCCGGTCGACGCAAGGGTCGCTATATATCTCCGTCTGGTTTCTGGCTTTGCAGATTTTGGTCGCGATCAGTTTGATTGCGATAGGATCGTTCCTGATTGGACGACTGCTGTGGCAAGTCGGAGCGTCGGCCGAACGTCGGGGAGCGTTGGCGTCCCGAGCCAATGAATTGGAGCTTTTGAATGAGCTTCGTAAACGCCGGGGTGATTTACCAACGGTTCCGCGAGATCACGTTGCTCCTCGGGTTGGCAAGCATCTCCCGTTTCGCTTGATGCCCTCGCCGCGAAATCTTTGGGGCTTGATTACATCAACCGCCGCCAGTGTAATTCTGGTGGCATTGGTCACCATTTTAATTTTGATTATCACCAACGATTTCCAAGACGTTGCGTCAGAGTTTTATGGGAAAATCGAAGGCCGAATCAGCGGTAAGGGCCCCGACGAAATCCCCGACCGTCCGTGGTTGGCCATGGCGCTCCTGGTCCCGATTGGGGCGGCGGCGATCTGGTCCGTGTTTCAGTTTTTCAGGCAGCTGCTCAAGCTAACGGGAATCGGAGGAACATCAATTGAAGTTTCTGGATATCCGTTGATTCCCGGTCAGACCTATGAAATATCGCTGTCTCAAACAGCGCGGGTGCGGTTAAAATTGTTGGACGTCTCCCTGATCTGTATTGAAGAAGCGACGTTCCGCCAGGGCACCGATGTCCGAACCGAAACTGCGGTTGTCTATAGCGACCGGCTTCTTCGTCAACGCGGCGTCGACACGTCACCGGGCGCACCTTTTAATGCCAGATTTGAGTTGGCGATTCCACAACGTGCAATGCATTCATTTATCTCCTCAAACAATCGAGTCCAATGGAAAATCGTGGTAACCGCACAGGCGAAGAATTGGCCTCGACTAAATCGGAATTTCGCAGTCACCGTTCATCCACCCAGTCGGGTCGTACCGCAGAGCCCCGGCCCATAGCCCCGCCCGAAGTCACGTTTGAACTCGAGAAGGAAGTTTATTTCGCGGGAGATTTTTTGACGTGTCAGTATGAAGTCGAGTTGACCGACGCGCATGATGTACAAGCCATTGAGACGACTGTCCTGTGGTTGACGCGTGGCAAAGGCGAGGAAGACATCGGCGTTCACTTTTTCGAACGCAGGGACAAAAGGTTGCTTGCCGGGGATACGTTTAAAGCGCCACAGCGAATCAGCACAGTGCTTCCGTCGAGTCCGCTTTCTTATGATGGCCAGATTTTAAAAGTCCAATGGTTCGTGCGAGTACGACTTTTTTTGGCCGATGGCGAGCAGGTGACAAGCGATGGGCATTTCAAGCTGGGAGACGTTTCGGTGTCTAACCTTGTTGAATGAAAGCTTGAGTTGGAGCTAGATTTTGAATACGGCAATTCGTCACAATCCATTTTCGACTTGCTTTACCCGTCCGGGCAGGGTTCCCTTTTTGCTGTCCGATTCGCAGGGGCAAGTCAAACCCAAGACCGAGCTGACTTCGCTGATCGACCGGTTTCTCAGCGAACGTTGCGTTGGTCAAATCGTGGGTCCGCACGGCTGCGGCAAGACAACACTCTGCCACACGATAGCCGACGAACTACACGACATTTTTCCGGTTGTCGATTATGTGGCGATCCGCTCCGGTCGCGATTTGGAAACCGTACGATACGGGAATTTGCTGACTAAAGGCGATAAAGGCGATAAAGGCGACCGCGAATCCAGTATGGTAGCCGGCCCAAAGTTGACCATTGTCGATGGTGCCGAGCGGTTGTCGTTGCTGCAACAGCGGATGATCGTTGCGAATCTGGCACCCGGAAAAGGAGTCGGTTCAAAAGGAGTCGGTTCAAAGGGAGTCGGTTCAAAGGGAGTC
>CAYSQZ010000059.1:0-23135 GCA_964433035.1 uncultured Pirellulaceae bacterium | reverse complement strand
CCTCGCTTGTTTCGGAAAGCCTCGCTTACGCGTCGGGTTACCATTTCAAGGCTAGTTGGGAATCGCAACTGTATTAGAATACGCGATTCGAATATGAACCTTATTTCGACCTAGCCGTCATTCTCTGGTTATGCTTAACAACGCGCCAATAAAAACTCTCAAGCACGATGGATTGACGATCGAGGGCTATTCTCGAGCGGCGGTTCAATCCTATTGGCGAATACCCGAGCTGAAACTTGGTTTCGATCTCGGAGCGCATCCTTGGGACTTCATGGGAGTTCCCACCTGGTTCATCACGCACTGCCACCTCGACCATATCGCGGCCATTCCGCTTTATGTCGCCAGACGCAGGATGATGAAGATGGCGCCGCCGAAGATTTACCTGCCGGAGTACGCCGTCGATCCCGTGCGAAAGATGCTCGACTCGTTTCAGCGGCTCGATCGGGGACGCATGAACTGTGACTTGATTGGTGTTGAAGGCGGGCAGGAAATCGAACTCTCGAGAGAGCTGATCGTCAACGTGCTTGGCACCAAGCACACCGTTCCCAGTGTTGGCTATGCGATTTCAGAGCGTCGCAAGAAACTTAAGCCAGAATTTCGTGAACTCTCAGGCGAGCAGATTCGAGACTTGCGCGAAAGCGGAACTGAAGTCACCGAGGAAATTCGACTCCCCTTACTTGGGTTCACTGGCGACACATCGGCTGCGGGATTGGATAATAACCCGTTGTTCTACGAAACCAAGATTTTAATCACCGAAATGACCTTCATTGCCGCCGATCATCGTAAAGAACTTATCCGCAAAAACGGGCACATGCACCTTGATGACTTCGTTGAGCGAAAACACAAATTCAAAAACGAAATCGTAGTCGCCGGGCACTTTAGCACTCGCTACAACATGCACCAAGCGAAAAAGATCGTAGCCAAGCGTTTGCCTGATATGCTTGATGGACGTTTGAAGCTGTGGGTTTGACGAACTTGATATGATGGTTTGATAAGTTGTAGTTTCGTCGAATTGATCCCATGCCCCTTGGTCAACACCCAAATCAAAACCGGCTTGAGGATGCTGATAACAGTACTCCGCCTCATCCGCGAGACTCAGCGACATTTCGCCCTCAAAATCGACGCCCCCGTTCGCTTTACATTCATATCCCGTTCTGCCGACACAGGTGTGGCTATTGCAACTTCTCACTTGTGGCCGATCGCGATCATCTAATCGAGCGTTTTCTCGACGCCCTTGAGACTGAGGTTTCGTGGCTGAGCGAAAATTATATATTGGATACGCTGTTTTTAGGCGGAGGCACGCCAAGCCATCTTTCACCGTCCCATTTGGATCAGCTGAAGCGGATCATCTTCTCGCGATTTTCATTGGCTCCTCAAGCCGAGGTGACCGCTGAGTGCAATCCTAACGATCTCGACGGGCCTCGCGGTTTGGCGCTGGCCGATCTTGGTGTCAATCGCATCAGCCTTGGCGTCCAATCGCTACGTCCGGAGAAACTCAAGACGCTTCAGCGCGATCACAACCTCGCCGATGTCGAAAACGCGATTAACACTGCCCGTTCGTTTTGCCAGTCAGTTTCCATTGACCTTATTTTTGCAGCTCCCTCGGAAACTTTTGCTCAGTGGAAATCCGATCTTGATCAAGCGATTCTTTTGAACCCGGATCACATTTCGACTTACGAGTTGACCTACGAGAAAGGGACTCAGTTTTGGACTCGTCTCAAGCGAGGTCAGCTTGACCAAGCCGACGAAGAACTCAGAAGCGAAATGTACTGCTATACGATTGCACGACTCGCTGAAGCTGGTTTGGAACAGTACGAAGTCTCAAGCTTTGCCAAGCCTCAACATCGATGCCGGCACAACATGGTCTACTGGGAAGGCGATCCATATTTTGCATTTGGCCCCGGGGCAGCAAAATTTGTCGACTCGATCCGACAGACAAATCATCGCAGCACGATGCGGTACATGAAACTGATTGAAGAGCAACGCTCGCCCGTCGCTGAATCGGAACAGTTGGCGCCGCTTGATCTCGCCAAGGAACGACTGGCAATCGGTTTGCGGATGATTGATGGAGTGGATGCCAAACGGTTCCAATCATCCACTGGATTAAGCGTTGAAGAGGTTCTTGGACCGCTGGCTGTGCAACTTCAGGAACACAAAATGCTGACTCGCGCAAACGGCTTTTGGCGACTGACCAAAAAAGGGATCTTGATCTGCGATTGGATCAGCGGAGAAATAGTTGGGTGACCTTCGGTGCCATTGATCTTGATCTGCGGGACTGTAGCCTGGTCCGCAACAACACTTTCGGTGTTAGGAGAGTTGTTTTCAGGCTCTTACCCTTAGTATCTCAGCCCACAAAAATCGCCTCAGCCGCCCCGGCTTGCTTTCTCGAAGCCGTTGCCAAAAACGAGTCAAAGTCCGTGTTTTTCCGGCTCAGTGATGTTATTTCAGTGAGAAGCGAATTTTTGCGACAAAATCGCCTGTTGAACCAATAAGTTCTTCGATTTGTGCTAGCAAAGATAACTATAATGACGCCGCTTAAAGATTGACATTTCAGATTTTACAACTTGCGAGCGCTCCCATGAAAAATGCTTCCAGAAAAAACTCGTCAAACACTAATCCTTTTCAACTTCATCTCGAACCACTTGAAGACCGAGTGATGCTTTCGTCGGCCGACCCAGGTACTCGGATTCGTGTCGATGCGATCGGTGAAACGGCAGAAGAAATCCTTCAACTGCAAATCGATGGACAAGCAGTCCAAGATTTTACATTCGCAAACGCCGGTCAGGAACAGATACTCCTTTTCGAGACCAATGAAGTAATTGACTCATCGAGGGTCAATCTCGTATTCCTCAATGATAGTTTCGATCCGGCCACTGGATTTGACAGAAATGTTGATGTCAGCCAGTTTCAGGTTATCGATCTCGAATCTGACTCTCGGGAGATCTTTAACATCGGCACCGCCGAAGGATCACTGGCCTTCACTGGCGACAACCTAAACGTTGCCAACTCCGGTACGGTCGCTTCCTCCCCTGATGCCCAGCCTCCTGTTGCTCGGCCTCCTGTTGTGCAAGCCGATCCTGGAACTCGAATTCGTGTCGATGCTAAAGGTGAAACAGGAGAAGAAATCCTTCAGCTTCGAATCGATGGACGAGCGGTTCAAGATTTTACCTTTTCAACACCCGGACAAGAGGAAATCTTTTTGTTCCAGACCAACGAAGTGATCGACTCTTCGCGGGTCAGTTTCGTGTTCCTCAATGATCTTTTCGATCCAGCAAGAGGATTTGACAGGAATGTGGACGTCAGCCAGTTCCAGGTTATCGATCTCGGATCTGACTCTCGGGAAATCTTTAACATCGGTACTGCTGAGGGAGCATTGACCAGAACCGGTGATACCCTAAACGTTGCCAATTCCGGTACGGTTGCTTCTTCTCCTAATGTCCAGCCTCCAGTTGCTCGGCCTCCTGTTGTGCAAGCCGATCCTGGAACTCGAATTCGTGTCGATGCTAAAGGTGAAACAGGAGAAGAAATCCTTCAGCTTCGAATCGATGGACGAGCGGTTCAAGATTTTACCTTTTCAACACCCGGACAAGAGGAAATCTTTTTGTTCCAGACCAACGAAGTGATCGACTCTTCGCGGGTCAGTTTCGTGTTCCTCAATGATCTTTTCGATCCAGCAAGAGGATTTGACAGGAATGTGGACGTCAGCCAGTTCCAGGTTATCGATCTCGGATCAGATACGCGGGAAATCTTTAACATCGGTACTGCAGAAGGATCACTGGCCTTCACTGGTGATACCCTAAACGTTGCTAACTCCGGTACGGTCGCTTCCTCGCCGCCTGTTGCACAACCTCCTCGTGTCCAGCGGGGGACTCAAATTCGTGTCGATGCGAAGGGCGAAACAGCTGAAGAGATTCTCCAGCTTCAAATCGATGGGCGAGCCGTTCAGGATTTCACATTTGCGACTGCTGGTGAAGAACAGTCGTTCTTGTTCGAGACCAACGAAGTCATTGATCCTTCGCGAATCAGTTTCGTGTTCCTCAACGACTTTTTTGATCCAGCGACCGGATTTGATCGCAATGTCGACGTGAGCCAATTTCAAACAATCGACCTTGGATCCGGCGCTTCTCAGATCTTCAATCTCGATACCGCCAACGGGTCTTTGGCCTTCAGTGGCGATTCCTTGGGCGTTTCTGACGCCGAAGCAAGTAACGTATAGCAATTTTGCAAAGCGATTTGAATTGCATGTCGATGAGTTGGAACTGGGGCTAACACCCCAGTTCCAAATCGATATTGGTTCTTCAAAGTTGATTTGACCGTGGGCCGGGTTCTGTTTTACGAATCGGAATTGAACGGGTCATCGATGGAGCGGCTAGGCTCGGTAAACCACTGAGCGCCGTTCTTGGTTACAAAGAAATGATCTTCGAGGCGAATTCCGAACTCGTCGGGAACCACGAGCATTGGCTCACTACTGAACACCATTCCCTCTTGAAGCGGCGTCGATTCACCTTTGGCCAAATATGGCGCTTCATGAATGTCCAATCCGCAACCATGGCCGGCTCGGTGCGGCAAGCCAGGCAGTTGATAGTCTGGGCCAAATCCTGCTGACTCAAGCGATGCTCTAGCGGCTGCGTCGGCGACTTCACAAGCCGCCCCAGGTTTGATCGCTTCGAATGCCGCCAGTTGAGCAGCTTTCTCGACCTCCCATAACTTTCGTTGCCGATCGGTAGGCGTTCCAAATGGATAGCTTCGCGTGATATCTGAGTTGTACCCGTGTAGTAGGCAACCGGTGTCCATGAGCACCCAATCGTTTTTTTGCAGAACCTGAGGGTCCTTCACGCCATGGGGAAACGAAGTCGCAACTCCAAATAACACGATGACAAAAAACGACCCACCCGGAGCACCGACCGCACGATGCGCCACGTCGATAAACTCCTCGACTTCTGTTGTCGTGATCCCCGGACGTAGAATTGAAGCGGCCGCTGCGTGAACTGCCAACGTCATTTCATGGGCTCGGCGAATAATGGCGAGCTCTGAATCTGACTTGATTGAACGAAACGAATCGATCATCTCATGTGCCGACTCAAATTCGTTTCCAGGGTTCGCTTTGATAATCGCTTGGGCCATACCGAAGGGAGTCGCTGGGTCGAGCAGCACCTTTCCAGTCGAAGCCCCGTGTTTGGTAAGGACATCGCAAAGCAACTGGCTTGGATTTTCGTGTTCCTGCCAAAGATGAAGCGGAGCTTCGATGAGCCAATAGTCTTTGAGCGTGTCGGATTCGAAAAATGGTGCGATATAAGCTAACGTACCATCAGCAAAAACAACGGCGGCGACCATACGTTCACTTGCATGCCATTTCAAACCAGTAAAGTAATAAAGGCTGCTACTGGCGTGAAGAAAAACCGCAGCAATATTGTCGCGCTTCATCGCCGCCTGAAGCTTGCCGAGCCTGGATTCGAATTCCTGTTTAGAAATCCCAGGGACGCCGCCAGTCATATCGCTTAGGCTTGCCAAGGCCTCTTCAACTGTGCTTCCACCAACGCCAATCGCCATTTCATTCTCCAGTTACTTTCGATGATCTGTAAGAAGGACATGATGATAAAACAGAATCCAGCTAAAGTCACTGGTCCTTGAACTTCCGCCTGCGTTCCGATCACAGATTCTCGAAGTTTTGGGCAGCACCGAATCGTGAGCGAAAGCGAAGCGATCAGTTAGCGAAATTGTTTATTGATTGTTGCCACGAATAACACGAATCTTCACGAATAATTGAGATGACCAGATTCGTGTTTATTCGTGAGATTCGTGGCCCTAAATCGTGGTGAAACGGCTGGCTTCCATAGCATCAGGGTCACCCCGCTGGAAACTGGCGGCAGTACTCGTAGACCGCCATCGTCGTGGCTGTTACCACATTGAAACTATAGGGCATCCCGTAGACCGGGATCTCAATCACATCATCCACAACGGCCAGTTCCTCAGCCGTGATTCCAAGCCGTTCATGCCCTATCACCAGCGCCGTGCGTCGTTCAAATTGATAATCAAAGATTCGCGAAGAACGATCGGTTTGCTCCAATCCGACCAGCCGGTAATTTTGTTGCTTGAGTTTCTTGAGAACCGGCAGCATCGTACGCCGTCGCTCGATGAGGATCTCTTCTACCCCGTCTCGAGCAATCTTCGGGTCAATTTTGGTCGAACCGCAGACGATAATTTTCTCAGCAGCAACGCAACCGGCCAGCCGAACAATTCGCGAGAGATTCACCTGGCTTTTGAAGCTTGGACACGCCAGCACCAACTCGCGAGGTCGATCGAGACTGGTGAACGGCTTGTGCCGAAGATGCTCCGGTGGTGGCTCATTGTTCATGCATTAGGCTCGGTGCCAGGCCAAGCTAGAAAAGTCCGACAACCTAAAACGGAATATCGTTCTCGTCGTAAGCCGTTTCAGCTAACGCATTGTTGGCATCTGCTGCGTTACCTCCGCTTTCGCCACTTCCAAGGATCTTGAAACTCATCGCCTCGGCGCTGAGGAAATATTTGACTTCGCTGCTGGGGTCCTTCTGCCACTTTCGCCCTGACAAACGATAGCTTACCTCGACTTCGCTTCCAACCGAAAGATCGTCTGCCGCTTCGCAGTTGTCTTTGAGGAACTCAAGAGGAATGTAGTTTGTGAATCGGCCGTTGTTCTGCTCCAGCACGACCAGCCGTTTTCGAAAACCCTTCTGTCCGTAAGTTTTCGTTTCTTCGACTAAATGAACCACGCCGGTGACTTTTGTTTCGCTCATCGTTAACTGCTTTTTTACATTGATGGATTTTGGTTGCCATGATTAATGACAATCATCATACCCAATTTTCAACACAACAAAAGGAGAAGCTAACGGCGGCTGCAGCGTCCAATCCCGAAGCATTGAAAAAACAATGACTCGATGTCGTAAACGAGTGGGAAACTTAAGTGCAGGAAGAAAAACACAGAGGCACGGAGGACACAGAGGAATTACTTGTCGTCTCCTCTGTGACCTCTGCGCCTCTGTATTTCAATCCTAACTAAAAAGTTAGCACATTAACTTTTGTTGAAGGCGACGTTCGTAAGTTTGTGTTTCTTCGACAAAATACTTACATCAAACTGGAAAACCGCCCGACATCGAGAAAGATAACGAACAACATCAATCCCAGGATCATGATCAGTCCCGCGTAGGTCAGAACCAACTGAACCCGTTCGCTGACTGGACGTCGGAATATTCCCTCGTAAGCGAGGAATAACATATGGCCGCCGTCGAGAATCGGAATCGGTAGAAAGTTGACGATCGCAAGGTTGGCACTAAGAAACGTCAGGAATAATAATAAACGAGACGTGCTTTGCGTTGCCTCAGAAGTGGCCGCCAGCGCGATTGTGCCAGGACCGCCGAGATTCTTCGGCGAGATTTTGCCTTTGATCAATTTGACCAAGGTCATCCAAACTCGATTCGCATCGTTCTTGACCTGGAGAGCACCGTATTTCAGCGCATCTCCCCAAGTTTCTGACTTGTAATTCTTCTGAAACGTTCGGAGCGTGATTCCACGCTTGCCCTGGAAGTAGACATCCGAAGCCACGGTTTTCATTACCAGTGACTTGGATTCTTCCCCTCGTTTGACTGACAACTCAACCTCTGTTCCTGGCTCGAACATTTCCAGATTATCGGAAATCTCTGCCCAGGTCGTCGTGTCTTCGACAAAGTTGACCAGAGGATCTTTCTTGATTCCGGCGTAAGCATCAACTTTCTTTTGCTCGTCAGAAAGCAAATACTTAATCGACACCAATTCGTCGCCTTTGGTCAAACCACCTTCTTGGGCAGGGCTTCCCGGTTCAACCGATTCGACGATCAAGTCCATCGGAATGGCGACGCCAAGTGAATCGATCGCCAGTGGCTGGTTGGGACCGATTGAAGCCAGCAGTTTGGGAACGATCGGCTCAATTTTAATCTCTTCGGTGCTTCCGCTGGCCCGTTTGATCTCCATCGTCACGGGCACCTGGTCGCGTACCATACGAATCAATCGTTTATCCAACGTCATCAAATCGCCGCGAGGCTCACCGTTGATCTTCATCAACTCATCGCCAACCTGTAAGCCGAACTTCTCAGCTGGCGACCCCTTTTGAATCGCGATAAAGGGCTTCCAACCAACCGAAAAGCCAAGCCGATTCATGGGGTTGGGTTCCACCGAGGTTTTAATGATTTCAGTCTTGGCTTCCTCTCCTTTGCCCGAGGTTCGTTCCAGGACAAACTCTGCCACCTTGTCCGCATCCCGAGCCAATGCCTGACGCAGATCGATATCGTTTTCGATTTTGGTTCCGTTGACTTCGATCACGACATCACCGGGCTCAAATGGAGGATCGGCTTTGCTGGCCGCAGCACCTTTGACCGCGCCGCCCTTGCCGATGATCGGTGTCAAGCGTCGTTCTACACCGATCAGCGGCAGATCGTCGGCCTCGCGAATAAAGCCTTTCTTGGGCGTCAGCGAAACAACGACTGATTGGCTTCCGTCGATCGGTTTGTACTTGATCTCAAGCGGTTTTTCGTCTCCGTTAAAGACGATCTCTTGAGCCATATCCATGTAAGTGAAATAGTCTTTGACTTCTTTACCACCGATTTCCTCGATCTGGGCACCGGTCATTCCGTTAACCCAAGCCGGACCGCTCCCAATCACGTTACCGACCATTGGAGGCTCGTAGTCGACGCCAGTCTTGAAGGCCCAAGCCGCAAAGAGAACGGCAAAAATCAAATTGAAGATAACGCCCGCAGAAATAATCGCCATCCGCTGCGGAACTGACTTGGCAAGGTAACTTCGAGGGTCAAGCTTTGACCGATCCACCAAACCGGACTCCAGAAAGGCTGACTCAGACGATTCGCCTTCAGCGATGGAGTCTTTGATTTGCTCTTCAATGTTGCCAGGATTGTCGTCCTGGCCAAGCATCTTTACATAACCGCCCAAAGGAATAGAACCGATGCCATATTCGGTCTCACCCCACTTCCAGGAGAGCAGCTTTCCAGGAATGATCGTTTGACCAAACAACTTGATCGGCACATCGAAGCCGACGTAAAACTTGTCGCACTTGACGCCACAGGCTTTGGCGAGCAAAAAGTGCCCCAGCTCGTGCACAAAGATCACGGCCCCAAGTCCAAACAAGACTCGCAGCATCGCCCACCAGTTGGACGGCTGTAGCCAAAAACTCTCTGCTAAAATTACGCAACCATCCACTTGGACATCTCCTGCCTGGCCCACTGATCAGCAGCAAACAATTGCGGCATCGTTGGGTGGGGTTCAAAGTTGTGTTGATCTAAAATTTCGCGACATGACGTCACGATGTCGGTAAATGAAATTTCCTGATTTAAAAACGCTTCAACAGCGGCTTCTTTGGCGGCGTTTAATACCGCTCCGGCCGAGCCCCCGAATTTCGCCACATCAAACCCTAGCTCAAGCGCAGGAAAACGCTCGAAATCCGGAGGGATAAATTCGAGATTCATGATTTGGGTCAGATCTAATTTTGGCGACGGCCCAGCCACCCGCTCCGGGTATGTCAGGGCATACTGAATCGGCAACATCATGTCGGGTGGACTCATCTGCGCCAACGTCGATCCGTCCACGAATTCTACCAGAGAGTGGACAATCGACTGAGGGTGAATGACGACTTCGATCTGATTGGGAGCAGCGGCAAAAAGCCATTTGGCTTCGATTACCTCCAACGCTTTGTTCAGCATCGTGGCAGAATCAATTGTAATTTTCCGCCCCATATTCCAAGTCGGATGGGCCAAGGCTTGTTCTACCGTGACCGACTCCATCTCGGCGGCGGTGAAATCTCGAAACGGTCCCCCGCTAGCGGTCAGAACAATTCGAGAAACTTCTGCCCGTTTTCCGGTTTTCAAAGCCTGAAAAACTGCGCTATGTTCACTGTCAACCGGAAGGATCGTCGCACCTGACTGCTCGGCGAGTTCGGTGATCAAATGACCAGCCACAACCAACGTCTCTTTGTTAGCAAGTGCAACCGTCTTGCCAGATTCTACGGCGGCATAGGTACTGGGCAGTCCCGCGACTCCAACGATCGCGGCCAAAACTATATCGACGCCGGGCAATTGAGCGATCTTTTCAAGCGACTCCGCTCCATAGAGAACTTCTGTGCCCGGCAAGTCAGGAAACGCAAACTCACGACCCGCATCAGCATCGGCAGCTACCAGATACTGCGGCTGAAACTCCTGGGCTTGTTGAGCCAATAGCTCCAGATTCTGAAAACCAGAGATTGCCACCACGTTGAGCCCCGGTAGGGCGCGCACGACTTCAAGAGCGCTCTTGCCGATGCTTCCAGTCGATCCAAGGATCGCAACGTTTTTTCTGGGTGTCATTATGTACTATTCTGCGGCGGCGAAATTCTTGTAAGATCCGTTACTTTGGCTTTTGGAACTGGCCGTAATATTTTGTCACGCTCTCTTTAGGAAGGGCGGCGAAGCCAAGGAACTTTACTTTCCAAGGAACTTTACTTTCTTCGTCGTTTCCAGTCTCGTCGTGGTTTCTATTTGTCATTGCCTTTAATAACTTGTGCGAATCAGATGCCATTAAGCTTCATTCGCAGTTCAGTAACTAAGATTTTGCACAAAATCTGGCTTGGTCGCAGTTCGCCCCAGTTTCTTCTTTTACCGGCAATCAAAACAGTCCGGATCCCGAAGAAAGAAAACATCCAGCACGTTTCAAAAAATCAACGTTGTGGCAAGATGTCAACCTCGAGAAACAAAACCAAATAAAACAAATCCAGCGGTCCGAGAACGAATTTTTGAGCAATTCAAAATCGACACTTAAAGCCGCACCTCCCCAAGCAAAAGATCCAAAAATTCAGGGCTTGGTCGAGCTTCGCATTCTAAATTCGGTCGTAATTCCCCACAAGCCGATCCGGGTCGCCGCTAGAAGATTCGGTATAACCCCGATACCATTGAGTTTCTGGCCTGGCTAGGCGAAGGTTTTTTGGATGTTCGGCTGCCAGCCATTTCACTTTGGCGCTCTTTGGCGCAAATTATGCACCGCAGGAGAGGTTACGCGATTCGAACTCGTTGCTCGCAACTGAGTATCAAATGTCGTAAATCAAAGCAAACCTAACGTTGAGCTCGACTCCACTCGGAACTTTTGTTCCGGCTGAAGTTTGCTTTGGCAAATTTTGCTCCAACCATATTGCACGTAGAATCAGGCACAATCCATGGACGAATCTCCACGTCGAAACAACGACACAAAAAATAACTCTTCGGTCTGGTTTGCGCTGATCATCGTGGGTGTGCTTGGGCTCTGCATGATCCTGCTGTTAACCCAGACCAAACGGACGATCGATTATGTCGATTTCGAGAACCTGATGGAGGTGACTCGGTTCGACGATTCTCGAGAGAAGCTTCTGGAGAATTCACCGCAAAAAGGAATCCTGGAGATCGTTGAATCGGGAGCCGAAGGCCGTGTCATCCAGTACTCCCAGCCCAACGATCTGGTAATCGAAGATCAAAAAATCACTGGCCGGGTCAAGTACCGAGTTGTCAAAGGCAAAGGACAATCAAGTCAATTTCGCCCAGTCGAATTCACGACTAACAAAGATAATTCTACGCCTACGATGGAAGCGCTAAAGCAGATGCTTGCTGACTCCAACGTTAATTGGAGCCACGGCGCGGGGCCTGGTGCGTGGGAGCGGTACGGCTATTTCCTGATCACGATGGGGCTGATTGTCGGATTATTTTTCTTCATGATGCGACGCCTCGGTGGAGCCGGCGGGCCAATGCAATTTGGAAGATCCCGTGGCCGGCTGATGGCCGACGATGATCTGGGAGTCATGTTTACTGATGTCGCCGGGATCGACGAAGCGGTTGATGAAGTCAAAGAGGTCGTCGACTTTTTGCAGAAGCCGGAAAAGTATGAAAAACTTGGCGGTAAGATTCCTCGTGGTGTTCTGTTGGTGGGACCTCCGGGAACCGGTAAAACGTTGCTCGCCAAAGCGATCGCGGGCGAAGCCGGTGTGCCATTTTTCAGTCTCTCAGGAAGTGACTTTGTCGAGATGTTCGTTGGAGTTGGTGCGGCGCGTGTCCGTGATATGTTCCAACAAGCCGAAGCCAAAGCACCCTGCATCATTTTTATCGACGAGCTTGATGCGCTGGGAAAAACCCGCAGCGGCAACGGCGTTGGTGGTCATGATGAGCGCGAACAAACACTCAACGCGTTGCTAGTCGAAATGGATGGCTTTGCTACCAACAGCGGCGTTATCGTGATGGGAGCGACCAATCGTCCTGAAACACTTGACCAGGCCCTAATGCGTCCCGGTCGTTTTGACCGTCATGTCTTGGTCGACCGTCCGGATGTTAAGGGCCGCGAAGCAATTCTCAAGGTGCATGTGAAGAACGTAAAACTCGATCCTGATGTTGAACTGGATCAGGTCGCTTCGATCAGCCCGGGTTTTGCGGGCGCCGAATTGGCCAACCTGGTCAACGAAGCTGCCTTGCTTGCCGCTCGCGGAGGATGCGCTACCGTTCAAATGGAACACTTTAATGAAGGTGTTGAACGTGTGACTGCAGGTCTGGAGAAAAAACAACGTGTCATGAACACTGACGAGAAGGAGCGCGTCGCCTATCACGAAGCCGGGCATGCACTGGTTGCGTTCAGCCTTCCGAACACCGATCCGGTCCACAAGGTTTCAATCATTCCGCGTGGTCTGGCGGCGCTTGGCTACACCATGCAGCGACCGACCGACGATCGTTACTTGATGACTCAATCGGAACTGGAAAGCCAACTTCAGATTCTGGTCGCTGGTACCTTGGCCGAAGAAATGATCTACCAGGACATTTCCACCGGTGCTTCCAACGATCTCGAACGGGCAACCGATATCGCCAGGGCGATGGTGATGCAGTACGGAATGAGCTCGCTTGGTCGTGTCAATTTTAAAGAAGACCGGAGCAGTGCGTTTTTGGCAGGCGCCCAGACGGCTTCGGGGATGCGTCGCTTTAGTGAAGACACAGCTCAAAAAATTGACCTCGAGGTCAAACGAATCATCGACGAAGCGATCGAGCGAGTTCGCAATACACTCAACGTTCGTAAGATGGCACTCGAAGCCCTCACCAAGCGTTTGATCGAAGTCGAGTCAGTTGATTCAGCTGAGCTCAAGCAACTGATTGACGAGAATTCTCCTGGCCCGCTACTGGTCCCCGGAACCGGCGTCTCTTATCGCAAACCGATTGAAGAAGATAAGTCCTCAGACGACCATGATCTCAACGCGGCTCAGTAGACTCAACTAAGTTACTGACGTAGACGAGGTGCGCATCTGGCCACCTTTTTGGTTCCGGAGGTCGTTGCTTTGCCAGCCACTCCACCCCATGGGCTCATATCCAAGCTGGAAATTTCACGAATCAAGATCAATGACGCCGTGACGGACGAGGATTTCGCGTTACCATTGGCTAGTGCAGGCTAGCTAATGCAGACTGACATAATCAATTGAATGAACCAGATTCCCGACTGCCAAAATCAAAAAAGCGAAAATCAAAAAAGTGGCATCGGGAAATACCTCTTGCCGCTTTTGATTGTCGGCGTTGCAGCGGCCTACCTTTCAATAGTTAGCGCGCCCTTTTCTGTAACGGGCAAACCGGCTCTGGACATGTTCCTACTAGTCGCGGTTGTGAATTTTGTGTTGTACCTTTGGGTACGGCTGCTTTCCGGATGGAAAGTCAAAATGCAAACGGCTGTCATTGCTGCCGTGTGTTGCTTGCAGGGCCTGCTGCTTGCAACGGTTCAAATGCAAGGCATTCAAGGAAACGGTCGCCCAGTTTTTGCCTGGCGATGGAGCCAACTTCCTGCCGACGAATTCTCAGCCGCCGAAAACGAATCGCATTCAGTCGCAATTGATTTGGAGCCTGCATGGCCCCAGTTTCGCGGCCCCAATCGCAACGGCATCGCAGCCGTCGAAATCTCCAACTGGAAAACGCACCCACCAAAGCTCATGTGGAAACAACCCGTCGGAGCCGGTTGGTCATCGTTTGCTGTGGCCAGTGAATATTGCTTTACCAACGAGCAACGAGCCGACAAAGAATGTTTGGTTTGCTATCGAATTCGCGATGGCCAGCAGATTTGGGTCAACTCGCACGATGAACGCTTTAGCGAAATCTCTGGCGGCGAAGGACCACGCGCGACACCAGCTATCGACAACGGGAAACTGTACTCGCTGGGAGCCACTGGAATCCTGAAATGCGTCGAAGCCAGCAACGGCCAGACAGTATGGGAAACCAATATCCTCAAATCAAACGACGTCACCAACTGTCTTTTCGGAATGTGCGGTTCCCCACTGGTGATCGGCGAAAAAGTGATCGTCAGCCCCGGTGGGAAAGGCTGTTCGCTGGTCGCGTATGACAAAACCAGTGGCGACTTGATTTGGAAAGGAGGCGACGCAAAAGCTTCCTATAGTTCACCTGTTGCAATGCAACTTTGCGGCGTTCCACAAATCCTGATTTTCAACGGCGACGGGCTTTCCGCTCACGATCTTCAATCAGGCCGGGTGCTCTGGCATGTTGACTGGGTAAGCAACGCTTCAGAAAAAAACAACGTCTGCCAACCCATTCAGTTGAGCGACGATGAAGTGTTTCTTTCTTCAGCGTACGGAATGGGTTGCGCACGGATTCGTGTTTCTCGCGACGGCGACAACTGGTCAACGGAATTTCTTTGGCGAAATCAAAATCTGAAATCCAAATTTTCGTCTGCGGTTCTGGCGGGCCAACATATTTTTGGGTTGGACTTAGGCGTTCTTGTCTGCCTGGATGCTGAATCGGGCGATCGTCGATGGAAACGCGGTCGGTTTGGCCACGGCCAGTTCATTCAAGCCGGAGAGTTTCTTGTTGTGCAATCAGAAAAGGGGTTCGTGACTCAAGTGGCAGCCGACCCGGATCAGTTCAACGAAATTGATCGGCTTCAAGGACTGGGACACCGAACATGGACTCACCCGGTGATTGCGGGGGGCGTTTTATTGATCAGAAATGATCGCGAGATGGCAGCGTACCAGTTGAAATGACTATAAAAACTTGCTGGATCTAGACCAGTATCCAATATCCAGTGCTTGCGAGTTTCACTTAATTACAAAGCAACTTGTATCCAGATTAGGGCGACTCAAGTTTTAATAACTTCCCTTTAAACAAACTAAACTCACCTTAAATCTTGGGCTTGGCCCATATTTTGAAGAGTTGCTAATTCCCCAATGGGAATTAATGATCCTTTAAAATGAACTTTGAGGGCAAAGAATTGACGAAAGAGCAAGATCCGACAAAAAAGGGAGCGGTTTCTTAATTTCATTTTTGTGATACACTGGGTTTAAGCCGCAGCTCACTTTATCAAGTAAATTATTTGCCGGAGAATACCAACAATGAAGATAACGACAAAATCAGGGTGTGTTTCCCTCGCTTCAAAAGTCATGACGTGTGCTTTTGCAATGGCCGCCGTCGCGATGTCTAGCGTCATCGCAGACGCGCAAACGGTTATCATCGATGACAGTTTCGATGATGGCATCACTGCCAACGCGCCGGACCAACTCGGCTTTAACACAACCAGCTCTTCTGCCGGGCTGGACCTTGATCAAGCTCCAGGTCCGGTGGATTTTGCCTCTGGTGATTCAGCCCGAACAATTCATGCGCTTTTTCCCGCTCAAACGCTTGAGGAGTTTGGTGACGTTTTGACTGTAACGTTCGACTTCACTACACCTACTACTATTTCGTTTGATGTCGACTCTGATCCTGACGGCTTGCCAGAAAGCATCGAAGAGGATTTTAAGTTCGGTTTGTTCGACACATCCACAACTGCGGGAGTGATGGACGTTACGACCATGGCTCCAATTGATTTCACTGGCCCCATTTCGTCAGCAAGTGGCACTCTACAGCCAGGTTTGAACATGGCAGGTATCCAATGTGAGGTTGACAACATCAACGCGCCTGGTACCGATCTTGGAATTCGTACTCACAACGTTAATAGTATTGAGCCTGCGGCCTCCGCACCGACCGGGCGTTTATTCGGTACCAACACCGGCTTTGATTTTATCGCTGGTGGTGATGATGATGTTACCAGCTTTCTGCCTAATTCGGACTATACCGGGACAATCAGCTTGGCGTATACCGACGAGACTCTCACCTCGTTTGAAATCACTGTTGGGATGACTGGCGAGGGTGTCAACGGACCCTATAACGACGTTTTCACCCGTACGGTTCTGATTGCAGATACCTTCGATCCAGGCGATTTTGCCAACATGATCCCGGCCTCAGGAAGTGCTGGCGTTAACACGACCACCTTTGATCTTATCGCCTTCAACGCGACCAGTGGTGCATTTGGCGGCACAGATGGACCTACTCCTGGAAGCAGCGCTGTAGGAGAAGACAATAATGGAATTGATATTTCAAATGTCACGATCACCTTTACGGACATCAGCGAGATGTCACCGATCGTCAAGGGAGATGTCAACTTGGACGGCACGGTTGACTTTTTTGATATCCAACCGTTTATTGATGCCCTGTCAGGTGCAACAAATCAGCCAGAAGCGGATGTTGACTGCAATGGTATGGTTGAATTCTTCGACATTCAGCCGTTTATCGACATCTTGGCTGGAAACCCGTAGAGATCATCTAGTCCAGCTGTATAGTGATAAGATCCACGTGAATGAATTCACGTGGATCTTTTTTGTGCGCTGATGAATACCGAGAAAGCTTGCCGCAACTAGTCGACAGACTAAGTAAAGATTACGATCGTCTCGTATTACTTTCAAATTCTGTACGTACTACCTAGTACCTGAACCTCCGAACTTCCAACTACAAAACCTAACATGCTTTGGCATTCGATCGCTCGTCCGCTTTTATTTTGCTTTCCACCCGAGCGTGCCCACTACCTTTCGATGGGATCTTTCAAAGCACTGCTGGCACCGCGTTTTGTTGGAACCCTGTTTCGCCGCCGCTACGAAGTCATTGACGCGTCTCTGGTTTCCAATGTGTTTGGTCTGGAATTTCAAAACCCTGTCGGCCTGGCAGCCGGATTCGACAAAGACGCCCGCTGGTTTCCGCAGTTGGCCAGTCTTGGCTTTAGCCATGTCGAAGTCGGAACCATCACCGGCCAGGCTCAGTCAGGCAATCCGAGACCGCGCCTGTTTCGCTTGGTCGATGACAAAGCGATCATCAACCGAATGGGTTTCAATAACGGCGGCTGCGATGGAGCCGCCAAACGCTTGGCGTCAACGAAGAAATCACGCCCCAGTGATATTCTTGGCGTCAACATTGGGAAAACAAAAATCGTTCCCGTTGAAAAAGCGACCCAGGACTACCTGTTCAGCTTTGAACGGCTTTACGCTTACGCCGACTACTTTACTGTCAACGTCAGCTCACCCAACACTCCGGGATTACGAACGTTGCAAAATCGTGAGCCGTTGATCGAACTGCTGGGTTCGATCCAGTCGCTTAATAAAACGCTCGCCAACGATCACGAGATCAATCGTAAACCGGTGCTGCTCAAAATCGCTCCTGATGTCACTGACGGTCAGTTGGACGATATTATCTCAATTTTGAAGGAGGTTCAGCTCGACGGCATCATCGCGACCAACACCACGATCTCCCGTGAAGGTTTGAAGACTTCGGCTGGTAAAATTGAAGCGATTGGCAACGGCGGATTGTCCGGGCTTCCGCTCACGACTCGCAGCCGCGAAGTCGTGGCCGCACTCTACGCCCAGCTCAAAGGAGAAATTCCGATCATCGGCGTGGGCGGAATCAGTAACGGCGAAGACGCCTGGCAGATGATTCTCGCCGGTGCCAGCCTCGTGCAGGTTTATACCGGGTTCATTTATGGCGGCCCCGGATTCGTTCGCGACATCAACCGATACATTGCCAGTAAATTAAAAGAGCTCGGTTTAGCTTCTGTTTCTGATGCGGTCGGCGGGGTTTGAGTGGCAACGCTTTCAATTCGGCATTGGCTGCCGGTTTAACTCCTTTCTTTTCCGGTCGATTTCTCGATAATTTCGATATCTCGTCCGTCTGTGACCAAACGTGTCACTCGACTAAGCGATGATTTGAAGGAATAAAGCATTGGTACGAAATCAATGCGTCACAAGGTTGGGCATTATGCCAGCGGGGCCACAGTGATCAAACGGATTGAACTAGTCAATTTTATGTCGCATGAGCGGACGGTAATCGAACCGGCCGCTGGTCTGACGGTATTGGTTGGTCCCAATAATTGCGGCAAAAGTGCTTTTGTTTCGGCGCTTCAAATTCTTTCCCATAACGCCAGATCCAGCTACGTGATGCGCCATGGCGAAAAACAATGTGAAATCATTGTTGAAACCGATGATGGACATATTGTTAATTGGAGCAAGAAAAAATCTGGCGGCGCGAAGTACGTCATCGATGGCCAGGAGTATGATCGGCTTCGCCAAGGCATTCCTCCGCAGCTTCATGAAATCCTTGGACTTTCCCAAGTCGATTGTGATCCCAATCCTTACGACATTCATTTTGGCGAACAGAAATCGCCAGTATTTCTGCTCAACGATTCCGGCAAAGCCGCCGCGCAGTTTTTTGCTTCGTCTTCCGATGCGGTTCGGCTGGTCGAAATGCAAAGCATGCACAAAAACCGCGTCCGAGACGCCAAACGCGATTTGACCAGACTTGAAGCCGAAAAGTCGCAGTTGACCGAAGCCGTCGAGGCTTTGGAGCCATTGGACGATGTTGAGAAAAGGATCGGAGAATCTGAGGCGCTGTTCAAACAGATCCATCAGACCGCTGAGAAAATTGAGCACGTCCAGATCTTGATCTCGGCGATCGCCGAGCTGAACCGCGAGCTGGATCAGTACCAAGCCCAATCGGCCAGCCTGGAAGCACTACTTGAACCGCCCGAATATGGTGATGCCGAAAAACTGGAACAAACGTTGGGCGGTTTTCAAGCGTTGAATCTGGGCTTGGAATTCGCGACGGCGTCGCTCAATTCGTTTTCCCATCTGCAAGCTCCGCCCAAAATCGAAGACGAGTCTACGCTGGCTCGATTGGTTGATGACCTCAAGTCAGCCGAACGAAATTTTGAATTCTCTTCGGCTTCAGCATCGGCGTTGGAGCAGCTCGAATCTCCGCCAAAAGTAAAAGTCGAAACTGAACTCACGGGTGTCATCGGCGATTTGGAGATCGCGGGGAGAAACTTGCAAGCGATCGATCAGCGATCAGGCCTATTGTCGGCCCTTGTTGCGCCCCCGCGTATCGTTGACGACGGCCCTTTGGCTGATTCGCTGGGCGAAATTTCCAAAATCCAGAAAACCATCGCCGCGTCCGAGAAGCAGCTTAAGCAGATTGGCTCGGACATCGAAACACTCAATGCCGAAGTCAATCGTTGGGTTGAGCAAAACCCGTCCTGTCCGACTTGTGGAAGCGAAGTAACGGCTGATCAAGTGATCGGGGCCGGTCCCGGCGGAGGGCACCAGCATGGCTAAATCAGCTCCCAGGAAAACTGGTAAGAAGACCAGCAATTCCTCGAAAGTTGCTTCCGATCGGTACGTCGGCTTGTTGGTGATTGGCGATCCACATGTGGAAGGCCGTCAGCCGGGGTTCCGCAAAGACGACTTTCCCAATGTGATCCTCAAGAAGATCGCCTGGTGTCTTGAGTATGCCGAATCATACCAGTTGCTGCCCGTGTTTTTGGGTGACATGTTTGATAAACCGCGCGACAACCCGACTTGGATGATCGGCCGATTGATCGAGATCATGTCCAGCTCGGGCGCGATTGGAATATACGGGAATCATGACTGTGCCGAACCGGAGTTGAATGAAAACGATTCGCTTTCGATTTTGCTTAAGTCAGGATGCCTGCGGTTGGTCAATCAGCGATCGCCGTGGCGGGGTTTGATGAACGATCGTCCTGTTTTTGTTGGCGGGTCTTCTTATCGCCAACCGATTCCTGAAGAATTCAAGATCCCGTCAACCGGGCGGCGTTCGCTTTTCGATAGTGATCCGTTTGTTGTCTGGCTGACCCATCACGATATCGATATCGCGGGTTACGAAAACGGTCGGTTCAAACCCTACGAGATTGAGAATGTTGACTTGTTGATCAACGGACACATTCATCGGCGGCTTGAGTCGGTGGTCGCCGGTCAGACGACGTGGATGACCCCTGGTAACATCAGTCGCCGCTCGCGATCAGAAGCCAATCGGCAGCATGTTCCGACCGTTGTTCGCATCGATGTTCAGTCCGGTGGCCATGATATTTCCGATGTGATCGTTCCGCACGAGGACCATACCAAAGTCTTCTACGATTCAGCTACCGAGGTCGAAGACAACGAAGCGGGGCGACTCGGTTCCGAATTCGTGACGGGGTTGGCGGAGTTAACGGCCCGTCGGACTCAAAGCGGGGCCGGGCTGCACGAGTTTCTGGCAGCAAATATGAGTCAGTTTGAATCGAAAGTCGTCGTTGAGATCGAACGATTGGCTGAGTTGGTTACCCAAAGTGGAGAATCGTAAAATGGTTAAACGTTCCGGTGAAAGTCAAACGATCGAGCAACTTCAAACTCGTTACGAGGGATTGAATGAGCAGAAGATCAAAGTCAGTACGCAGCGCGAGCATGCGCTCCAGCGGCTTGACGAACTGAAATCTCAAGCCAAACAGCAATATGGCTCCGATGATGTTGAGCGATTGTCGATCATGCTCAAAGAGATGAAATCCAAAAACGAAGAAATGCGTTCGCAGTACCAAGCGACGCTCGACGGGATTGATCGGGATCTGGCCGCAATCGACGAAAAGTTCGCAGATTCACAGGAAGAAAATTAGTTCAATATGTCTTCAGCTGACTCCCAAAATCTGAATTTAGCCCAGCCTGCTGATCCGGCAGACGCTGGTGGCGATTCGCTTGCTCACGAAGACTTGATTCCATTGTCAGAGTTAAGCTCGCCAGAGGCACTTCGTAAAACTGCGGATCGGCTGGCGTGGACTCGCAAGCAGGTCGAGCGAGATTTGAAAAAGACGGACCGAGAGCTACAAGCGGTCCAGGAATATCTTGGGATTTCTGATCAGGTTACCGAGGCGCTCGATTCGCTTAGCCAAAAATTGTTCGAAGAAGTGCTGGGAATGTTGCAGGATAAGCTTTCGATCGCGCTGCAGGAGGTTCTCGAGCAGCCGATCGAATTTAAAGCAACCGCGAGTTTCAAACGCGGCGCAGCTAACGTTGATTTTTCGATTCAGCGAGACGGTAATGATGAAGATGTCCGGCGCGGTCAGGGTGGATCGGTTCAGAATATTCTTAGCGTTGGGCTGCGTTTGTTTGCGTTGGCTCGACTGGATCCGCAGGAGCATCGCCGATTCCTGGTGCTTGATGAGCAAGATTGTTGGTTGCGGCCAGAGTTGGTTCCTCGGCTTGTCAACATCGTGCATCGAGCCGCCAAGCAACTGGGGTTTCAAGTTATTATGATTTCGCACCACGACGTCGGTCTGTTTGAGAAGTACGCCGACAAGATTTATCGTTTCACTCCCCAGGATGGCGCGGTAACGGTCGAGCAAGTTGGCCGAAATCCTGTCGAGCGAGATTAGCGGTTGAGCTTGAGATCGTCTTATCTCGACCCTCCCAATCTTGGCCAATCTTGGCCAATCTTGGGAGGTGGCTTTGTTTCGTTAAACCGCTCAACTAAGTAGTTACTCAAATTGACGCACGGTTTGAGCAGCTATTGTTATCGACGCCCAACAATATACACATCGTCGCCAACTTGCTGAACTGATTGGATCGAGAGTTGCGTTGAGTCCTTGATCAAATCCAGTCCATCGCCACCAACGGGAGAGGTTGCGGTACCGCCGACGATCTTGGGCCCGAGAAAACAGTGGACTTCATCGATTTGATGCAAATCGTGAAGACTGCCTATGAGCTCTCCACCGCCTTCGACAAGAATGTTGGTAAGCTGTTGCTCGGCCAGATGCTCCAGTAACGCTTCAAGTCTTTCGTTTCGATCTGTTGAAGGATGGGCAAAGAGCTTGCATCCCAACGACTCCAGTTGTTTAAGTTTGGCTGAATCAGCGTCGGGTCCGACGGCGATCAACGTCGGTATTTCTTTGGCGGTGCTGACAAGTTTTGTGTCCAGTCCCAGGCGAGCCGACGAATCGACGATCACACGAAGCGCAGGTGGTCGTGGGCTGGAGTTCGTTGGGGTGACTGTTGTTTCTCCGTTGGTAACGATGGCTTGGTCGAGCCGAGCGTTGAGCATCGGATCGTCAGCCAATGCGGTCCCGACTCCTACCATGACTGCGTCGACGCGAGCCCGCAGCTTGTGAACAATTTGACGCGAGGCCGGGCTGGAAATCCATTTGCTATCTCCTGTGGATGTCGCGATCTTCCCATCGAGAGTCATGGCCCATTTTGCAATGATCCACGGCTTGTTCTGTTCGGTTCGTTTCAAATACGGAGCCATGACCGAGCGGGCTTGTGTTTCAAGCAACCCGACTTCAACCTCGATTCCCGCATCCTCCAGTCGCTTGATCCCCTGGCCTTCGACAAGAGGATTGGGGTCACGGCAAGCAATAACAACGCGCGAGACCTTGGCATTGATCAGCGCATCACAGCACGGCCCTGTTTTTCCAGTATGGGAGCAGGGTTCGAGGGTCACAAAAACAGTTGCGCCCGCGGCATCGAGGTGCGCTGAGTTCTGTCCATCGGAGTCAACCAATTTGCCAATCGAATCAATGGCATTGATTTCCGCGTGGGGCCCACCAAACTGCTTGTGGAACCCATGTCCGATGATTTGGTTGTCGCGCACCAGTACGCATCCGACCATTGGATTGGGTTCGACGCGTCCTTCACCCTGAGCTGCCAACTCGATGGCGTACCGCATGTATTGTTCATCTGAATTGGACATGCTGTACTCGATGGCGTGGATAGTAAAAATTACTCAAGGCATATCATAACCCGGAGTCAGAGCTGTGTGGCAGTGGTAAATCTACCATCGGCTTAAAGGGCTTCAGATCTGAATTGACGGGTGCCATGTTTACGCTCGCGTAAGCATGCTTCACGCAAGCGTGAAGCATGGCACCCGTTTGGCTATTCATTTCAGGATTGACGGACCACTAGTCTTTAGGTGTGAATGTTTAAGGGCGAATATTTAGGACAAGTCTAGAAGCGGTTTCAAGCCGACTTT
>CAYSQZ010000058.1:0-23228 GCA_964433035.1 uncultured Pirellulaceae bacterium | reverse complement strand
TGAAAAATCGGCAGCATCTGGTTGGGAACGCTGAGAGATAAAACGCACAACGTAGTCGAGCAACACTTGCCTTAGGTTTTCTCTTGTTTCTCCGGTGGCCACTGCTTGTGAGCGGCAAGGCGCTAGCCGTCGGTTCGTTGCATGTTTACAGCGGCTAAGCGCCTTGCCGCTCAGTCCGATTTGAAATTGTCAGACAATGCCTACTTCGACAAGTGGCTCAACATATCCTGACGATACAACTCCAACGTCAAGTCATCGTAAGTTCGCAAGGCAGTGGCTCGCGAGATCATCGCTTTACGTTTCCCGCTTGCCAGTTTTGGGCCTTGATTAATCTTGGTAAGCTTGGAGAGGTTTCTTAACTTGGATCCATTTAAGCGTTTGATCTCCTGGTCGATCTCGTTGGTTTGCCGATTGGCAGAAGCCTCGATCTGACTAATCTGGGCCCGCAGACCATTCAATTGATTTGATGTGCCCACGGCATTCCGATGCAGAGACGCCAGCGACAACTCGGCATTGCGAATCCGATTCCTCAGAAAGAAAGTCGACTGTCGAAGCTGGGGCGGCTGGCTCAAAATCAAATCAAGATCCTGATACAAGTACTGTAAATCAAGCTCAACCGCTGAAATGTCGCTGGTGAGCTGACTGAGTCGCTGATCGAGTTGGGAGGCTTGCTGTTGAACAGCTGTAATTTCCTTCGTGGCGTCTTCTGTAATCTTCTGCTTTTGAGGCAACAACTGAGCTTCGGTCTGCTCAAGCAACTGGTTTTGTCGCTCCAGCTGAGCGGCTTGTGCTTGATTCTCAAGCTGGGTTTTATCCAGAATGACTTGTGTCCTCTTACCTTGTTCTGCCAATAGATCGCCGTGCCGCTTCAACACTCGATCCCGATTATCATTAAATATTTTGAGGATCTCCGGTTTCAATCCAACCGCAAGTTCGCGGATCGTATCATTGAGCAGGTCGTCGTTGACACGGCTTGCAACGGGCCCTTGGAAATAGCCGATCAATCTTCCCAGTCGACTGAAAATCTGTTGTCGCGTTTTCTCAGGCAGATTTTTTTGGGCGTCAATTTGTTTCTTGAAATTTCGCATGTTGATCAGCGCAATTTCAAAATCATCGGTCAACGTATTGAGCCATGTCTTGACCATCCAGCCATCAAGGTTGTCAGTGTGTCGTGCAGTTAATTCCTGAGCCGTGAGTTTTGCCTCGCCGGTTTGGCTGTGGCGAATCCGGTTGAACATGTACGCGACCAGCAAATCGTCTGTAAACCTTCTCTCGCTTTCAAAGGTCGTCTTTGATCGCACTGCAATTTTTGGGCTTCGCTCCCAATCTTCATTGAGCAAGCGGCGAATCGGTTGGCTCGCCTGGGCATCGATTGGCTCAGCAGGCGGGCTGAGAATCTGGGCTTGGCCAGCCGAGCAAAGAAGAAAGTAACAGCTGACTACCCAGCAAATTGTTGTCTCGACTGTCAAATTATGAATCATCTTTTTGCTCTCTGGCTCTCTTGAAGATGGTTGCACGCCCCAAGTGCTTGCATTATCTGCTATGAATCTGACAAAGCAAGTTTTCGTTGAGTATACGCAAGTTCCCGTAATTTACCGCTTGTAAGATAGGCACTTTAAATCCACCTCCTGATCAGCATTGACTCAGAAATTGATTCGGGACAGATTACTCCAACGCAAAGGATTGCAACCGGGTTTGGGGCTGCGAAACGCCCTCGTTTATTGACCCAATTTAAATTCCAGAGGTGCAAGGATGCTCGTTTTGGTAACCGTTAGTAAGAACTATTTTACATCAACATTGGCTCGGTCACTCGCCAGCGTGTTGATGCTGTTGATTGTCGGTGCGCCGACATCGGCATTGGCTCAGTCTGAGGATGGAAGCTCCACCAAGACAAGTGTGTCGGTTCTTGCCGGCTCTGACGTAGATGAAAATGTCTCTTCGGGGGCCAACGCAGCGGCAACGCTCGCCAACAGTTCGGGGCTTTCAGTTCGCTCCTTCGATTCTCAACCTGCGTCCTCCCCCGTGATTTCGCCCGCGTTTCCGCAGGCGCCTGAACCACCTCAAGAATTACTCGTCCCTCAAAGCCCTAACCTGGACTCTTTCACTCGGCCGGTGGTCAACTCCCAAGAGTTAGCCAATGAGCTACGTGAGTCAGAGGAATCAAACAACGTTGTAACGGCTTCTTATAGTTCGCCTGCCCAAGATCGCTCCAATGCAATCGGCACACTGGCAACGACCAATCCAACTCGGCAGAATCCAAGCTCGTTTGGTAGCGGCCGCGTAAACGTTGCGCCTGGTCAGCCAAGCCAGTTGTCGAGGCGGACTTCGCGGGCACCTTCACCGGACAACGCGCCAAGACCGCCAAGAACCTTTACGCCTCCAGTTGTCAGTAGTTTTGGAGATTCGCCAGTCAATTCAAATCGAAGCTCAGTCAGTTCAAGAGCCCCTTCGGTTCCCTCGCTGGCTTTTTCAAATTCACAATCGAACTCAAACAGCACCGCTTCAACAAGTACAACTGTAGCGGGCGCAAGTTCATGGCGGCAACCTGAAACGTCGGAAGCCCGTCAGAACTCAGGAAACAACCCGCAGAATTTTAGTAGAGCCCAGGGTTATGGACCCGCGGCGCCAAACCCATCTACAGTATCGAGAACTGTTCAACCGTCTGGCACACGATTCAACGCCAACGCAAATTCGACATACAACCAAGGCGTCAATCCAAACATAGCTTCCGGGGCTCCCAGGGTATCGCCAAATCAAAACCGATTGGCCAACCGAAATTTCAATAGCCAACCGGTCCGCCAACCTCAACAAAGTTTCAATCGAGATAGCTCTGTTCGACCAACTGGGTTCGCTCAGCCGGCGGCTCCGCGAAAAATCCGGACCGACCTGGCCAAACAATTGATTGCTCGCTACTCCACCGATGGAATCAATCCACAACAGTTGACTGGTCAACCAGTGAAGCTATTGGAGATGTTGAATCAACCGATCTCGACCGAGCAGCGGCGACCGATGATCCATCAATTCTGGGACACGTATTTCGATTGGGCTTCACTGGTCAATTCGCAGCAATATTTACGATTGCTCGAAGACATCCCAAGCGGTTCAGAAGCGGCAGCTCAAGCGATGCTGGAGATGGCAAAAATGGATGCGCGGAACGAAGTACTTGCTTCGGAAATCGAACTGGTCAAATCCCAATCCAAGTTGACTCAGTTCATGCCCAATCGGTCTTCGTCTTTGCCGCCACCGATCCCCAATGATTTGCCTTTGATTCAAAAGTACAACACGCAATACGAACGTTACAAGCAGTTTCAATTGATGCCTGCCAACCTATTGGGAATCGACAAAATGCTTCCCAAAACACTGGAGCTGATTGCCAACCGAGCTGACACAGTCCAGATGGCTCAATCAACCAATCAGAAGGTCGTTACTGGGGTTCGCAACGGGCGGTCCTCGGTTGCTGATGCTTTGAGTGCCGCCAAATCATGGCGTGCTGCGGAGCAGAATTTGCTGGTCGCGGTGATGGATTACAACCACGCCATTTGCGACTATTCGCTTACCGTCTCGCGCGGTTACCAAGCACCACAGCAAGTCGTTGGGATGCTGATTGCGAAACCCAAAACTAATTCAACCACCCAACCGAACGTCAGCGTGGCGGAACGATTTCGCAATGCCAGAAACTCCCAAACCAACGCTCAGCCAGCAGCCAGCTCGGCCAGGAACCAGCGTTTTAACTCATTGCAGAATATCCAATCGCCGCGCCAAACCCCGCCTCAAGTTGGAAATACGAATTTCAGCTCCAATAATTTTGGAGCAAACAATTCAGCTCACTCCAATCCAACTGCAAACTCAGGCCAAGGCGGTTTTTCCAACAATATCCAGAATCAACAACCCGTCAGCCAAACGATCGAAGCCGGCGCGGCGACCCCATTTAAGAGCACATCAGGCGGCTTTGGAAGTTCGGCTTCAAGCACCAGCAATGTCACTTCGAGCTCAAGCCCTGCCGCTGCCAGCACGTCACAGGGATTTAACCTTGGTGCTAATGGTTTTCGGCCGCCAGCGCAAGGCCGCCCCAAGAGGCCGGCGCAGCGTAATTTCGGCGGGCAATCACAATTCCAGCCTCCGGCCGCATCGGCCCAGCGACCTCAGGTACCGCAAGGACCACAGAACGATCCGTTTGGTCGCACTGGTGCAGGTTCAAATAGACCAGCCAACTCAAACTCGCAGTTCCAAGCACCGTTCGGCCCGTAGGTCGCTCTTGCCCTACGGTTCACTCAGTAGCGGCTGAAACCGGTTCTTTTTGGCTCGATTCAATTCGGTTTCTCACCTGAGGCGTCTTTCCCTCGGCCCATCCCTTGAGCGCACTGAGCCGTTCTTTGCCCAATTCGAAATATAAATTCGGCAACGAAGCGAAGTGGGCGGCAAAACTGTTATCCCGCTTGGTTTCGAATCCATCGGCAATTTCAACAAAGCCCAGCCGATTCATCTCTTCAAAAATCAGTTCAGCGATCAACTGGTGCCCGCGCATTGATGGGTGTACGTGATCAACAAGCAGTTCGCTACCAGGTATGCCATCTGCAGCCTTTGACTCAAATAGGGATTTGACATCTACCAGAGGAACCTCGTGTTCCTGGGTGATTGCAAAAATCACTTCGTACATCGGTTCGATGATTCTCAAAGGGCAAACGTCCTGCTCCTTGGCTTCGACCAGATGTCGTTTGGCGTTTTTAAAATCTCCAGCGATTTGATACGCCTGCCCAATCCGATATTGCAGCTCCGCATGATAAGGATCTATTTTTAAGAGGGCACTCAGGTCATCGATCGAAGTGGCGTGCTTCTGATCGCCGATCAGTTTCTCAAAGCTGGATTGGAACTGGGTTCGGTGAGCGTCTGAAAGCCCGTTCTTATTCTGACTCTTGAAGGGTGAAGCGTCTCTCAGGTTGCTCACGGGATTGCATACCATCAACGGCACATCGGCCACTTGAGCGGCCAGAACTATGCGTTCCAGGTTGTGACGAAAATGAGACACGACGTTGGCCTTCCAGACTTCGTCGCGGGTATATTGCTCCAGACCATTGCGGAAATCGAGACGGGCTTCGACTTCCCCGGGCAGGAGTTCCCGCTGAGGATGATTCGACTGGTCTGGCGATGCGAGACTTCTGAAGAAAGAATAAGTTTTCAGGCCGCTCAATTTTTCGTGAACGCTCAGAATCAAGGGCGAAGTTTTCTTGATTGAATCATACGTGCGATCCTCAAGAAACTCATTGTGGCCGGTATACAGCACGATCAAATCTGGTTGATAGTCCAGAATCTCCTCAACGATTGGAGCCAGCCTGTAACTGGCGTACGAGACGCCGCCGCAATTGATAACGTTGAATTGCCTGGAGTCGGCGGCTTGAAGACTAAGCTCGAGCCAAGTCGAAAACGCAGTCTCGATCGCGTACGGACGTCCCTGAACGGTTGATCCGCCAATGCAAAAAATCCTGAACTCATCGTTGGATTTGCTAACAGGAAAAGATTCATCGCAGAACAGCGGCTTTCGTGAATCTGAAACTTTGTAGACGGTTCGGTCATCGTTCAATTCAAAGAGAGGCCGTGAAGAAGAAAACCCGACGAACGGATCTTTAACTCCATCAAGCTGCCGCCATCCGATCGATCTCAGGGTTAACTCAAAGGCCAGAAACGGCAGCAGTCCAACCAGAACTGCGCAGAGGCGAAAGGCAATCTGTTTTTTTCTATTCGAGCTGGCCATCGAGTTTTGCCTGTCAGCTTAAAAACTCAAACTAAGCGGTTTTTCCGAGATGTGTTTGGATCTCACGAACCGCTTATCTTGCAAAGTCGCTTTTTCGCTCCGAGACTGTCATTTTCTTCGATCACTTGGAACAATAAGCGCAATGGTAACTCAAAGCGTCGGTGCGGATCTTCGACGATCTTCATTATTCCTCGCCTTACGCGTTGGCTTACCAACAAACGGCTTGACCGGAAGTATAATTTAATTTTTGAATTCTCGTCCCATCAGGTCCCATTTAAAACGGGTTTGGCTTCCAATCGTGACTTCGATACTTGGGATCTCTGCTTTTTACCACGACGCTGCTGCTGCGCTGGTCGTTGATGGCGAGATCGTCGCCGCAGCACAGGAAGAGCGATTTACACGAGTCAAACACGACGCTTCGTTTCCCATCAACTCGATCCAGTATTGTCTTCAACACGCGGGGCTCTCGGTTGAAGAGATTGATCATGTCGTATTTTACGAAAAGTCTTTCCTGAAGTTCGAGCGTCTACTGGAAACTTATCTGAGCCAAGCCCCGCGCGGCTGGGCTTCGTTTACCAAATCAATGCCGGTCTGGTTGGGCTCCAAGCTTTACCTCTCTCGAAAGATCGGTAAGCGATTGCGGGAGTTGGGCAGCGGTCGATATCAGCGAAGAATCATATTTCCCGAGCACCATGAGTCTCATGCAGCAAGCGCCTTTTTTGCATCGCCCTTCGACAACGCCGCTATTCTAACGGTCGACGGGGTTGGCGAGTGGGCTTCGACGACGCTCGGAGTTGGCAGAGGAAACCAAATCCAATTGACCGATCAAATTTCGTTCCCTGATTCGCTCGGGCTACTGTACTCCGCTTTTACCTCGTACTGTGGTTTTCGAGTAAACGGAGGCGAAGGAAAGCTAATGGGCCTGGCGCCTTACGGCGAACCAATCTATGCGGACTTGATCCTTGGGAAGCTGATTGATGTAAAGCCGGATGGTTCGTTTCGGATGAACCAAAGTTTTTTTAACTACGCCGCTGGAAACACGATGACTTCAAAGACGTTTGAGTCATTGTTTGGCGGCCCGGCCCGCGTCCCCGAAACGGAAATCACCGACCGTCAGCGGGACCTTGCGGCGTCGATACAGTTGGTTACCGAAACAGTTTTGCTAAAGATCGCAAACCACCTCCATCAGCAATCCAAAATGGAGAATCTCTGCATTGCCGGTGGAGTCGGATTAAACTGCGTTGCCAACGGTCGGCTACTGCGAGAAAGTAAATTTGAAAACGTATGGATCCAGCCGGCCGCAGGTGACTCAGGGGCGGCAATCGGTGCGGCCCTTTTTGCCTGGCATCAACTGCTTGACAATCCTCGGGTCGCAAAACCAAAGCAGACGCTGTTCCTAGGCCCAACGGCTTCTCGCGAGTCCGCTCGAGCCAGTCTCGCACACCTCAAAGAACCCTTTGAAGAATTTGGAGCCGTGTTTGAAGTGATCCCGAACGACAACTTGCTATTTGAAAAAGTTGCCGATTATCTGGATTCGCAATCAGTAGTCGGTTGGCATCAGGGCCGGATGGAGTTTGGCCCCAGGGCGCTAGGCAATCGCAGCATTCTCGCCGATCCTCGCAACAGCCAGATGAAAGACCGAGTCAACAAATTAAAATTTCGCGAATCATTTCGGCCATTTGCGCCAGCTGTTCTGTGGGATCGAGTAAGCGATTTTTTCGATCTTCATTCTGAGTCACCCTACATGTTGCTTGCAGCTCAGTTGAAAGAACCAGACAAAGAGATGAACAATGAAGAGCAACAACGTACCCGGTCGCCGGTTGCTGCGGTGACTCACGTTGACGGTTCGGCGAGGATTCAGACGGTAGATGAGTCAGACAATCCGATGCTCTTTGGGCTGCTACGTCAATTTGAAGCCAAAACAGGCTGCCCGGCTTTGCTTAATACTAGTTTCAATTTACGGGGCCAACCAATTGTTTGCAGCGTCGAGGATTCGTGGCTTTGCTTTATGAACTCGGACATCGACGTGTTGGTTGTGGAAAACTGCTTGCTTCTAAAATCGGATCAACCCACTGCCGCCCTTGCCGCGGCAAAGCAGGAATTCAGGCATAGTCGCCACACAATCTCTCCGCCCAGAACTGGAGCGCCGCTCGAGGGCCTACTGCGGTTTAACAAGCGAGTTCAGGACTTTATGCTTAAGCTGCTATTCCCATTTAGGTACCTGATTTCCATTACTGTCTTAACGTTGGTGTTTCTGTTTTGCGTCACGCCTTTGGGAATAATCTGGCGATTGACCGGCAGGAAGTCTTTTAAGCCAATCGACAAGCCGTTAGCAACGTACTGGATTGAACGAGCCAACGGAGAAGCGAAAAACAAGTCGAGTTATTTCAAGCAGTATTAGATTCTAACGTTCCTCCCTTCAAGTCTACTCCTCCAACTAAAAGCGAATTCATGTCCCGGCCAGCCGAAACTCAACCTGAACTAGATGCCTCCAATGACGGGCTCGTCGAAGAGTTCAAAAAAGAATCACAATCTCGGCAACCGTCGATTCTGTTAGAGTTCGTCGACTTCCTGATTCACAACAAAAAATGGTGGCTGACCCCGATTGTGCTAATCCTCCTGTTTCTGAGCCTCTTCGTCGTGATGACCAATACGGCGCTGGGCCCGTTTATCTACGTTCTTTTTTAATACAAAGGTCCAACCTTCAATGCTGGAAATTGATGATCATCCGTTACTTGAAGCTGCCGCGTTCGTCACCGAATTCGCCAAACCAATTGGCTCATTGGAGACGCCGGAGTCGGTTTTAAAATCGCTGCAACTGGAATCACCAGCGATTGAAATACCCTCCGCCCTGGAATACTCCGACGATACAAAACGTATCGTTCGAGACCTGCTTCGCCACGGCGGTTACAAGCCAACGGGGCGCGGCAAGCCGGCGTCAGAGTATTTAAGACAATCGGTTGAGAAAAAAACGTTGTCGCCGATCAACCTTCCGGTAGATGTGTGCAATGTCGTTTCGCTCCACAGTGGCTTGCCGATCAGCGTCGTTGATTTGGATCGAGTTGAAAATCCACTGCGGATCGGTATTGCACCTGCGGAGAGCGACTACGTCTTCAACGCGACCGGGCAGACGATAAAATTGGACGGCCTGCTTTGTCTGTTTGATTCGCTGGGACCATGTGCCAATGGCGTTAAGGATTCCCAGCGAACCAAGACATCTGACCAGACCAAATGCACGCTTTCGGTCGTCTGGGGGACGAAACAATTGGCTGGCCGTACGGCGACCGCTGCGGGTTGGTATCGTGAAATCCTGCTGAACCTCGGAGCAACAACCGAGTCTGTCTGATGGTATAAAGGAAAATCAGATGAAAAAATTCAAATCAATCGTCATCTTGACCGGCGCGGGAATCTCTGCCGAATCGGGAATTAAAACGTTCCGAGCTGCCGATGGCCTGTGGGAGAACCACCGGATTGAAGAAGTCGCGTCTCCGGAAGGCTTCGCGGCCAATCCAGTTCTGGTTCAGGATTTTTACAACCAACGCCGCCGCCAATTGCTTTCCAACGAAGTCAAAGAAAACCTCGCCCACAAAGCTTTGGCTCGGCTGGAGCGAGAATTCGCTGGAGAGTTTTTGTTGGTGACTCAGAACATTGATGACTTGCACGAACGGGCAGGAAGTCAAAACCTGATCCACATGCACGGCGAGCTGTTGAAAAAACGATGCGCTGACAGCAACACGGTAACTGAGGTCACTGGTGACATCGACGTTGATGAAGCCTGCCAATGTTGCGATCGCAAGGGTACGCTTCGACCGCACATTGTGTGGTTCGGCGAGATGCCGATGCAAATGGAGCGAATTGAAATGGCGTTGGCCAACTGCGATTTATTTGTTTCGATTGGGACTTCGGGCAACGTTTATCCTGCGGCGGGTTTTGTGGCTGCGGCCCAGCGCGCCGGTGCGTCGACTCGCTCACTCAATCTTGACCCAAGCAACAATGAATCGGCGTTTGACAATGCTGAGTATGGTTTGGCAACGAAACTTGTTCCTGAGTTTGTTGAACGAGTGCTTGGCAGTTAGTTCGAGTTGCTCAAACACAGCGGTTTGACATTTGACCTCCTGTATGCGGCAGAGGCGAACGCGAGACGGGTCGGGTGGGTGGAGCATCAACCCTCCCCGATCAAAGCCGATTTCATCGTCTTTTCTCGACCCTCCCAAATCTTGGGAGGTGACGTTGTTTCGGTGTAAGCCCTGCTAATTCCTGCATGGACAATTCACAAGATCCTAAACAAATCGGTTAAACCGCACGGCTTGAGCAGCCGGCCCGGAAGAACAGAGTTGACCAGGTAAATGGCCGCTAGAGCAAGTGGCGGCCTTTGCAGGACTGTGCTGGTTTGTCACGATAACAAGTGCGAATCTTGTAGTTTCAACAGATTTGCAACTCGCTTTAAAATCTTGTTCCGATTCGGTCTCTTTGTGACAAAGGCTTCCAACAATATGAAAACTGTCCTCATTCTTTGCACCGGCAACTCGTGCCGTTCCCAAATGGCTCAGGTAATCTGGCAAAATCTCGGTGGAGAGAACTGGAAAGCCGAATCGGCTGGCTCCAAACCTTCCGGCTACGTACACCCACTTGCTTTGGTGGCGATCGAGGAAATCGGACTGTCGATCGAAGGGCTGGAAAGCAAGTCGGTTGAGCCATTTGTTGAGCGGGAAATTGAACTTGCCGTTACCGTTTGTGACAATGCCAAGGAAGCGTGTCCGGTTTTGCCGGGAGTCGCACAGACATTGCACTGGCCGTTTGATGATCCTGCGGATGCTACAGGCACCGACGAGCAGAAGATGGAAGTGTTTCGACGCGTTCGAGACGAGATTCGCGCAAAAATATCTGATTTCCTGGAGGCTTGATTGATGTCCGATTCATTTTCAACGAAGCAATTCAGTGCGGCCGCAAAAACAGATTGTCTCAAGCTGATCGAGATGGCGCTTACCGAAGACATTGGTGCCAGCGATCTGGACGCCGGCGTCGACTGTACGACTGATTCGATCGTTCCGAAACACGCCGCAGCTCGAGCGGCGTTTGTCAGTCGTGCCGATGGAGTGGTTTGCGGAGTCGAGATCGCCAAGCTTGCGATCAAGCACTTTGCTCCCAAGCTCGAGCTCGAAGTAAAAGTTGAAGACGGTCAGGTGATCAAGCCACAGCAAACAATCGCAATTATGGTTGGGCCGGCTCATGATATCTTGACGATGGAACGTACATGTTTGAACTTCATGTGCCGGCTTTCGGGTATCAGCACCTTAACAGGCCAATACGCATCCAAGATCAAGGGAACCAAAGCCTGTGTTCTGGACACTCGAAAAACAACTCCCGGCTGGCGACGGCTAGAGAAATACGCGGTCGCTTGCGGTGGTGGAGAGAATCATCGCATGGGCTTGTACGACGCAATCATGCTTAAAGATAATCATCTGGCCTTTTATCGTTCGTTGGTTGAGGACAACCAAGACACGATCCCCACGACAATTAAAATTGCTCGACAGTGGATCCAAGACAACGCCAACAAACTTCCCAACGGTAAAGATACGATCTTGCAACTGGAGGTTGATACGCTTGAGCAATTGGAAATCGCGCTGGCGACCGACTGCGATATTGTGCTGCTGGACAACATGGATTGCGAGCGCCTCAAAAAAGGCGTTGCCATGCGGGACGCTAAAGCACCAAAAATCCTGCTTGAGGCGTCGGGCGGAGTGAACCTCAAAACGATAGGTGAGATCGCCCAAACGGGTGTTGAGCGGATCAGCGTCGGGGCTCTGACCCATTCAGCTGTCAATTTTGACATCGGATTGGACTGGGAAATAACCTGATCGAGGGGGCGAAGTAGAGACGCCTTTGCTTCCCAATTTGGGTTTTTGGGTGATATTTTAAACGCTTATTAAACGCTCGCTTTGACTTTGCCCCTTAACGACCTAGCTTTTAGCAGCCCGATTGAGCTGGGGAGCGTCGAGCGGGTTCGGCAATAAGGTTTTGGCTTGTAAGTCATTTGGGCCTTATTGCCTTTTTTTTATGCGCAATTTGAGCTTGATTAGCGGGCTGAGAACAGAGACAATGTTAGTCTGGACACAATTTAGTGATTAGGTAGTTTCGTCCCTCCTTTTGGACACTCAAAAGAGTAGTGCGATCTCAACAAAAGGGATGATTGAGAAGCAGATAACTCCGATAATTGTAAATATCCTCACCACCCACTCTTTTCCACAGGAGTTTTTTGATGCATCACACAATTCTGACCCTCCTTGCTTGCATCCTCACCTTCACTTGTAACAACTTGAATGCCCAAGAGGTTTCATCTGAAACCCCTGAGCCGTCTAACACAGAAGTTGAAGTTCAAAATACCGAAGTTGAAACTCAAGTTTCGAAAGCAAAAGAAACCGTTGATTCGACTTCTGATGTTACAGCCGAAACACCTGAAGAAGATTTATCAGCAACTGAAGCTCAGGCAAGCGACGAACCGGAGGATATGATCCAGGCCATCGACGCTGAAGCCAACGAGCTAACCTTAGATGATGACGAAACTGAAGATTTAGAAGAGGGAGAGGATTCAGAAGAGGAAGAGGAAGAAGAAGCCCCTGTTTTTGTCAGCGTGGATGAGGACGGCAGATTAATTGGTTTGGTAACGGCGATCGTTACTGGTGAGTATGTTCCAATTGAAGCCAATGTTTCGTTGGTTAGAGATGGTGTCTTGCTTTCTAAAATCGTCGCTAACGAAGATGGGTCGTTCGCGTTCCCAAACGTTGGCCCTGGCGAGTACAACATGTATGGTTCTGCATCAAGCTATTGCGGTCGGCAGGCCTTCACAGTTATTCCACCAAGCCAAACCTGCACCGTTTGCGATGACAGCGTGAGCCTTCGTTTGACTCAGTATTCAGAAGGCGGATGTTACACCGGCTTAAGCGGTGCTCCTGCTGCAAGTTTTAGCGGCGGTGGCGGCAGTTTTGGCGGCGGTAGCATTGGTGGAATTACCACCACCGGAAGCGGTGGAGGATTCTTTAGTGGCGGCGGAGCTTTAAGTGGTGGTGGCGGAGCAGTTGCTGCCCGTCGAACTGGACTTCGTTTGCTTGGTATCGGTGGAATCGCTACAGCAATCGCAGTTGGCGCCTCCGATGATGATGCAAGCCCTAGCGAATAACTCCTTGGGAGTTGCAATTATGTCGGACGATTTTCGAGTTTACGCTCGATGTATTTGACGACACGCCGATTGTTCGGTACATCAAGTGGGACTAGGCAATTCTGCCGTTGATAAGACAAACCAACCCGACAATCGGTGCCTTGGAAGTCGGTTTGAATTTTCCAGTGGCGTACTCAGAAAGTATGATTCGTGTCGTGACTGACTTCTGGCTTCTCGTCGAGCACAGCCTTGCACCTCATGGGCTGCCCCTCAACGACCAGTTGCTCGATCTCTTTTTCGACCTTCATACTCAAGTGAGCGGCGGACCAAAGAACGCCGGTATTAACTAAAAGTATAGCTACTTGCGCCATCCAACTACAATTCTGCTCGAAACCTCTCACAGGAAAGGCGCTTACTCCGCAGAAGCTCGCGCCGCGATTATCCTATTCAGGCCTTGGCTTTGACGCAGAAGATCAGCTGGCCTCGTTCCGAATTTAGCGGCGTTTGGGTATGCGCGTTGCGCTTGGGGCAGAAAATGGGGAGAAGCAGGAAAACGCAACGGGGCGGTTAGCGGAAACCCGGGCGTTGCCGCCATATAAAGCTCGTTGGCCTCAAAAAAATTAAATCCTTTTTCTTGAAATGGTCCTGCGTTAAGCTTGTTTAGGATGAGGCAAAAAGTCACATCTTCACGGCATCTGTACCGGCCAAAGCGGTAAATTGGCAAAGCCACTTGGCGGTCAGAATGGATGAAACGTTGCGTTGTATCTTTTTAGTACTCTTTTTTGGGGAGTTTCTGTTGTGAGCGTTAAATTTACCAGTTTAGTTTTGTCACTGATTCTTCTGCTTGTTGGGGCAACGTTTGCATCTGCGCAAAAAAACACTTTGATTGTCACCTTCGATGATTCGGGGCCCAGCATCACCGCTACAGTTAATGGGTATTTCGAAACTTCCGGAATGACCTTTGAGCGGCAAACATACCCCAATCCTCCAGGTATGTTTGGTTTTCATTCCTCGACTGGATTTTTTTGGGGAGCAACAACAACAAAAGATGTAGATGTATACACGGGCGCCATGACAACGGGTCCTGAATTTGGCTTCCCTTATCTATTCAATTTTTTCCACGGTGGAATTGAAACTCCATTGAGCGAGTACTTTGATATCGGTGCCTCTAGTCATACGGGTTTCCCTTTCTCGACGATTACTCTTGCCGAGGGAGAAACAAGTTTTAATGCCGACACATTGGAAAATAATGTCATCGTTTTCGAAGAGGATGCAGTAGTGTATGGCATGCCTTTTACACTGGACAATACTTTCTTAACCACTACTCCCATCACCGTCTTATCCGACGCCACCGGAGAGAACATCATTCAGTTTGTTCGTGCAGCCGAGATCGTGTTGGGCGATGTCAATCGAGACGGAGTGGTAAGCTTCCTGGATATTAGTCCGTTTATCGGACTCCTGTCATCCGGCGATTATCAGGAAGCAGCGGATGTCAATCTGGATGGTTATGTGAGCTTTCTCGATATCTCTGAGTTTGTCTCAATCCTGGCTGGCGGCGGTGGCAATTAAACCTGAACGGCGCCGGTTTGCTGAGTGACTTGCCGTCGGCTAGTGCCTACGCGCTATCAAACGCACCTGTGCAGAACGTTCCGCTTGGAGAGTTGGTGCTCTTTGCCAACAAGCAGATGGCGAATGCAGATCAGGATGACGAATTGCGAATCATGGGTTGGGTAGAAAAAAGTTATGCCGTAGGCGCAATTTGAGCGTAAAAATGTAGGTCAGAAAAATGGATTTATGCGATACTGCTATGGCGGGCTGTATGCTGATGCGGTTTGAACCTTTCGGTCAGCCGCAAGTATTAATAACTTCTTTTGACTTCTCTGGGAAATGCGATGAAACCAACGCTTGGAAGATCATCACTTTCTCTGGCCTGCTGCCTGGGCACTTGCCTTGGAATTTTCGTCCTGTTTGTTCCTCCAGCCTCGGCTCAGGTCAACGGTCCCGGGCCATCACCATCGAGCTCTTTTGAGCTCGTCCTCAACTTGCCCGGCGACGAGGCAGTTATTTCTGACGGTATCGGATTCTCGTCGGGGCAAACAACTCAACTGAACGTCCGCGAGGGTGGTATTGTGGCCGGGGGTTTTAATGTGATCGGAAATAGCGAGGTGAACATCAGCGGCGGATCGGTGGGCGGCGGTTTTGATGCTCGATCTGGCTGCGAGGTGAACATTAGCGGTGGCACGGTGGGCGAGAGATTTAATACCCTGTCCGACACTGTGGTGAACATCAGCGGCGGAACAGTAGGTGATAGATTTGGTGCTTATTCCACCAGTCAAGTGAATATTAGCGGAGGCTCTGTAGGTGACCGGTTTCGTGCCAACTCTGACAGCGAGGTGAACATCAGCGGCGGGACCGTCGGCGATAGATTTTCTGCATTACCCTATAGTTTGGTGAACATTAGCGGCGGTATCGTTGGTGATTTTTTTGAAGCCGACTCCAGCATTGTGAACATTGCTGGAGGGACAGTGGGAGATTGTTTTAGTGCCGAACTTTATAGCGTGGTGAATATCAGCGGCGGGGCCATCGGGCTCTTTTTTCGTGTCCGTGACCTTGGTTTGGTAAACATCAGCGGAGGGACTTTTGGTGCTGGCTTCACTGCCGCATCCGGCGGTGAAGTGAACTTACAAGGCAGTGAGTTTTCGATTGATGGCACGCCTTTGGATAACTTACAGTTTGGCCAACCTGTCATGATCACTGACCGAGATGTCACGCTCTCGGGAGTGCTGGCCGACGGCGAGCCGTTTAGCTTCGACCTCAACACATCTTTTATCACCGACGGAGATTTTTTTAGCCCAGAAGCAACGCTCACGGTGGAGCTGGTCCAGAATTTTTTACTGGGTGACTGTAACGAAGATCTGATTGTTAACTTTCAGGATATCGCTCCAATGATCGACATTCTGTCGTCGGTTTCGTTTGTCGAACAAGCCGATTGCAATCAGGACGGCGTGGTTAACTTTTTTGACGTCCAGCCGTTTATAGAAATACTAGCCAACAGCATGGGTTTGAATTAGCCTTCCTGTTGATTAGAGGGCATTTCAAAACTATCAAAATAGATCAAACCATCATTGTTTAGTGTGCGTACAGTTTCCGAAAGGAGACAAACGATGTCACACCGATCCCACTCTGCGGAAGCAGAATCCAATGTGGGGTCCATGATGGAATCCGAATACGAACTCAATGATGACCAGTGGGGCTTAATTTTCAGACCTGCTTGGATCGAAATCAGGGCTTGCCAAACCGACAGTTGTTCAAAAAAAGGTTGATTCACCAAAATATGGCTAGCTTTGCTTTTTCGGCTCGTGCAAACATACGATTGCCAGCCCGCACAAACAAAACACAACTGAAAACAGGTAGACGTTGGAAAAGATCGCGATTCCGCACAACATTGCCAAAGCGATCCCGCCTGCCAGCCTGACCGGCAACAGCCACAGCAACGCAGCAGCTGTCTCTGCCAGAATCACCGTTCGCGAATAATATGTTGCAATCTCGCGTAGCGCTTCTGGTTGGAAATTCGAGCGAAGCAAATTGAAGAACCAGAAGTCACGATCAACAAAGTAGATCTCGTAGAACACCTGCCCTGACCAATAGCCCGGTGTCCATTTCCCGACCGCGGCTCCGAAGAAAATCAATGAGATGATCAAGATCGCAAACTTCTTGGATTTCGCGATCAACACTTCAGGCGGTGCCCCTAACTTGACGGCGTACCAAACACACCACAGCGAAGCCCAAAAGCAAGTCAAGAACGTGACGTCGTTATAACTTCCTTGGTGGATGCACAATCCAAACATACACAACAATGTGACCGCAGACTGAAAAACCAAAAATGATTTCTCACGCACTCGCAACGCGATCACGCCCATGATGACTGGGACGACCAGCATGAATCCCAACACAAATGTATTGGAAAAAAAGCTCGGAAAGAATGAGTCGCTAAGTGAATAGGTTGAATAGATGGCAACCGCTGCGGAGAAGAAGCCCGCTTTCCACAGCAACGAGGCAATAATGAAAGCGTTGACGACACGATACACGACGATTGCTTCGCAAACCTGAGGTTTCGAGTGAAGCATGGGGTCCGTCGCGGCGCTTGCCGGCAGGAGCTTGGGTTGATCTATCGTTGTACTACTCAAACGAAGTCGCCACTCTCTTCAATTTGAACGCGGTATGAGTACCTGGTTCAAGTTCGTAGGTCGTTTTGATTTCCTTACCTCGGTACCGTGAACGCAGGTAAAGGTAGCCGTTGGGATTGCGGACCAGCTGAACCCGTTCATCAGCGAAAGTCGCCAGACGGGTTGGAAAGTGATTTACCATGCTCGACTCGATATTTCTTTTCTCACCCAAAAATCCACTGACGACTCGGGATTCATCATTGTCGAGCTGATCCAGTTCGAACTGCATCAGCCGCTCAGGGCTAATCCAGACTTTGTTTTCAAAATTATAAATTGAGGGGATCGTTTGCTGGATTGCCCAGCGGGGAAAGTCGGCTGAAGCCAGGTGGTGGCGTCGCAAGTACGTTTCCTGGACAGCCGAACTCAGGGGAAGCGACAAAATCCACATCGCGGCCATCACTATGACCGCAACAAGAACCAGAGATGGCATGTCTTTCGATTTCCAGGATTGCTTTAACAAGCTGAGCATGTTCGTCCTTGAACTGGCAAATTTGTTCAATTGCTGATGGGATGATACACCGCATCGGCTCGCAATTGTTTGGCTTGCGGCACTCAAGCCAGTTCAGCTCATTTCAGTGAAAAGGGTGCCGCCAGAATTTCGGGGGAGGAGTTCGAAATGAATGAGCCTTGAATTAAAAATCGGCAGCTGAATTAGCTGGGATTCCTGAAATTCCAACTTTCGCCCGTGAAAATTAGGGAGATTCACGTGATTTGCCCTCAAAAACCAACCAGAAAAAATTCTGAATTTTCCAAAGATCCTTTTTAAGACGGCGAACACCACTTATGCATTTTGAAAAGCTCGAAAAACAAGGCTTCAAATTGCGAACAAAGAACTCACAAACCCGGAGGTAGGAAGATGTTTAAAAATCTGAAAAGACTGACTGTAGGGGCGCTCGGTGTAGCGATGGTTGGCGGTTTGCTGTTTGGCAGCAATCTGGTCCCGTACGCCCAAACCGCATTTAACAACTTAAGAACGACCGCTCAAAGTAGTGTTTCGGTGCCGTTTCAGATTGATGCCGCCAAGGGGCAACTCGCCAAAATTGGCCCCGAGATTAAAAACATGGTGCATCAAATCGCCAAAGAACAGGTTCAAGTTAATCGGCTCAAAAACGACCTGAAATTACAGGAAAGCCGACTCGACGCAAGCTATGACGAGATGATGACTCTTCGTTCGCACATCGAGTCAGGTGACAAGTTTTACGTCGCGACCAATGGAAAAGCCTACAACTCATCTCGAGTTGAAGAAGATCTTCGCCACCGTTTCAAGATCTATCAGACGGCCGAAAAGACCAAAGAAAAACAAAGCGAGGTTCTGGCAATTCGTCAAAAGGCACTCAAGTCAGCAATCGCCAAGCTGGACGAAGCAAAATCGCAGCAGCGAGAACTGGAAGTCCAAATTGAACATCTGGTCGCTCGCAATCGAATGAACGAAGTGGTCGAGACTGCCAGTCAAATCAACATTGACAATAGTCAACTGGCAAAAACCCGTGTGATGCTCGACGACCTCGATGCGAGAATTTCGGCTGACGAAGAGGTGCTAAACATTGCCCCGAAATACTATGGGCAAATTCCAGTAAATGCGGATTCGCTGCAAGAGGATACCGACATCCTGGATGACATGGACGCATACTTTAACAAAGGCTCGGAAGACTCAGTTAGTAACGAGTCAGATCTGAAAGACTCACTTGGCGACGATGAGTTGGTTCTGAACTAGCGCCTTGCCGCTCACATTTACTAACAATGCCTGGCGTTAGCGTTGATGAGAACGCAATTCCGAAGCATCCCTGCCGCAGGGTACTGGCTGGTTCCTCAGGACTGGCGAAAGTGCCCTGCGGTTTTTTTGTAGTTCGCTTTGGGCTCCAAGCTGGATTCGCAAGAATTCCCAGCTATGCCGTCAACTTTCTTTGCTGAGTGTAAGAAATCAGCGCCAACTGCGTCACAACCTTGCCCAGTTGGACTATTATGGCTTTGCCAGGCTAATGATTGGTCAACCAAACATCCTATGGGAGACACCTTATGCTCTTGCTGCCAAAGCGACTTCTTACATCAGCCCTGATTTTCTCTGCGATCGGGATTCTGTCGCTAACTGAAGTGGTAGCCCAGGACTACCGCCAGAAATTTAAAGAAGTAAACCCTTCGGTGGTGACCATTCACTCGACAGAGATCGTTGCCGGTACAGGCCAGCAAAAGGCTCGCCGATCCGTCGGAGCAGGATTCATTGTCTCGCAAGACGGTTCCATCATGACCGCGGCTCACGTGGTACAGAGCGCGGACCTAATTCAAGTCAAATTTATCGACGGTACTGTCAGCCAGGCTAAAGTCGTCTCCTCTGTGCGTGGTGCCGATGTAGCGCTCATCAAAGCAGAAAAAATCCCCGAGAACTCGGTCATCGCATCCCTTGGCGATAGCGACAAAACAGAAACCGGCGCTCCCGCATTCGTGATCGGCAATCCGTTTGGCATCGAGCATTCGCTCTCGATTGGTCACATCAGCGGGTCTCAAACACGTCCGGTGATTGCCGCCGGCCAGCCCCTCAAGGTCATTCAGACTGACGCAGCGGTAAATCAAGGCAACTCCGGCGGTCCACTGTTTAACGAACACGGCGAAGTCATCGGAATCGTAAGCCACATCCTTAGCAAAGGCGGCGGCTTTGATGGAATTGGTTTCGCCGTTGCGATCAATGAAGCCAAAACAATTCTGCTGGAACAGTCACCGCTGTGGACTGGTTTCGAAGCTTCGCTGATCAGTGAGGACGTTGCCACAATGCTCAACGTACCTCAAAAATCGGGCTTGCTGGTCCAGCATGTTCGCAGAAACTCCTGGGCTCATCGCGCGGGACTTCGCGGCGGAACGGACTTGATCGCGTTTCGTGGCAAGGAAGTCCTGGTCGGTGGCGACATCATTCTGGAAATCAAGGAGACGGTTTGCGATTGCACAAAATCGTTCGCGCACATTCGTGACTCACTTGATTCGCTGCCGGAGGGAGAAGCGGTTAAAGTCAAAGTGCTACGGGGCGGCAAAATCGTCGAACTGGTTTTTGATTCGGAATGATCGATTGGCTGGCGTTCCTCTGGCAATGAGTTGAAGAATTTGAAATCCGCTCATCTACCAAATTCGACCAACTCGAATCCGCTAATCGCGCGGAGCGAACGAGAGGAATAACGCTTCGCTCTTGGCAAGAAGTTCGCCTTGCTGGTTCAGAATCCGGGCTTCGATGAAGTGCTTTCGACCTTCACGTTTGATCAGTTTGGCTTCGATTCTGATGGACCGATCCAAGGCGACAGGTTTTTCGTAGGACACATCAATACATCGTGTCACGCCCCGCCTACCCTGTACCGAGAGGACTTTGCTGGAAATTTCATCCAGCAACAAAGCGATAAAGCCACCGTGCATCATACCGATGGCACCGGCCATGAACGGCAACGGTTCAAACTCGGCCCAAACGGTACCAAGTTCAGGGTCACCTTCAAATGTTAGCTTGAGTCCAAGTGGATTATCAGCGCCGCAGCCAAAGCAGGAATTGCCGGCCTTTGGTGGGATGGTCTTCATATCGACAGTCGAACTTCGTTGTAGAGCGTTTCAGAACTAGCGCATATTCGTGTTAACACTCTCGGCTTTTTGAATATAGATCGGATCGCGGGTTCCTTCGAAGGCCCGTTGATAGGTGACGCTCAATGCGGCAGCATTGAAATCGTCTTTCTCCAATTCATAAGCCTTCTCGGCATGGGCAACCGATTTGTCGTGCGTTTCAGTTTTGTGATACAGCACAGCCAGCGCCAGATGCGAGCGCACAAAGTTCTCGTCGAGGTTAAGAATCTCAAGATGCTTTTCGATGGCTTCGGGGTGCTTGCCGTCGTTTTTGAGTTGATCGGCTTCTTTTTCCAATGCCAAAATTTCGGGGGTCATCGCTTTGTCTCCAGTTAGGTTCAGTAGGATCATTATTGCCGGTTTAAGCTAAGTGGCAATGGTTAAACGAGCCAGTAGATCATCGTTGACCGAATTCTGCGAAGGACTGTAACGGCTGAAGAAAGACCAAGCGAGAATTCTGTGTCAGCTTAGTTTTTCGATAGATCGCAATGTGGTGGAAACCCGGACGCGTTAGCGAGGAAGCAGCGGCAACTGACTCCGCCCTCGCTAACGCGTCGGGTTACCATTATTGTTCCAAGCGTAGGGAAAAATCACAGCCTCGTCAGGTTGTCATTTGAGCTCTCATTCAACATTGAGCAAGAATCTACTTTTTGGCTTTGATTCGTTGAACTTCAAACTTACGCGCTACCAACAGCTGGTCATCGTTCAGATTGTTCATCTTGTTGGTCAAGGTGACCGCCTCAGGCCAGCCAGTATTCAGGTCCATCCTGCCTTCGATTATTGAATCAAAAAGAATGGTCGCCTTGGCAAAGCTGGTCCTTGGCTTGTGGTTTGGATCTAATTTCTGGACATAAGCATCGAGTCCTTTCTGAAACTTTGTAGCCGCCTCCTGGCCTTCGATGCGCGTCTGATACTGAAACACTGCCAAATTGGATTTTCGGTCCACTTCCACGACCCGATACGTCTCAGTTGCAGGCAAGCCTGAAACAACCCCCAGGTCGACTTCCGATTGGTCAACTTCTGGCTCGCCGATTTTAAGTTCGGTGTCGACAAATCGCATGATCATATTGAGCGGAGTCAGTATCTTCCCGGTTGCGGCTTGAGTCGTGCCGTTTTGTTCAATTATTGTGGCAATAAGCCGATCAAGCTCTGCCAGGTCTTTTCCCATTTGCACTAGTGCAGGCTTCATCTCATCAACGATTTTGAGAATCACCTCGCGATTCTTTACAACGGCCGCTTCGATTTCCTCGACATTCTGGAACTCTGAAAAAACACCACTACGAGTCAAGACGACTTTAAAGACCAATGCCTCCCACATCTCTTTCAATGCCTTGGTCATCGGGTCTGATTCGAGCTTTTTGAGGGTCGCGTCATCGAGTTGGGCAACCAGTTTCATTTCGGTCACGATCGTTTCGTCATTGACCGAAAGAATTTTCAGTTCAAGGTTTTTAGTCTTTACTGATTCTACCTGACCCGCTTTGTATTTCGTTTCAGTGACACGATAGTTGTATGTCTCGCCCGCGCTACAAGCGAACGGAATGTAAACTGCCGTTTCTTGTTGACTTTGATTTTCCTGACAGAAGGCCAGTGACGGGAGAAGCAGCAGTACCAGAATTGAAAGTATGCGCATGTCAGTACTCCGAGGTGAAAAAATGGCACAGGCTCGATTGAACCTGTGCCATTGGATTGTAAATCGAAAAATTTAGTTGGCAAATTTGCTCGTTGATAGCTCAATTCAAAATCGAACCTACGAAAAAACAAGCTTACGCGTCTTCGATTGCTGCCTGGGCAGCTGCCAAGCGAGCGATTGGAACACGGTAAGGAGAACAGCTAACGTAATCCAAACCGGCACGAACGCAGAACTTGACCGAGTTCGGCTCACCACCGTGCTCGCCGCAGATGCCGCACTTGAGTTTCGGTCGAGTTTTACGACCGTTGGTGACAGCCATTTCAACCAACTGACCAACGCCACTGGCGTCGATCTGGGCGAACGGATCGACTTCCAGCATTTTCTTGTCGAGGTAATCAGGAAGGAAAGTCCCGATGTCGTCGCGGCTATAACCGAACGTCATTTGAGTCAGGTCGTTGGTTCCAAAGCTAAAGAACTCAGCCGACTCGGCAACCTCAGCAGCAGTCAACGCAGCACGAGGAATCTCGATCATCGTACCGACCATGTACTTAACTTTGGACTTCTCTTTCTTGATGATTGCGTCAGCGACTCGGCGAACGATCTTCTCCAGATAATCCAGCTCGGCTTTGGTACCGATCAGCGGGATCATGATTTCAGGAAGAACTTTGACACCCTTCTTGGCGACTTTGACAGCCGCTTCGATGATCGCCTGAGTTTGCATTTCACAGAGGATCGGGAACGTGATGCTCAAACGGCAACCACGATGACCAAGCATTGGGTTGAACTCGTGAAGCGCCGCAACTCGCTCCTTGATCTTTGCCAGCGGAACACCGATTTCCTTGGCCATCTTTTTCATGTCGGCTTCGGTGTGAGGCAAGA
>CAYSQZ010000057.1:0-23424 GCA_964433035.1 uncultured Pirellulaceae bacterium | reverse complement strand
AGTAAATTTTACATTTGCCGATGGGTCATCCCACGCTATTTCTCGTAATACCGACTCTTCAGTTTTGGATAGTTTAGGGACCTGTGCTAATGGTGAAGTTGTCGGCGACTTCTAAAGGCGGTGTCGGTGTCGGCAATATTGCGGTAAAGTAGCTCGTATGTGCGGCAGGCGCTGGCCGCCGGTTCGTTGCGTGTTTACCGGCGGCTAGCGGCTTAACGCTCAGTCCAATACGAAAATGTCAGACAGGCCGTGCCTAGTCTGTCTGTCCTGTTAACCATTGTTCTGTCAATTTAATGCCATCCGCATCTTTTGGATGGCCTTTATCTTTAAAGTTGGAGGCTTGCGTGTACCGTTTACTTGCTTGTGTCGTCTTCGTCAGTTTTTTTGTCGGTTGTTATCCCGAGCCAAAGGTGGAACCTGTCAAACTTACCCCTGAATTCATGGAGAAAATGCGCAATATGAAGAACCCTGATGGATCGCCAATCACTGGCCCATCAGTATCAGGACGTGCCCGCGTACAAAAGAAAAATGAGTGACCTGTTAATAAATATAAGACAGCTCTTCACGTATTAATCTGTGTGCCGCAGCAAATGGAGGCAAGCACAACCTGCGACTTCATTTCAGCCGTGTGTAAACTTCCGCGAAACTAGGTAGGTCCGCAACATCTCGCCAGATCTACTTTTTGGCGGAGCAAGGCGAACAGCGACAACCATTGTCTTGATGTCGAGCGTTGCCTCGAAATATTCAAGCGTTTGAAACCACTTCTAACGCTTCTTCTTTTCTTCCTTCTTCAAGTCGTCATCCCGATTAAAATCCTCCACCATCGCACGCAACAGCTCTGAAATTTTTGTCGGCCTCTGAAGCCGAAATGAAACAGAGTCGTCAGCTCCCTCAACCAAAAGCAAATTTTTCTCTTTGATCTCCTGGCTGACTTGCTCTGCGATTTTTGCGGACGCCGAGTCCTCTGCCTTGCGGCTTTTTCGAACTCCCCCAAGCACCTCCCCCAATACGTTTTCGTTTGCCTTGGCGTTGGCATTTGAGTACTCGATGGCTTCCCGGGATGCGGAGACGATCTGGTCGATCATCTTTTTGTCGTCAATCATCGCTTTAATGTTCAAAAGGTCCGCCTGCCCTTGCTCAAGTGATAACCTAATCTCAATTTGTTCGAGAACATCGGGCAGCGCCTTAAATTTCCTAGCCTCTTCTCCTCCAAACTGGGCTGCCATCCCAAATACTGATTTCAACGTTCCTCTTACCGGACCAGTTGCGATTACGCCTTCGACGTCAGAGGAAAAATCAAGCTGAGTCAACAGCCCGGTCAACTCCGAGTTTTCCGTTGGCGTTTGAGCGGCCTTCATCTTCTCCACCGCAAGTTTGCTCCCGATCACAATCTGTTTATCACCAATTGCGTAGATAATGGGTTTGGCTTGGGTGTCACCTGGCTCTTGGCTTGGCTTCTTAGATGCTTCCTCTGAATCGCTGTCCGACTCAGACTGGCTTTCGCCGTTGGACGAATCGACCAACGTGTTCTCCAGATTCGCCCTGGCCTGGGCAAGCTGTTCCAAATTGGGAGCTGCCTGGTATTGGATCACCGTCGTGAACAATCCTCCGGGCTTGCCTTCCATCGCCGCAGCAGTAGTCTCACGATCGAGCAGCAGCCAAATTCGCTCGATTGAGCCCAAGTCTGAATTGGCTTTGCCAACTAAATCACTAAGTTGACTCTCTACTGAATTCCAACGAACATCTTCAAACTCTTTGCGTGCAATAATCTGCTGAACGTCGAGCCCGAAACAAGCGAAGTGATCGGGATGAACGAAGTCAAAATTGATATCACCTGACTTCTTTTGTTTGGTCCGGGAATCAGAGTTACCGAAAACAGGCTTGGCATTGGAGTTCCGCGAAATAGCATCAACGGAACTCTTGTGGCAGCCCACGATCAAGACGGAGCAACTGAAAACGACCGCGGCAGCGAGAAACAACCTGAAAACAAAATTCATTCCAATGGCCCGAGCTAACATCAATTTGGAAAAGTCGCAGTTGGCAAAACGGACCAACCGCAAACAGACGGTCAATTCTCGCCATTCTTCCTTACCGAGCAACTACCAGGAAAGTTTTGCCGCAATAGATATTAATCAACTCACAACCACCGAGCTTGATTACCTTGGGAGCCATCAGGCGGCTTTAGAACGATTCTCAGTGATCACTGGCAAAGCGTTGCTTTTCCCGGCTGAAGCGCTTATTGGAATGGAAATGACCTTCTCAGGTTCGGGCAAAAACCGCTTGGGAACGAATCGTCGCAATTGCGGCCAAAGCAGCAACGCGTTGTCCTGAAAGTATCGCGACCGAAAATAAAATTTCGCGAAACATCTTCCGTGGAGCTCCCTGACTTGTTCCGTGGTCAGGTTCTCATACTTCATCACTGGTTCGTAAACGCTGTACTTCGAATAATCAAAATCGGCGATCTGGTGTTTTACCTCTTCGTAAAATCCAGTTCCAGGGTAGGGTGTAACGATATTAAAATTCGCGTACGTTGGATTTACTTTGCGAGCGTAATCGAGGACTCCCAAAATACTTGCTTCGGTGTCGTGGGGAAAACCGACCATGAAACCGGCAACCGACCGAATTCCCAATTTTCGGCAAAGCTCAACGAACCCGCGTTGACGGTCATCGTTGATCGCCACGCGACTGTACTGTTTGAGCGTTGCTTCGTCGGGCGTTTCGATTCCAATGGTAATGCTTGTCAAGCCAACTGATTTCAACGCTCTGAGTGTTTCCTCTCGCATCAAATCGACACGTGTCTCGATCGAGAACTGAACTTTCTTTTTCATCTTCCCGATCGCTTCGACCATCGCGAGGACTTTCTTTCGATTCAAACCGAAAAGGGGATCGCGAAACTTGAACGATTGAAAGCCGTATCGCTCCATCGAGTACTGCATCTCGTCCACGACCGCCAGCGGATCGCGAAATCGTGTCTTGCTCTCAACCATGATGTACGGGCAGTAGTTGCACTTAAACGTACAACCGCGACTTTGCTGAATCAAAGCCGTTGGGAATCGCCAAAAATCATAGTTGATTCGAAACTTCTTGTATTGAAAAAGCGACCAATCCGGCATGGGCAACGTATCGAGATCGGCGACCGTCCCCACGTTGATTGTCGGCTCACTGGTTTGCATTACGTCGTCCCACTTCCAAAGCAACTGCTCCGGTTCGCCCTGAACGACAGTGGCTCCAGAATCAGCAAAGGAATCCGCCATTCCAAATGCGACTTGACCGACCACCAACACTTTTGCTGAAGGCTGGGCTTTTCTTATTCGTTTGATCGCCGCAATTTCTGACGGCAAAGAAATCAACGCTGGATTAAAAATGTAGACATCGGCAGTTGGAACGCTTGTTTCGTTCTTGGTCTCGAGGTGATAGGCGACGTCGTGACCAAGTTTCTTCAGGGCTGCGACAAGGTAAGCAAAATTTAAAGCCGTTGGTCGGTAGTCGCGCCGATACATTCGCTGCACAATCTTGCCGCGCAAACCGCCAGTCCCAGGATGCATTCCGACGCCCATTCCGCCGGCGAAATCTTTTTGCACGTCGTTGAGACGGGTATCCCAAAGCAAAACTTTCGTGGAACTGGTTTTCATACGTATACCTGAAATAAGATGCGACGTTACTAGGCCGATTTTGGTTGTGAACTTCCTGAGCCGGTGGCACTGGCTGCCGAACCGGGAAATGGAATGATATGTCGTTGGCCATCAGGACGGAACGTCGATTCAGCTTGCTGTAACGGCAGGACTGGACTTACGGCGGCGCCGGGCGAGGCGATCTCGGGCGTGGCAGCGTCGGCTGGCATTGGCGCTTCGGTTGTGTCGACAATCCAGTCGCCGGCAGGCATATCACGGCCTAAAACCAACACTCGACCACCTCCGCCGATAAAGTAGCGAATGCCACGCCATACGATTTCGCTACCGAACATCGATTGAACTAACGCTATCAGAGTCATCATGCCGGTCAAAGGACCAGCGAACAAGTCGAACTTGCGGGCTCTGCGAAACTGCCGCCATTTATGAAACGTTCGCTTGCCAATGTTCTGTCGAACCCCGGCTCGCGCCACACCCATCAAGTACAACAGGCCAGCTGACAACAGCCCCCAGAAGCCCAGCGACGAGCCAGTTGCGACCCCCCAGATTCCCAGGGCGACGCTTGACCAGAATCCAATCAGAGAACCGGCGACCAGAAACAAAGCCCCATACCAATATTTGGGAGAATGTCGACGTCCGATCAAGAATTGACGCCGCAGAAATTCAAACATCTGAGACGTGGTAAATGAGACGCGAGAACTGCAAACACATTGCGGCTCAAACTCAATCTCCAAGTTCGCTTTCTGAATCGCCCGACTGGCAACAAGGTCGTCGCTAAGCACGCCAAACCAGGCTTCACGAATGCCGATTGCTTCGAAGACTTTCCGATGAATCGCCCACGAACCACCCCATACCAAGTAGTGTTTTCCTCTTCCCAGCATTGAAGCCAACGCGTTATTGATCGTGCAAACCACGAGCGTCGGGAAGTTGTTTTTGCGGGGCATCATCCAGCGGTAGCCGGTTCGGGCACCCAGGTTCTCTCGACCAATTCCGTTGACCAGCCAGCGCAACCAAGTCTTGTCCGGCTTGGCGTCGGAATCAGCAAAAACCAAAACGTCAATTTCCCGGGAAAGCTGCTTTGTGGCTTGTCGAATGTTGTGAACCTTCTGTCCGCAGTTCTCTGCTCGCCCAGCAATGATTAAACGGCTCTGTACGCAGCGGTTCTCTTGTTGCAAATTTTGAATTAGCTTAACGGCCGGGTCAGTACCTCGTTCAACCACGAAGAAGATCTCGTAGTTTGGGTGGTCCTGACGCATAAAACCGGTCAAGTTGTCGCGCAGTTTATGCTCCAGGCCTTTGCACGGGATGATGATGCAGGACCGAGCGTATGTGTGTGCGTAAGGTGTCGTGCTGTCGCGGTGAACCTTCCAAAACCGTTGGTTCTCACTGATCAACGCGAGAAACACGGCTGAATAAATCCAACTGATTGCGCCAAAGACGAAAGCAAGTGTAACAAGAATTGTAGTTGTCATATAACGTGACGGTTCCGGGTGCTTCTTCACCCAACGAGACGAGGTGGCCGCAACGTTGGCGCGGTTTGGTTTAGGTCTTTAGCTTTTTGATCGGCGATGCAAAATCTCAAGTTGACCAAAAATGTAAAACTCTGACGAATATGGCGCCTGCCGCATTGCTAGCGAAGCTCGACACGATTTTTTGAATAGCTTCTTTTCTGCCAATCGAGTCCCGCATTTTTTGAATCCGTTCAATCTTGGCAGCAGTTGTTGGTTTTGCTAGTCTACGCAATCGAAGCAAAAACTGACGGCATTTGAGCCGTTGAATTGCTGTGAATGAGATCAAGTGAAGGGCAATTAGCCGCCGATTCACAACTTTAAAAGCAGTTGTTTCACTCCTTAGAGTAGAGCTCAGACTCTGTGAAGCGTTTGAGTTCATGGTAAGGAAGCCAATACAACCTGAGCGACATGATGTCGCCCAGTAATGACAAAGGACGTCATCGATGGATGCGAAAAAAGAGATTGATATCAATGTCCATATCCGCTGGATGATTCGCCGGGACATGCCCGAAGTGCTTAACATCGAGCAAGCAAGTTTCGAATTTCCTTGGCTGGAAGAAGATTTCATCCGCTGCCTTCGACAACGCAACTGTATCGGCATGGTCGCCGAATACGACGAGCGTGTAGTAGGTTTTATGATCTACGAGCTGCACAAAGACCAGCTTCATGTTCTCAACTTCTCGGTCCGCCCTGACGTGCGACGACGTGATATCGGCATGCAGATGGTCAACAAGCTGATTGGCAAGCTGTCACAGCAACGTCGGAATCGAATCGTTTTGGAAATCCGTGAAACGAATTTGGCGGCTCAAATGTTCTTCAAAAACCTGGGCTTCAAAGCGGTATCAGTGCTTCGCGACTACTACGACGATACCGTTGAAGACGCCTATGTAATGCAATATCGCTTCAAGAGTGCCCAACACAAAGCACTCGAGCCGGTCAATCGCATTACAAGAATGGCTGGATAGCTACGGCGGATTTGGATCGGCAGCCTGCTTAGGCTTAGGCTAGCGTCCAAATTGCTAGTAGAGTAAAAGACATACAAAGAAAGAATAGCCCAGCAAATTGCTGGGCTTTTTTATTGAATCTCGAGATCCGGACAAGCCAGAACTACCAGAACACTGTGCTGCTGTCATGGTTTGGGCATGCTGCCGGAGAAATCAAGCCGTGGCAGGTGCTACGCGGCTTGTCGAGTGTTCTGAGAGTCGACTTCAGGTTCGGCTTGGCCAATCCCTGAACCGGCGTCCTGAAGCGTTTCCTGTTCAGAATGAGCATTGGACCCAAGTACGATTCCAGCGCCCTCTGCTTCCATTTCGCGGAAGATAATGGCGTCCAGATCCTGTTGCTCTAGGGAATGATTAAGGGCCCACAATCGAGCGACTTTGTTGAACGAATAGAACGCACAAACCCAAGCGGTCTGCAAACCAGCTTTTCCGTCCAGAATCGAGCCTTGAAGAATATACTCGCGAAAGAAACGCCACATCGGCCCCACAAGGAGCTTGAAGTACGAGGCGTCTTTGCCTTTCTCGGCCCACTGCTGAGCCTGAAGCTTTGAATAACGATCGCATTTGACGTACAGCTGATCGTAATCCCAACAAGAAAAATGAAGCATGCGGGCTTCAAGCTTGCCAACACTTCCCGATGTAATTTTTACTTCGCCGTGATCGCTGGGGCCGTGATATCGACCTTCATCCCGTTTAAATAACCGCAGCACACGATCGGTACGTGCGTCGCCATAATGCAGACGATGCCCCAGAAAGTGATTGTCTCGATAGATCCAGTAGCCGTCATGCTCGGGACCGCGACTTAGACACAGCTCAATCTCATCCGCCAGCTCGGGTGTGATCCGCTCGTCAGCATCGACAATCAAGATCCATTGGTTGGCCGCTTGAGGGATCGCCCAATTCTTGAAATCGCCTGAAGTTCGATAATCTCGCTCGATAATTCGGACATTCTCAAACTGCCGAACGATTTCAAGCGTGGCGTCAGTAGAACCCGAATCGGCAATCAAAATCTCATCCGCCAGCGGGCAGAAGCTTTCAATGCAGGCGCGTATATTCAGCTGTTCATTCTTGCAGGGTACAATCACTGTAAGTGGCTGCTTCATCGCCCTATAGAATTCCCTGTCTGAAGTCCAATTTCGGCGCAACTGCTTTCACCCAAGAAAGCGTGCTCTCCCATCCGAAGCGAGAAAGTAGAGAACCGTCCAGACCGCGTCAACGTGGTTAATGGTTAGGCTTCTTATTGCGCCCCAAACACCACCGCTAGCAGCTTGGCTTCAAATCCATCCTCGTCAATCAAGCTTAAAGGTGTTATCGGTGCCAGTGAGAATAATCATTACCGGAGTCATCTTAGCTTTGCAACTTGGATACAGATTACCTAACTTACCGAACGCCCAAACTCCGTTTCACTCACTATCAGAAACTTTATCTGTGAACTGCTACTTAAGCATTTGCTTTTCACATATCTGCGCGACGGCAGCTTCATCTCTGAGGTGTCGCGTGGCTATTCCTTCGGCTAGCAGCGGTCCTGAGACTGTCGCGAACTCTTCTTCCGAATAGCAATTTACAATGACCTCGACCGAGTATCCCTGCCGCGCAAGCCCACCCAGAGCGACTGCATTTTCCATCGTGATCGTGGGGACAATCACGATCACGGTCGCGTCGCGCGGAATCTGAGAAGCGGTCTCGATGACCAATTCGCTGAGCCGCATCCCATCGGTTTTCTCCAACCGAGCCAGTGCTTTGGAAATGTGAACCATTTGCTCTGGGCTTTTTCTCGTTGGCACCACGACGGGCCGCAGACGATCGCTTTTGTCCATTCGCTTGGCTGACTGTTTGGCTTCTTCGCGCGTCCGCCGGTCGCCCTTCCAGCCTTCCTCTCGAACACGATCGGCAGCGTCGCGACCATTGGAAACCAAACCGACTTGCTGTCCCATCTCCTGCAGTGCGTTGGCCACACTGGCAGCACAAGTCACGGCCAGTTCGCTTCTGGCAGGTTCGTGCTTGGGTTCAAAGGAGTCTTGATGAAAATCGACAACGACGGTTCCACCGGCCAGCGTCGAAGGCTCGTAGATTTTGCTTTGAAGTTTTCCCGTCCTGGCTGTCGCCCGCCAGTGTACTCGCGCCAGCGGATCGCCGTCCTGATACTTTCGAACGCCCGCAATTCTGGTCGGATCTTCAAACAAGCGATGAGTCATAACGACTTCTCCGATAGGACGCCTGGAAGCGATATCGTAGGACTCAATGGGCACGATTTTGGGGTAGACCAACAGAAACACCGGTTCTGTCAAAACGCGAAAGCGGCGATTGAGGCCGAACATATCTCCAGTTTCAAGAACCAACGGACCAATTTGATAGTATCCTCGGCGGTTACATTGGAGCTGATAAATCAACTGCCCGCTTTCACCGGGGCTAAGCTTAAAAACTGCCAGCCGTGTGCCGCTTAAGCCCAGTGCTGGCGGATTCCGAACCAGCGCCCGTTGCTCCAGCATGTCTTCAACCAACACCCATGCGATCGGATACTTACCATCGTGCTTGAGCTTGATCGTCACTGGTACGGTATCGCCAATTTTCCCATCGCGAATATCGCAGGTCCTCTCGGCTTGAATCGACTCAGTCCAACGGCCCGTTATCCATTTGCTGATGACCAGGATCGCAATAATGGCGTACATCGCGTAGACCAATAGCGTCAAATTGAGCGCCAGGGCTACAAAGAGCATCAAGATTGCCGCGACGATCCATTTCATCTTTGAGATCTTTGATTGCTGTCGAGGGATTAAAACAAATTGCGGTTTGGGGCTGGGTGAGAATTAAGCGAAATTGGAATCAACTGGAATCAACTGGAACGTGCCCTCCCCGCTCGCTCGTTCCTCGCTCACGACCCTCCCAGAGGGAGGGTGACTAAAAAAATATTTTTCGATTAGTTAAACCACTTGAAAAAAGACAACAACTACAAAAGTCTTTCATTAAGTTTGCCCGCTTCAATGGTGCCCGCTTCAATGGTGCCCGCTTCACCGCTGCCAAAAAACTGTCGCCCTCCCTCTGGGGTCGGAGAATTCGCTTGCGAATTGGACGGGAAGGTTTTCGCACGATCTAAAAACAATTAAAAACCCCTATCCATTGCCAATCACCGGAACAGCGACCTCGGAAATCAATTGAGTCACGACCTGATCGGAAGTAATTTTTCGCAAACGACTTTCGGGCTTCAAAATCATACGGTGATTCAACACCGGAGCCGCGACCATCTTCACATCGTCTGGCAAAACAAAATTTCTCCCTCGAATCGCCGCCATCGCCTGACAAGTTCTAAACAACGCGATCGAAGCTCTCGGGCTACCGCCAAGACTCAAATGTTCGTGATGACGTGTCAGATGAACAATCTGCAAAATGTACTTGCTGACTTTTGGGTCCACGTGAACTTTCCGGCAAAGCTCCTGACACTCAACGATCTCCTTGGAGCTTACCACAGCGCCAAGGTCGTTGATTGGGTGGGAAAGTTGCAACCGCTCCAGAATCAACAATTCGTCGTCCATCGTTGGATAGCCGACAGAGAACTTCATCAGAAAACGATCCAGTTGGGCTTCGGGCAGTGGAAACGTGCCTTCATGATCAACCGGGTTCTGGGTCGCGATCACGAGAAACGGCCGCTCCAATTGATGCGTTATGCCATCGACCGTGATACGTCCCTCGGCCATCGCTTCGAGCAATGCCGCCTGCGTCCGAGGTGTCGTTCGGTTAATTTCATCCGTCAACACGATGTTGGCAAACAACGGCCCCGGACGAAACTCAAACTCGGTCGACTTTTGATTGAAAATCGACGCGCCAGTTACGTCACTGGGCAATAAGTCGGGCGTGCACTGGACCCGTTTAAATTCGCAGCCAACACTCTTGGCCAAACAGCGAGCCAAAATTGTCTTGGCAACACCGGGAACGTCTTCGAGCAGGAAATGCCCTTCGCAGAACCAGCTGACCAGGGAATAAACCAAAGCCTGCCTTTTACCAACGATCACTTTCTCAACGTTCTTGATTATCTTCTTCGAAACTTCTTGTACTTGACTCATTTAGATCCCAACTAAACGACAACACAATTTCTACCTCTAATCAAACGCGGAAGTGATCTTTCAATTATGGCTGCAAAACAACCAGATTGATACAACTAAATTTCCAGGAATGTGAATTGCTTGGATCGGCTTGGATCGGCTTGGATCGGCTTGAATCGGCTTGAATCGGCTTGAGCCGACTTTCGGTTTCAATGTTGCTTTGATATTCTGAACTCAAACGTACAACAGACGGGAGATACACGTGAGCCAGGACATTTTGCAAGATACTTCGCAAGAAAAATCTGTTTTTCCAAAAAAGATGATTCTTTGGACGATCTTCGTGTTCGCTTTGTTGGCCTTGCTGCACTGGCAATCGTTCTACATCACCGACACGCTCAACTGGGCACCTGCGATTCCATGGCTCTCTACCTTGATGCTGGTGCCTTTAACAATCGTGATGTGGGGCTTCTGGTTGTTGTTTTTTGCCAAGCAACGATTGACCGGACTATTAGTTTTGATCTCGCTGGGGACGTTTTCGCTTTTGTTTTATCCCAACTTCAAAGGCTCTGCAGATTTCGAAGGATTTAAGCCCCGATTCTGGACACGCAACGCCGTGTTCGCCGAAACCACAGACAGCAACGCCGTTGATATCCAGACAACGGGCTCTCTGGATTTCCCGCAATTTCTCGGGCCTAACCGCGACGCTCGATTGGATACGATCGACTTGGCCGATTCATGGGATTCGCCGCCCAAACAACTTTGGAAGATCGATATCGGCGAGGGCTGGTCCGGATTCGCGGCGGTTAATGGATTTGCGATCACCCAGGAACAACGTGGCGATCAGGAGTGTGTGACTTGCTACGAGATAAAAACCGGTGAGCTGAAATGGATCAATTCCCAAACTCGGCGCCATGAGGATACGATGGCGATGGGCAAAGTGGGACCTCGAGCCACGCCAACGATTCATCAAGGCCGCGTCTATGCGATGAGCGCAACGGGCGTGCTGGATTGCCTCGAAGGCTCAAACGGCGAGTTGATCTGGTCTGTTGATGTGCCTGCCTTGGTAGGTATTAAGCAGATCGAGTCCACGAGTAATTTGGGCTTAAAATATACCGAAGAAGATTCAACGATGTCCTGGGGCAGATCCGCGTCGCCACTAGTCGTTGGTGATTTGGTGATCGCTCCGGCCGGCGGACCTAACCCGCTTACGTCCGAAAAAAAGCCGACAACGATGATCGCGTTCGACAAAAACACCGGAGAAGAAAAATGGCGAGGCGGAAACAAAATGGTTGCTTATGGCTCGCCGCGAATTGCCTCTGTCGCTGATACCACGCAGGTCCTGTTGGCAACTGAGGCCGATGCCGTTGGACACGACGTTGAAACTGGCGAAGAGTTGTGGAGTCATCCCTGGTTTGGCCAAAGCAATGGAGCGGCGAATTGTTCTCAGGTTACAGTCGTGGACGACGGGTTATTTATACTTTCAAAAGGCTACTCTCAAGGTGCTGAGTTGATTTCGGTGTCACAGGGCTCATCAGGAGAATGGAAAACTGAGTCGCTTCAGAGAGATCCGCGACTCTTAAAGACCAAACTTACCAACCCAGTCATTTTCCAGGACCACGCTTATTCGCTTTCTGATGGCTACCTCGAATGCACAGAAGCAAAAACGTTTGAGCGAAAATGGAAACAACGCGGTCGATTCGGAAATGGACAGATTCTACTGGTAGGTGACAAACTGCTGGTGCACTCCGAATCGGGGACACTGTTTCTCGTTGCCGCCAATCCGAAAGAGTATCAACAACTGGGCAAGATCAAAACAATCGACGGTATCTGCTGGAACACGATATGTTTATACGGCGACTTGTTGCTGGTCCGTAGTGAAATCGAGGCCGCGTGTTACCAAGTCCCTTTGGCAAATCCAGTTACCGAGGAAAATGTATCGACAGATCCTTAGATCTCCACCAAGCTTCCTGCCAGCAAAGTCCGCTTTCGCTTCGAGGCTGACAATTGGTAACCCGACGCGTAAGCGAGGAATAGTGTGGATCAGCGCGGCTGGCTCCTCGCTAACGCATCGGGTTTCAATTGCACTTGCTGTGCCAAGCGTTTGACAAAATCGCAGTCTCGAAGCCAAAGACAACTAGGTCGAGGCCCTACGATCTGCTCCCGAGAAACCTATGTGGCAAGCCGGTATTTTATTCTGAACGCCAACCTTCCCTCGGCGCGCAAGATCGAAAACCGCGTTGACAATATTTCGTCGAGCAGTGTCTTCCTGGATCGAATCAACGTGTCCAATCTCAGCAATCTCGTGCGACAGCAGTTCTCTGGGGGCAGCAGCCATGTTTGTCAGTATTTTGTCCATCAGTTCGGCGCTGGCGTTTTTAAGTGCCGGAGCCCAATATGAGGTATCAACATTTTTGAGAATCGTTTTGATATCCTGGTCAGTGAACCTACAAAGCCGCTCGACTCCGAAGACCGAACGCTTGAGCACCAGGGCCAAATCGGGATCGGATTGCCCAACGTGTGCCAGGAGGGCTTCGCGCGTAGCTGCGTCGGAACAGCTCAACAGGTTGGCAGCCGAATCAACCCCGGCCGATCTTCCGATTCGGCTATTGAGCAACTTGTTCAACCGCATTCGAAGTGAATAAACCAACTCGGCGATGTCCGCTTCTTGAATTTCTCCAAGCTCACACATGCGTTTGAGCACCGAGATTCTCAGGTTCGGATCCAGCGCACTCATCGTTTGGGACGCCACTCCGGGCCCAAACATTGACAACACGATCGCAATATTTTTTGGGTGCTCATCTGAAAGAACAAGCGTCCTGATCGTAGGAACCGCCTCGGCAAGAAAATCGAATGGACGTTGCGACGCTCGTGAGAGAGTCAAAGCAGGTGGAGCGAAGGTCAGAGCTTTTTTGATCTGAAGTTTGGCGCGGGCAATTTCTTCGAATTCAGGCCCTTTGCCAGTCAGTTCAACGCGACGGGTGTCTGACTCGAATTGGTTCAAACAATTGGTAATTTGCTCGGCAGAGACCTGATCCAATTCAATGGCAGCGTTAAGAACAAGCTTTAGGTCGCCGGAGTCAAGCCTCGACAACAACTGCGCGGCTTGAGGCGGTGGCAAACTGTTAAGCACAATTGCCGCTTGCACCAAGCTATTTGAGTGGGTCATGATTTTCCTCCTGCTGAGGAATTTGTATTCTATCTTTTACCTAAATGAGCCAGGCACACCAAAAGCCTGACGTGGGGTCGAAACCTGAGTATCGTCAGCGCTCTGACTCATCTCGGACAGATTGCGAGACCGTTTCTCTTCGATCATTCGCCGAAGCTGCTCGATTGAGTGACCCTCCAGCTGGGCCAGAGGTTCGGAGGTCTTTGTTGCGGTCTGGCGTTTTGCTTCGACATGCCGAGCCAGATTCGGTGTCAGGCTGATTGTTGATGTCCTAATTTTGTTTTCCGGCGGCACAACTTCTTGAAACGAAGCCGGTACGACTCCCTGGCTAAGCGGACCTTGCTCCTCCAGATCGTCGCCCTGACTTAGAACTGCCGGGCTGGCACCAAGGTATTTGAACGGACCGTTGTTGGAGAGTTGTTTATCGGGAGTTTTCCCATGAAGCACGTTGACCGATTGACCGCCTTGGAGAATCCTCCCGTCAGCCGTCTTGAAAATTGGAATCAGAGAAATTGTTTTTCGATAGCCGCCAATCTTTTCCCAGGGGACCCAGATACTGTAGGAAACTCCCAGTGCGTTCTCAGATTTGTGAGTTTGAAATTCAGATGCTCGAAAGACGAACTTCTTATCTGGGCTGGAATCTCCTGATTTCTTATTGGTGTCATCAAATCCGTATACCGTCAGCTCACCTTCGGCAGGGACGGCATTTTCCGCTTCGTCATAGAAGAATATTCGCCCTCCAAAACCTCGCGACGTTGCCCCGACTGTTTCGTAAACCGAACCCTTCCACGTCACGATCATCGTGACGGGCTGGGTGGGCGCTGACTCCTTTTCTCGCTCTGCGACCAACTTTTCTACCGGATTCCAAGCCGAATCTTTGGAGCTCAAACGCATGGAGTTCTTTACTCCTGCACATCCTGTTAATACCAAGGTCGCCGTAAGGCTTGTAAGTACCAACACCTTGCTGTATCTGGATAGTGAATTTTTCATTGAACGTCCTGATTCTATTTTTTTCGTCTGGCATCGGTCGCATTGACGCTACAAATCAGCTTGGGCAAAACCAGAAGCTCATCGCACTGGTTCTTCAGTCGAGTAAGACACCCGTTGAATCGAACCGCTTGGTCGCTGCTGTCCCAGTGTCCGCCTTGGCACCTGCCTTAACCGCTGCCGCAGTCGCTGCGCAGGTTGTCTAGTATTTACCTGCGGAACCGTTTCGAATCCCGCCTGCGGAGCGTCGATGAATTGACCATTTTGTTGAAAGTTAACTGGGTTGTTGCCAGTCGGGTCGGCGTCGGGATAAAAAGTCTCAACCGCACCGGAGTCGCCCTCGAAGCCCCCATACTGTGTGTTCCCATAAATTTCCGCGACGTCACCCTCGCACCAATGAATTCGATCCATTTCGTCATAGTTGGCTGCTTCGATATCACCATCGTCGGTGATCAAGTACGGTGTCATAACGATCAGCAACTCAGACCGGGTGGCTTCGTCCGATTCGAATTTGAATAACGGACCGATCACAGGCAAGTCGGAAAGAATCGGAGCACCACGCTCGACATGAACCTTCGATTCTTGAATCAAGCCCGAAAAGACAACGGTTTGACCCGAACGGGCCATCAAGGTTGTCTGGGCTTCGGTTTCGATGATTTGAGGAGAGATAATCGGTTGACCATCATCGCTGAAGTCGATCGTGATTCCCGTTGCGTCAGGTCCGACCGATGATTTTTGAACATTGACTGCCATTACAATCATTCCATCGGGACTGACCCTCGGAGTGACTTCAAGAATTACACCGACGTCAACGAATTGAATATTTTGAGTTACGTTCCCAGTTCCGCCCTGGGTCGTACCGGCAATTCGTGGAACCTCGGCTCCAATCGAGACGCGTCCTTGCAAGTTCTCAATCGTCATGATGTGAGGCTTACTCAATACTCTGACGGCCTGACGGTCTTTTAAAGCCCTCAGCAATACATTTACCGATTCGCTACCCGCTGAGAGAACCAAGCCACCATAGCCCAGATCGGTATTGATTCGACCAGTCCCCAGGTTGGACAGGGCTTGGCCAGCAAAACTCTCGCGACCGCTAGAATTCAGGTTGGGAATCGTGGCGGTATTGAACGGAAAGCCAATCCCATCGGTGATATTGCCGGTGGCGTCCAACAGCGTTCCTCGATCAAACAGTAACGAATCCTGAAAACCAACCTCAATGCCGAATTCCTCGAGTGTCGTAAGATCGATTTCGGCGATGAGAACTTTGACTTTCACTAGCGGCGGACGGCGGTCCAGCGCCCGAATAATCCGCTCGACTTCCGCTCGGTACTCTGGTCGAGCAGTGACAATCAAGCTATTACTGACCACCTCCGGTACGACAATCACCGCCCGGTTTGAAGAACTAACGCCATTGTTGATCCTGGGGTCGGTTCCTGACAGATCAACCAAGCCCTCCAACCACGCATTGATCGCTTCGGCAACATCGATCGCAGGTGCGTTGCTCAGTCGATAAACTTGAGCGCCGCCTTGATTGGTGTCACGGGTATCGAGCCGGTTGAGCAAGTCCTCGACGACTTGCAAATCACCTGCTGGACCAGAGGCGATGATCGTGTTGGTTCTCAGATCTACTGAGAAACGAAGATTAACCAGCGTCTGTCCGTCAGAGGAGGCCGCGCCCTGCAAGGGCAACTGATTCAGGTTGGTTCCGCCCTGCTGGGCGGCGGCGGCGTCGGCACCAAAGAGAGTTTCAAGCATATCGAGCAACGTTTGAGCATCACCGTTAACGATCTCGAATACCTTGATTAGCGTTTCCGCGTTCGGCAAACGATCGAGCTGCTGCACCAGCGCTTCGATCAACGGCAAGCTTTCTCTGGGTCCAGTAACTACCAGTGAGTTGCTGTTGGAGTCAGCCGTTACGCGAACATCAAACATGATCCCGCCGGTAATCTCTCCGCCCGAAGAAGTCCTCAAGCTCAGGAGTGCCGAGCGAAGAGTCGAAGTGTTCTGGTCCGTTTGAATATTATTTGTAACGTTCTGCTGTCCCTGACCATTCGGATTGGCACCCATGCCGCCATTTGGCTGCTGTCCGTTGATCGCATCCTGGATCACAACCGCCATATCGGCGGCGACAGTATTGCGAAGCGGGATGATCCTGACTTCATTGACCGCTGCATTGTTGCCAATGATGTCGATCGTCTGGACAAACTCTTCAGCCTGTTGAATCAGCTTTGCCGATCCTCTAACAACCACCGTGTTGCTGCGAAAATCCGGAATCACGGTAACTGGATCACTGGGTATCTGGTTGTCACCAGCTCCAACTATCACTTGCCCGAAGTAAGTATTCAATCGCAACGCCGCGTCAGCAGCAGAAATATACTTCAATCGAATCGCTTTGAATCCACCGCCTGCGTCCGGTGTTGCACTGCTGCCATCCATTGAGGCAACGATCCTTTTTACTGCCTCGATGGCGCCTTTTTGGCCAACCACAATCAGTGAGTTTGAACCAGCTAACGGAGAGACCCGAACCGGCCCATTGCTCGTCGGATAGCCACTCTCGTCGTACAAGGACTGAACTAGTTCTGCAATCGATTCGCTTTGCAAGTTCTCCAGTTTGATTCTGTCAATTTCCGGCTCGATGTCTTGAGACTGTTTGTTGATGTCGAGAATAATCCCCTCGATGATCTTTAAGTCCTCCGAGTCACCTATCAGTTGAAACATCCCGGTCTCGGGGTCCTGAATAATTTTGATCGGGTTCTTGATTCCCTGTGTTCCCGCAGGGATCTCTTGCGGCTTAGCTGAAATCCCCAAAGCACCGGGGGGCAACGAACCCAAGGGAAGCTGAACCGTACCTTGACGATCCTGACCTTGGGGCGATCCGACCAAATATCCGACCTGCTGAACTGTTTTCTTGGGGTTGGCCGACCCGTCAATCAGCCTTGTTTCACGAACCGAACCGTCCATCATTTTCAGCGGTTTCGAATCGATATTTTCGATGATCTGGTGCCAATTGTCTTTTAGGTTTTCGTCACCCTCGTACTTAACTGTGTCGGTTCGACGATCGACGACCATCGTCATGCGGTTCTGGGATTTATTGGGGAGTTCTACCCAAACGTATCGCCCATCATCAGTAGTCGATGTCCTCAGCCGCTCACCCCAAATTTTGATTACGCTTTGCTCGAACTGGTTCATGTCGATGTTGCGTAACCGATGGACTCCGTTAAATTCGTCGGGCGAAACCGAAGGATTGGCTCGCGTCATTTTCGCAACTGGCCGTTTGGCAATTCGAGCTGCTGTCTGGGGCGGATAATCGTCGCCGATCGCCATCCCCGACGGTAAAGACATTGCCGCCAACATGCTAAAACACGTCAGGTTTCTTTTAATTCGGTTGCCGGTGCGGATGAATGAAAAAGACATGTCATAGCCCTGTGGGTCGAACGATTTAACACCCAGTTTGTTTGTGGAGACTTCCAAAGAGCCTAATTGACTCGCTTGGCAATCACATCCATCTGAACTTCCTTTGAAGTCCAGCAAACATTGACCTGGGTCAGTAGCGGCGTACGGGTTGCCGCATACGATTGTTTATATCATCGGCAACAGTTCGCCACTCGTTAGAACAAAATCAATCAATACAAGCCGGAAATTTGGATTCTTTTAACACCAGATGAGAAGTTGGGTAACATCTGTGAAGTTTACCGGGTGCTTGAAATCTGACCGAAAAGAAGGGACTACGTAACCGTTAAACTTTAACAGACCAGTTTTTGGATTACCACAACCGTAGACGTTTGGCTTGGCGGGCGGCAAGCTACGCATGATCCTTGCTTGGCAGGACCACCTGTAGAACTTCGAATTCCTGAAGGTGGTAGGCACAGCGGACACGGTGTCATGGCGGGCACATTTTTTCTCTGTGATCTCTGTGACCCCGCGTTTCAACCTGTTTCGCTGCCAGAAAAGTTGAGCCCAAGGCTTTCAGCCTTTTTAAGCTTGGAACCCGCACTGGTCGCACGGACGAGAGATTGCTGCCCCAACTGCAAATTGAAGATCATCGCTGATCTCACTCGTCGCGATCGTCGGATGGCATCTACCGAATAAGTACTGAGCCCGTTTCTCGATCCAGGATCGGCAAAGTTCTCACTAAGCCCCGCTTTACAACCGCTTAGCATGCTAAAACTTGACACTATCGATTGACCGCTCTAACTTTAGTCAACGCAATTTGGGCCCACTTAAGCCCAAAACGGCTTTTTCGAATTCGATCTTGCGCCGGCCAAGCGATTGATCTTTCACTTTAGTACCGAGTCGACCATGAGCATTCAGTTTCCTCAGCAGCAAGCGCCTCGCCGAAAATCAGGTGGCAGTCTTTTGTTTTTGATCCTCCTGGGAGTAGGCGCGTTTATCTTCATGTCAAATATGGGACCCGCTGGTGGTAATGGTGCTGGTCAAGGCCAGCAGCGCATTCCTGACAGATCAATCGACCCAATTGAAGACGATTACGCGCGGCAACGCGAAGCCGTTTTTGGGCCAGACGAGCCAAAATCGAAAATCGGCCAGAAGATGCCTTCGACAGGAGGAACCGGTGCGGCGTCAGGCTGGGGTATGGACGACGTAGTTACCAAACAGAATCCTGTTCAACCAGCGACAACGCCTGCTACACAACCCAGCCCATCGAAAACAGAAAATGGAGATTGGGCAATGGAGGAGTTTGAAGGCAAGAAACCCGTTGAACGGCAACTTCAATTTTCGACGCCGACCAATCAACCCGTCTTGGCCCCGGAAAACGATTGGTCAATCGATAACGTCAAACCAAAACCCAAGACTCAAAATGGCGATTGGTCGATAGAGTAAAAACGGGTTCATGATTTGACTACACCGGGTCACATCGCTTCTTGAATACTCACCGAACCTGCTCGACCAACCACAACATGGTCCAGGACATCAATTCCAATCAACTTGCCCGACTCGGTTAACCGATTGGTGACTGCGAAGTCCTCTTTGCTCGGCGTTGGATCTCCCGATGGATGGTTGTGGACCAGAATTACCGAACTCGCCGAATCTTTGATCGCCGCACGGAAAACTTCTCGGGGATGAACCAGGCTTGCGTCTAGCGTGCCCACGGTAATGCAATGCGTGTCGATCACTTGATTCTTGGTATCAAGGGTAACAATGTGAAACTCCTCCTGCTTGCCACTGGCAATCAAACGAGAAAAATGCGTCTCACAGAATTGGATCGCGTCACCGCTACTACAAATTTTGCTGGTGATCTTCTTGTCCGATAAAGTTGCAACGCGGCGGCCAAGCTCAACACCTGCCATGATTTGACAATAGGCCAACGTTCCCACCGACCGGCTGACATCTTTCAATTCCGCACGCCCCGCCAAAGGCAAATCCTCCAACCGGCCGTCGAAAGCCTTGGCAACTTTTTGACCACCCTCGACGGCTGACTCTCCTGGAAGGCCACTACGGATAAGGATCGCAACCAATTCAGATGTGGCCAGATGCTCAGCACCTTTGGCGAGCAATTTTTCTCGCGGCCGCTCCTGTTCGGGCGACTCCTTGATCTGATGACCGAACAGTTTATCGTCCAACCATTTTGAAACCGAAAACTCACGGCTTGAATTCCAGCGATACGCTTTAGTTTTGGAGTCGGGAACTGCCTCAGCGACGATCCAACCTTTCTTCTCCAACTGATGGACAATTCGGGTGATAAATCCGGGATATTCATCCGGGAATGCCGCTTTAATTTCACTCAAGTCAAACTGCGACCGATCAACCGCGGTGTCGATTACTTTTTTGTAACGACGATATCTCTGACTCGAACTTTGCTTTTGTTTTTTGGTTTTAGACATAGCCAGAACGTTCTTCAAGGCTAGCTCGGCTTCGGTTTTCAAAGCTTTGTGGCATCGGCTCTCACCGAGCTGAGATCGTTTGGATACTTGGTCGTAGATTCTTCGCGAGCCAAGCCAACCAGCATTGAACAGGACAGCCAGCATTTTTGCAAATCGATTGCGGTTCTTATCGCACCAAGTCGCGCATCGTCGATGATAACCTGCGCCCACCAGACGCAAAGCGACTCTCCTGACGATCTATCTTGCCAGCTCAGCGCATCTGTCAATTGACGAGTCCTAACGATGCCCCATCCTTGCCCCATGCAAAGTGGCCTGAAGCTTGCAGATAGGGAAGCTGAGCAATGCAACGATGCGCCGTCAAAAACTCGCCTAGTCGCAAACCGATGATCCAGTCCGTCAAACGGCCAAAACTTTTCCATCGAGATTAAACCGGGACTTGACCCAGGCAAGCACCAACTCCCGCTACGACGTTATAATCAGCTACTGCAGGCCTCAACCTGCGCCGAAAGCTCAACCAGCCTGCGAAGATTTGATTGCGAAGCAGCCATTTGCTTTAGCTCAATATTGTCGAAAGGCTTTTTCAGGATCAGCAATAGCTCACTTCGTGGCAATTCTGCTACGATCTCGTCCCAAGTATAATCCGTGTAGGCTGTGCAAATCACGATCGGCAAGTTTGGGTCAACCTTCCAAATTTCCTGGGCAGTCTTGATTCCGTTCCATCCGGGTGGCATTCTCATATCGATAAATGCTACCGAGTATGGATCGTTGGCTTCCAGCGAGTCATTGACCAACTTCAAGCCCTCTTCACCTTGGTATGCTGATTCGATCTGAAAAGTGCAACCCTGAGGTTTTGGAGCTGATTCAGCAGCATCACCCAAAATCAAGCTTTCCATTTCATCCAGCAGACTATGGTCTCGCTTGGTTTCCAGAACCTTGCGGTAATCTTCGTGAACAGCTTGATTGTCGTCTACAACTAAGACTCGTTTTGTGTCCGCTAACATCATTCACCTCGCTCCTAGTTCAAACCTTCAACACTTGCTTCTTCAAACGGAAGCCGGATGGCAAACGTGGCACCTTTACCAAGTCCCTCACTTCTAGCAGTGAGCTTACCACCTAGCTCTTGAATAGTATTTGCACAGCTGTGTAAACCAAAGCCATGCCCATCTTCTTTTGTAGTGAAGCCGTGCGAGAAAATTTTGGCCAGATTATCTTTAGCGATACCCATGCCGTTGTCTTCGACTTCAATGCATAACCACTCTTGGTCGCGACGAGCCCGAACTGTCAACCGCCGATTCTCCATGCGTCCCGCGGTCAGGGAATCTTTGGCGTTTTTCAGCAAGTTTACGACGACTTGCAACAAACGTTGTCGCTCCAACATTACCTTCGGCAGGTCTTCGAAATCCAACGCAAGTTCAATCTCGTGACGAAAAATTGAATTGGAAAGCAACAACTCGGCGTCGTCGAATAGCTTGAACAGACAAACCGGTTCCTGTAGGCCAGACACACCAGCAAAAGACTGTTGCATTGCAACGACAACCTTTACGTGGTTTACATGTTCGATAAGCTTTTGAATCTCAGACTTCGTATTGGATTGTTCTTCTTCAAGAGCCTCAACTAATCCCTCCAAAAACGGTGGAATGGCTTTTGCCCGCGGATCGTTTGCGAAAAATTTGGTTGAATCTTCCTGCGCATTAATCAAATCGATTGTTTTTCTCAACGATGGAAGTTTTGACTGAGAGTAAAACTCCCGAACCAGATTTGCTGAAACATTGATACTGTTGAGTACATTTCCAACATTGTGCAGAACGCCCGTAGCGACTTCCGATTTGCCCGCCTCGTGAGAAATACTCAGCATCCGTTTGGTAATCGCCGCATTCTCTTCAATTTTTGAAGTCAATTCCTCATTGGCACTGGCAAGTTTTTCGGCAGTGGCATGTAAATCGAGATTGGCCTGCACAATCGCCAAAGAATCGCGTCGACGCTGCAGAGCCGTGCCAATGTGATTGGCCATGAAGATCATCATGTCGACTTCCATGTCTGTGTAGCGAAAACCTTCTTGATAACTTTGAATGGAAACTACTCCAATTGGCTGCCCGTCACGACGCAACGGAATCCCCATCCAATCATCGGCACTTTTGCCAATACCACCTGCTTCAGCATTAGCCCGAACTCTCATCACTTCGTTGGTACGAATCACCTTCCAAGTCAACGAGTTCTCAAGCTTATTGACCGGGATCAGCGAGCGATTTCGAAGCGGCAGAGATTCCTGATCTTGAACGTCATCGTACGGGTCGTGATAGTACGGAAAGCTGATGCATTGTTCATCAGTATGATAAAGCGCAATGTAAAACGCATCGACAGAGGTTAGGTCTTTGACGATTTCATGTAAGGATGCATAAAACCCCTGCAAGTCCTCGGAGGCACTTGCCAAGTCAGAGATTCGAAAAACCGCATTTTGGATTTCTCTATCGCGTTCGTCAGCTTGAAGTTGTGTGTGAAGCTCCTCGATGTAATCCAGCAGCGCCACAGGATCTTTGGTTACTGGAGCTTTCTGTCTTACAGAAGCTATTTGTGCAATATCTTTGGCCATGAAAGTTGTGTTTTTGAAAGGTCGAAAGTTAAATTGTCCACACACAAGGAGGATTCAGGACAAAGTTAGATCTAACGAAAACTCCTGCCGCATCTTTCTTGAAATTAGCTTGGGTTTCCACGTACGTCTGATACTCAAAACAATTCATATCAATAAACGGGACCGTACGTTTTGGCTGGACCCTGCTGATTATGAGGATAGCAGTAACTGTCAGGTAGAATTACGGCCAACCACGAGCAGTAGTGGCTGCTACCCACATCATCCAAACGAGTATTTCCTCTGCGTTCCCTGCGGCTCTGCGCGCGGCTTAAAAGGTTTCCGCGCGCGGACGGACGCCTACTGGGCAAAGACAATCAAGCCGGGAGACAAGGGGTCGGCTTACGTTGATACTTTGGCAGGCAGCAACGCCGAGGCCAGATCAAAGATCTTTACCGGCAAGACCTAAGTCTCCTGTGTTCGGCGCCACAAAATTGATGGCAATGGCGGCCCCCAAGGTCGCTATAAAGCAGTACTTCCGATCCCGCTCAATCCGATACTCGATAAATCTGGACCGACCTTTGACGCAACCACACCGTATTTGAATCTTAAACCAAACTGGTCATTCAGGAAGCGGGATGGCTCTGGTTGAAATTCGATTCTCTTTGGCGCTGTTCGTAGGCCGCC